>JBOHFC010000318.1:0-3516 GCA_050701375.1 Pseudonocardiaceae bacterium
TACAGTCCATGACGCGGCTACCGCGTCTTCTTCGAGTTCCAACACACCTTGAAGTTGATCACACGGTGGCCGCATCCATGATCACGACACGCCGCCCAGGATCACACACTGCGGCTGCCGTACTAGAAGCGGTGCAGGCCTTCCCTCAGCCGAGCGCCTCAGCCGAGCGCGGACAGCCTCGGTACGACGTGCTCGGCGAGTTGCTCAGCGAACTCGACCGGATGCCGGTCCGGCATGGTTTGCACCTCAGTCGCGCCCAGCGCCGCGTACTCGGCCACGTCGGCGACGAATGCGTCGACGTCCACCAGCGCGGGTCGCGTGACCAGCACGGTCTTCTCGATGCTGTCGTAGTCCCGGTCTTCGGCGGCGCAGTGCTCGCGCAGCACGTCGAACTTGTGTGCGACCTCGGCGGGCGTGGTGCCGAACACATTGCACGCGTTGGCGTAGCGGGCCGCCAGGAGCAGGGTCTTCTTCTCGCCCCCACCGCCGATCATGATCGGCGGGTGTGGCCGGCTGACCGGCGTGGGCTCGCACAGCGTCTCGGCCAACTGGTAGTGCCGGCCGAGGAACGGACCGTTGTTCTCGCTCCACATCTGCAGACAGATCCGCAGCGTCTCCTCCAGCCGCTCGAAACGTTCGCCGACCGGGACCACGGGTACCCCCAGCCCCCGCTGCTCCCGTTCGTACCACGACGCGCCGATGCCCAGCCTCGCCCGGCCGCCCGACAGCACGTCGAGGGTAGTCACGATCTTGGCCAGCAACCCCGGGTGGCGGTACATCACCCCGGTCACCAGCAGCCCGAGCGTCATCCGGTCGGTCCGGCCAGCCAGGTAGCCCAGCGTTGTGTAGCCCTCGAGCATCGGTTCGTCGACCGAGGCCATCGCCTCCATCTGAAAGTAGTGATCCATCACGGTGAACGAGGACAGGCCAGCCTGCTCGGCGATGCGGGCAGTGGCGGCAAGCGTGGGGGCGATCTTCGCCGATTCGGACGGGGTCGAGTAATTCCAGTAGTGCAGGCCCAGCTTCATCGAGGTCCTCCTGACGACGTGACCGTCCAGGCCCCTGATCGTGCCATTCGGCGTCTTGCCCACGAGCGCCCCAGGCTCGTCAGCAGGACATCGGGTGGTCGCCGTACTGGGGCAGTTCGTGGTGCTGGCAGCACAATGGGAAAGGTGCCGCGCGCCGGGCTGGCCCTACTGGTCGTCCTGGTCGCGCTGGTCATGGCGGTGTGGCTGCTGCAGCGCCGACTGATCTACTTTCCGGACCCCGCGCTCCCGCCCGCTGGCAGCGTGCTGCCCAGGGCACAGGAGATCACGCTACGAACCGAAGACGAGCTGACGCTCGGTGCCTGGCACGTCGCGCCAACCCGCGCCGACCGCGGCATCACCGTATTGGTCATGCCGGGCAACGCGGGCTCCCGCGCGCTGCGGGCGCCACTGGCCCGCCGGCTAGCGGCGGAGGGTTTCGCGGTGCTGCTCCTCGACTACCGCGGATACGGCGGCAATCCCGGCAGCCCCTCGGAGCACGGGCTGATCACCGACGCGCGCGCCGCGCGCGCTTACCTCCTCGGGCACGGGGTACCGGCGCGACGCCTGATCTACTTCGGGGAAAGCCTCGGCGCGGCGGTAGCGACCCGACTCGCCACCGAGCATCCACCCGGAGGGCTCGTGCTGCGCTCGCCGTTCACCGACCTCGCCGCTGTGGGCTCCCGGCACTACCCGCTGCTGCCGGTCCGGCTGCTACTCAGGGACCGGTTTCCGGTGACCAAGCTGATCGGCCAGGCCCGGGTGCCCACGGTGGTCGTCTACGGCTCCGCCGACACGATCGTGCCGCCGGAGCAGAGCGTGGCGGTGGCAGCCGCGGCGGGCGGACCAGTGCGGACGGTGGAAATTGTCGGGGCGAACCACAACGACGCCGCGCTACTGGAAGGTAACGAACTGGTCGCTGCCGTGATCGACCTCGCTCGATCACTCAGCTGAGCCGCCCGGCGCTAACACCGTAGGGCACGCAACCGGGGCAGGATCTGCTCGGCGAAGCTGGTGAGGAACCGGCTCTGGTCGTGGCCCGGGCCGTGGAACACCAGGTGGTTGAACCCGGCATCGGCATAGGTCTTGATCGCAGCGACGGCCTCGTCGGGGTCTGAGCTGACGATCCAGCGGCTGGCGACCTGCTCGATGGGCAGCGCATCGCCGGCCGCCTCCATCTCAATCGGATCCTCCAGACCGTGCTTCTGCTCAGCCGACAGGGCCAACGGGGCCCAGAACCGCGTATTTTCCAGCGCCTGCTCAGGGTTCGGGTCGAACGAGAGCTTGATCTCGATCATCCGCTCGATGTCCCGCGCGCGGCCGCTGTCGGCAAGACCCTGCTCGACGGCGGGAATCAGGGTCTCCGTGTACAGCTCCTTTCCCTTTCCGCTGGTGCAGATGAACCCGTCACCAACCCGCCCCGCGTACCTCGCCACCACCGGGCCACCAGCCGCGATGTAGATGGGAATCCCCCCTGCGGGCCGGTCGTAGACCGTGGCGTTCGTAGTCTTGTAGAACTCGCCCTCGAACGTGACACGCTCGTCCCGCCACAGCTCGCGCATCACCTTCACAGCCTCTCGCAGCCGGGCGAACCGCACCTTGAACGCCGGCCATTCGATGCCCGACACGGCGACCTCGTTGAGCGCCTCACCCGTCCCCATACCCAGAATTATTCGCCCGGGATAAAGGCAGCCGAGCGTGCCGAAGGCCTGCGCCACCACCGCGGGGTTGTAGCGGAAGGTCGGGGTCATCACGCTGGTCCCCAGCATGACGCTGGACGTGCGCTCCCCGACCGCGCTGAGCCAGGACAACGCGAACGGGGCGTGACCGCCACGGTGGCGCCACGGCTGGAAATGATCGCTGATCATCACGCTGTCCAGCCCCAAATCCTCAGCCTGAACAGCGAACTCGACCAGTTCCCTCGGGCCAAACTGCTCAGCCGATGCCTTGTACCCGATCTTCAGGCTCATCTGCGGTCGTCACCTCATCGTGTTGAACAAAACTGGTTTGACGGCATAGTCGCGGAGGCGGCGCTGGGCGTGACCCAGGATTGAACAATGACCGAGCCCGAGGCCTTCCCCGCGCCCTTCGCCGGGCGGACGGCGTGGACGCGCAGTCTTCAGACACCGTTGCGCGCCTTCCTGCGCACCGAGTCCGGCAGCGCCGCGGTCCTGCTGGCCGCCACGGTAACCGCGCTGGTCTGGGCGAACATCGATGTGGCGTCGTATGAGTCGGTGTGGCGGGCGCCGCTGTCGATCCGTCTCGGGGGTTCTGGCGTGTCGCAGACCCTTCGCGAGTGGGTGAACAGCGGGCTGATGACGTTCTTCTTCCTCATCATCGGACTGGAAGCGCGCCGCGAGTTCGACATGGGCGAGTTACGCGAGCGCCGGCGGGTCCTCCTCCCGTTGGCGGCGGGTATCGGCGGGATGGTCGTGCCGGTGGCGATCTACCTGGCCGTGAACGCCGGGCGCCCATCGGCACACGGCTGGGG
>JBOHFC010000319.1:0-31510 GCA_050701375.1 Pseudonocardiaceae bacterium
GGGGATGTACACCGTAGATCCGATCACCGCGGAGCCGCCGAACGCTTGGCAGATCGGGGTCCTGGTGAGCTGGCCACCGATACCGCCGAGCCGGGCGGCGTCCAGCAGGTATCCGACGCCGCGCTTGCCGACCGTGAGCACCCGGTCCCCGACCACCGCCGGGCTCATCGACCCGAGGTCGAGGTCGGCGGCGTTGTCGGCCATCCACTGGGCCGGGCTGAAGCTATCGGCCAGGGTCAGCTGCGGGGTCAGCGCGAGCACCGAGTCACTGTGGTCGTAATCCTTGGTGGACTCGCCGTTGCCCACCGCGTAGAACAACTGTCCGTTGCCGACGGCAGCGCCGCCGGACGCCCAGATGCCGGCCTCCCGGGTGGTCGGCACGGCGTAGCTGCGCAGCGGGCCGGTGCCGGCTGACGGCGCGGCGACGACCGAGCCGATGTAGTTGCCGCAGTCGCCGAACAGGCCGCCGTAGGCGACGTACACCCAGCCGTCGAGCACGGTCAGCGCGGAGCGTTGCTGGTGGGAGATCTCGTCGCCGTTCGGTGGGGGCAGTGCGCGGCGCTGCATGACCGCGCCGCTGGCCAGATCCACGCCGACCAGCGTGTGCCGGCCACCTTCGGTCTCGGCGACGACGAAGATCAGCCCGGTGGCCTGATCGTAGGCCGGCGTGCCGGTGATGCCCAGCGGATCGATGTTGCCGCAGGGCAGGTCCGAGCCGTTCATCGGCTTGCCCAGCGACGCCGACCACAGCACGTGCCCGTCCGCGGCGGCCAGCGCGTAGACCGTGTTGTGTTCGGTCGCCGCGATCACCCGGTCCCCGATCACCAGCGGTTGGCCGTACACCGCGCCGTCTAACCGAGCCTGCCACGCTTTGCGAAGCGTCCCCAGCGGGGCCAGTTGATCCGCGACCCCGGTGCGGGCATTGTCGTGGTGGTAGGTCGGCCAGTCGGCGGGACCGACCGCGGCCGGCGGCCCTGCCCCGGGCGGACGGGCGCTGCTCATCGGCGGTGGCGGCGGCGCCAGCGGAGGCACGCCGGGGGGCGAGCAACCCGCCACGGTGGCGAGCACGACGGCTGCGGTGACGGCTCTCATCCGTGACAGTCTGCCGCGTGACCTCAGGGCTCCGGCATGAGTCCCACCTGCGTGAGGTAGGTGGTCATGTTCCAGTAGTCGCGGTGGTCCTTGATCTTCCCGTGCCGTAGCTCGCCGATCGAGACACCGGGAATGTCGAAGTGCTCTCCGGTGGCGGGGAAGTCACGCTCGTCGTCTGCGCAGTCGTTCGTTCCCGACATGGTCCATTCGTACGAGTACGCTTCGCTGGTCACGATGGCTTGCCCGAGCGTGAAGCGGTAGTCGGTCGAGAAGCCGATCTCCATGCCGTCGACGAACGCTCGCACCGCAGCGATTCCCTCGAATTGCTCACCGAGCCCGAGATCGGTGTATACCACGTCGTTCGTCATGAAATCAGTGACGGCGATGGGATCATGGGCGTTCCACGCCGTGAGATAGTCCTCGATCCACGCCATTGCCTCGTCGCGGTGAAATCCTAGTCTCATGGCTACCTCCAGCGTGGTCACTACCGGCGCCGTCGCACCTGTCACTGCCGACAGAAAGCCAGCATGTGCTGGTTGCCCCACCGGCGCAACGATCACACGTTAGCTTCACAGGATGGGGGGTGCCCTGACTGCGGATTTGGTGTCGTGAACTCGACAGCACGGACGTTTCCAAGCGGCCAAAATGTTCGTGCTGTCGAGTTCACGACGTGCACGATCGCTGGGCCAGTAGTGCTGGATAGAATCTGGAACCATTTGCGGTACCCGCGGCTGGGGCTTAGTTCCATTGTAAGCCGTATGGTAATCCCGTAGGCGGCTACAGGACTTGTGTCGTTCATCTCGCGGGCGCAACGTCACCCTTTCATATCCATGTCGGTGAGAGGTGCGCTCGTGGTCAGGGTGTCGCGGGTTTCCTCGGTTGAGGAAGTTGCCGGCACCGGCGCGGCGGACTCGGCCCGTATCCGATGAGCAAAACCTCCCAGCGTAAACCAGCGCCCGTTTCAAAGCCGAGCGCTGTGGATACGCTCACCTTATTTTCGTCCTTGTGGGCGATTGCTGCGCTTTTTCATGTTCTCGGGCCGAGCGGCGCCGCGATAGGAATCTTCGGCCACCCTACGGCGCTGGGGCTCACCCACGTGATCCTGGCGATGTGTGCGATCTGGCTGCTGGCCAGGCCTGCGCATAATCTTCCGCTCATGCTGATGGCGATCATCGGGCTGATCGCTGCCTGGCAGGAAATGCCCACGCTGGGCAACCACTGGCTCCTGGCGGCCTTTGTGGACCTTGCCTTGCTCCTGGCTGCGCTGGGCACGATGCGAGAGTGGAGCATCGACCGGGAACGGCTCGCGGATGCGTTCCTGCCGGTGACTCGATGGTGTCTAGTCCTGTTTTATCTTTTTGCTGCCTTTTCGAAGTTGAACTCGGCGTTCTTTGACACTGTTGTCAGTTGCAGCACCTATTACTTCGATGAGACCGCCAGGTCCTTGGGATTCAACACGCCGCTGGCGGTGGGCGCGGGAGGCCTGGCCGATCTTCTTCCGTTCCTGACAGCCGGTACCGAGCTGTCGATTCCGATGTTACTGCTCAACCGGCGTACGCGAGTCTTCGGGGTGGTGCTCGGTTTGAGCTTTCACAGCCTGATCGCCCTCGATCGCCTGCATCTGTTCGTTGATTTCTCGTCCGTCCTGGCGGCCCTGTTCGTTTTGTTCTTACCGGCGCGGTTCCCGACGAGCGCCCTCGGCTTCCTCAAAGGAAAAGGCGCTCAGCTTCAGATTTTTTGGGTGGTTGTTGCGGGTCTGGTCCTGGGAGCCCAATGGATTGGACGGGGCAACGTCGCCTATTTCATGTTCACTGAGGGTCGCTTGTTCGTCTGGTATGTGTTTGACGCCACCGTCCTGCTGGGCGTAACTATGTGGCTGGCTCGGTACCGGGGACAGACGCTTGAGCGACCATTTATCCTGCGGGGCCACGGACCGATCTTGCTCGCGGTGATCCCCGCGCTCGTAGTGTTGAATGGACTGCTGCCGTACTTCGAGTTACGCACCGCGTACGCCTTCAACATGTACTCGAACCTCGAGATGGTGGACGGGAACAGCAATCACTTCATCGTCAGGTCTTCCTTGCCGCTCTGGGGTCGCCAGGCCGATCTGATCAAGGTCGTTGTGTCCAACGATCCGGGTTTAAGCCTGTACGCTACCGACAACTACCTGCTGCCATGGGACTCCTTCAGGGCGTACCTGGCGAAACACCTTGATGACGCGATCATTTATGACCGGGGCGGGAAACGTTACCTGGTTGAACGGGCCGCTGATTATCCCGAGCTGGTTACCGCACCGTCTCTACTCGCCCAGAAGCTTCTGGCGTTGAGAGCAGTGGACGGCCGCGACAAAGCCAGGTGTCAGGATGTTTTCTTGCCGGCTCTGTAAGCCGGTGGGACACAGCCCGTCGCATCCTCCGGCGACCCGCACCCTCGCTACTTCGCTCGGCCATAGCCGGATCCTGTGGCTCTTACGGGTGGTGTCGGGCCAACACCTCCGCTGGTGCGGAGTAATTCCGGGATTCTATTCCGTATATGCCGAATGAACTAGGGGAAGAATTCGCAGGTGAGGAGCCGATTAAAGGGCTGTTCCTTGTAGGTATTTTTGCAATCCCTTGGTCAGGCGCTGGACTTTTCGTGTTCACCGTCGGGGTCAAGCGTGATGCCCGTGACGTCGGTATCCGGGAAGCCGCCCAGTCGTGAATCGGTTTCACGCCGTTTCGGCGGCGTGCCAGGTGCTTCTGCTCTCGACCGGCCGGAGCGCACAAGCGGCGTGGGCGGGCTGCGCCCGGGCAGGAGCAGGCGCCGGGTCGGGGTAGCGTTACTGGCGATCATGCTGGGTGCCGTCATGATCAACACTCGGCCCGGCGCCCCGCCGGCGTCCGCGGATGGAGCGCCAGCTGACTCGGCAATGACCAAGTCTGGGACAGGCGAGTTCGCCAACCTCCAGGTGACGGTCAGCCAGACCAAGAACCTCATCAACCAGACGGTTGTCGTCACTTGGAAGGGCGGTGTTCAGACCGAGCCGATCACTGGCGGCCCGTTCAGCGCCGACTATCTCCAGATCATGCAATGCTGGGGCGACGACCCGGCAGGCCCAGACCGTAGCCAATGCCAGTTCGGGGCGAGCGGCCAGAGTGTGCCGGCTGCTGGCGCGTGGGTGAGGTCCCGGCAGGTCACCACGACCGTGGTCGACCCGAAGGAGACCCTCACCAAACCGGTCGGCGCCGCCTACGTGCCGTTCTGGCCGATCGGGCACCCTCAACCGACCGGCCCGGGCGACGGTGACCAGAATGACTTCTTCGATTCTCAGGTCACCAACGAGGTCCCGCTGGCCCGCACCAGTGCCGATGGCACGGGACTAGCGCAGTTCGAGATCGAGACCGTGCGGGAGGCGGCCGGTCTGGGTTGTGGTGACCCGGTCAACACAGGTGGTGTCACCAAGGGCCGGTCCTGCTGGTTGGTGGTTGTGCCACGCGGGGATACCGAGGTGGACGGCTCGGTTCAGAGCGGTGACCAAGGCCATCAGCTGCTCTCGTCGCCGCTGAGCCAGACCAACTGGGACAAACGAATCGTTTTCCCGCTGGAGTTCCTGCCGGTGGGTCAAGCCTGCCCGATCGGAGCGCCGGATCATCGGTCACGAGCTCGTGGTGGACGCGGTCACCAGCTGGCAGCCGGTGCTGTGCACCGGCGGCGGAGCGCTGTACAGCTACGACCAGCTGGGCGACGACGTGGCCCAGCTGGTAACTAGCCCGATCCCCCCGGATCAGGTGCCGCCGGGTCAGCCGCTGATTTATGCGCCGGTCGGGTTGTCCGGGTTGGCCATCGGCTTCAACATCGAGCACCAGCCGGACCCGGGGGCGCCCCCTGAGGACGTCAAGCTCGACGGCGTGCCGTTCACGTCCATGAAGCTCACGCCGCGGTTGGTCGCCAAGCTGCTCACCCAGTCCTACCGGGGTGCGGTGAATGGCTCGGCGGATTACCGCAAGAACAGCCCCCTCGGCCTGACCGTGGACCCTGAGTTCCTCGCGCTCAACCCCGATTACAAGGGGTTCGCGAATACCAACACGCCGCCGGACGCGCTAGTACAGCTCGGCAGCGCGGACGTCACGTCGCTGCTGTGGAGTTGGGTCATTGCCGACCCGGATGCCCGCGCGTTCCTGGCCGGCAAACCTGATCCGTTCGGAATGGTGATCAACCCCTTAGAGGAGAACCTCTCGCTGCCGAAGTCGACGTTCCCCCGTAACGACCAGAGCTGCACCGACCTCGTTGACGGCCTCAGTGGTATCAAATACGGGATCTGCACTCTGGATGTTCATCCGTTCGCCAATGACATGCACACAGCTGGCCGTGCGGCCAGCCGCGGCGACAGCCTGGCGCAAAAAAACGTGGTCCTCCAAGGGCAGATAACCCCGAAGAAGGTCGACCGGCAGAATCCTGGACAGCGGGCGCTGCTCGCGGTGGTGGACACGGCGACAGCCGCCCGGTATGGCCTGCCGACGGCGGCCCTATGCAACGCCGCCGGGCAGCAGTGCGTCACACCGACCACCGCGAGCCTGCGGGCGGGTGAGGCGGCCATGAAGCCGAGCGCGGTCCCCGGTGTGCTGGCAGGCAATCCCGGCCCCACCGACCCGGCGGCCTACCCGCTGGCCGCGCTGAGCTACGCGGTCGCCGAGCCGTCCACACTGGACGCGGCGGCCGCCAAGGACTACGCGACGTTCATCCGCTACGCGGCCGGCCCGGGCCAGCGGCCGGGTCTCGAACCCGGCCAGCTCCCGCCGGGTATGGCGCCGCTGCCCGACGCGCTCAGGGCCCAGGCCATCGCCGCCGCAGCGGCCATCGAGGCGGCCGGTCGGACCTCGCCCGGCTCGCCAACGCAGCCGACCCTCCCTGGAGACGTTCCGGGTGGCGCTATCAGCTCGCTCGGTGGCTCCAACGCGCCACCGAGCTCGGGTACAACCACGACGAACACGGGCGGCGGACCCAGTGCGCCGGGCGCGGGCATCCCGCCCTCGGCCCCCGGTAGCCCGGCCCCCACAGCACCCAACCTGGTCCAGCAGTCGGTCGCCAAGGCACGGCGCACGCCGGCGTTGCCGGCGCCTGCGGTAGGTGCCCTGCTCCTGACGATCCTGATCAGCGGCGCGCTGGCTGCGACGTCGTCGCCGATTCTGCAGTCGCCGGTTGTGCTCCGGTTCGGCGCCGCGGTACGACGTCTCCTGCGAAGGGAGGCGACGCCCACCGGGCAGTGAACGGGAGTGTCCGCTCCCGGCCACTGCCCGGCCGACTTTCGGTGAAGCAAGACGTCAGTGACCACGTGGTGTGCCTGTCACTGACGCAGCGCCCGGACGAGGAGTCCGTGCATCCCTTGCGTTGCTGAGGATACCAGTCACCTGCGAAACAGGAACTTGCTTCTGGTCGCCGGCGCCTGCCTGGCGACCCTGTCACTAGCTGGAGGCTCGGCCCTGGCCGACCCCAGTGGTCCTCCCACATTCCGGAACCTTGCCCGAACCGGGTGCGAACACCACCCAGGGCGTACTGAACGTAATGTCCAACGACATCACGATCGGTGGGATTAAACAAATCGGATCCTACGATTCCGGATTCGCTACTCGTCCGGACTGTGGCAGTACAGCGATCCAGACCGACAACAGCTTGGGCACCGACACCGTGGGCCCAGGAGAGTAGCGCGATACCGAGCAGCGCAGACCGATCTATCATCGCCGATCGACCGAACAGGCCCGATGATGATTCGGATCGTTACCAAGGCGATCCGCAAACGCTGCTTGTGAGTTATGACAATTAACACATAGCGATAGGGTAGCTGTCCCTTGTGGGGTGGGTGGCAATCCCCTCGCCCATTAACTGACCGCTTCCGTTCACCTACGGAGGGAAGAGTCATCCCCGTCAAGTCAATGTGCGAGGGAGGCGAGATGGCGGTTGGTCGGTTTCCAATGGCCGCGGTGGCGCGCTCGGCGAGTGTGCCGGTGCGCCGCTGCGCCAACAACCGGATCTGCCCGCCGGATAGGCCCCCATTCACCACTGACATGCACGAAGCCAGCCGCTCCGCCAACCGTGGCGCGGGCGCCGCGGTGCGTCGTGGGTGGAGGGGGGTGACGCCCACCGGGCAGTGAGCGGGGAGTGTCCGCTCCCGATCACCGGCTCGGCCGACTTTCTGCGGAGCAAGACGTCAGTGAGCACGTGGTGTGCCTGTCACTGACGCAGTGTTCGGACGACAAGTCCGTGCATCCCTGCTTTGGAAAAGGATATCAGCACATGCGAAAGAGGAATTTCCTCTTGGTCGCGGGCGTCTGCCTGGCGACCCTGTCACTCGCGGTGGGCTCGGCCCTGGCCGACCCCAGTGGTACTCCCACGTTCCGGGATCTTGCCGGGACTGGCTCCGACACCACACAGGGCGTGATGAATTCTCTGTCCAATGACATCTTAATTGGTGGGACCAAGCAGATCGGGTCCTACGACGCTGCTACCACGCCGGGGCAGACAATCTCCACCAAGAGCACGGCTGCCTGCACGAACATTCCCCGGCCTTCGGGCTCGGATGCTGGCATCCAAGCGTTGGCGGCCGACCGGGTCGCGGGCACTCACTGCTTGGCGTTCGCCCGCTCATCCACTGACAATCACACCGCCCACGTCGGAGATCATCTGACCTACGTCCCGTTCGCGACTGACTCGGTTGCCTACGCCACCTTGGATACCAGCGCAATCCCCAGGAACCTGACCGTGTCGCAACTGCAGCAGGTCTACAACTGCACCGTCACGTCCGGTTTCACACCGTTGTTGCCGCAGTTCAACTCGGGGACCCGGAAGTTCTTCCTGCGGAACATCCTGGGCTTCACCGACTCGGCGGACTACACCACGCTGCATCCCTGCGTCAGCGATAAGGATCCGACGAACCCGGCGAATCCGCTGCTGGAGAACACCGGTAACAAGCTCACCAGCACCACGCAGATCGAGCCGTACGCGGCTTCGTCGTGGATCGCGCAGACCAGTAAGAACGTGACCGACGTCCACGGTAAGACCCTGCTCGGAAACATCGGTGGCATCAACACCCTGACGCTGAACTCATCTGCGGCCGGAACCCGCCCGGTGTTCAACGTCTTGCCCAACGTCCTGGCCGCCAACGGCCCGAACAGCAAGGCGGTGTTCGTCGGACCCGGATCATCGGTCTGCACCGACACCGCGACCATCACCAAGCTCGGATTCGCCACTCGGTCCGACTGCGGCAGCACGTTGATCCAGTCCGACACGAGCAACGGCGCCGACACCGTGGGCGCAGGGGAATAGTCCAGCCCCCTTTTATCCCGCGAACATTCTCTGTCTATACAGGAAGAGTAAACCGTGCAAAAGAACAGATTCTTGACTCGGTTTGTGCCGAGTGTACTGGCGGTCGCTGTGGCCGCGGGGGGATCGTTGCTCCTGGGTGGGGTGGCCAACGCCGCACCGCCGGCGGGCACCCTGGGCACCCTGACCTTCGACCCGCCCACCGGGACCAACCTCACCGTCGGCAACGCGTTGACCAGCGGCCCCTGCAACACCGGCGGCGACAGCGCCTTGCTCGACGTGGTCGGCCCGGCCGATTCGCAGTTCCCTCCCGGCAACCCGTACAACATCACCACCACGGAAAGCACCGACTACTCCCAAACCGACCCCTTCACCGTCCCCTTCGGGGTCAGCCTGCAAACCGCCGCCACCGACCGGGGCAAGCCCCTCACCGCCGGTGAGTACGACTTCACCGTCCACTGCATCACCGGCTTCGGCGGGCAGGAGTTCGGCACCTTCACCGGCGCGGAGATCTTCGACACCCCAACGACCTACAACATCGGCACCACAACCCCCACACCCACCCCGGTGGTGACCCCCACACCCACCCCGGTGGTGACGCCGACCCCGACCCCGGTGGTGACGCCGACGCCCACGCCGATACCTGGGGCTAAGGACACGACCACCACGCTGTCGGTGATCCACGTTCCGCTGCCCTTCGGGTTGGGAGGCTTCGCGATCCCCATCGCGAACGAGTCGCCCGTCAACGCGGCTGGAACTGTTCAATTTAAGGACAACGGGAACGACATCGGTGGTCCGGCGCCGGTGTTCGGCGGCACTGCCGTCGGCCCCTTCGCGTTCCTTCCTCCTGGCCAACACTCGGTGACCGCGGTATTCACCCCGACCGACCCGACGGTGTTCAAGCCGTCAACGTCGAACACCGTGAAGTTCAGGTTTGGCGGCGATCGCTAGTACCGCTGGTGCATCTTGGTGAACCTCATCCAGGTCACCAACTCAGTTAACCCATCCACGACGGCTAGCGCCATGGACCGTCATCTGAGAACTACCCGTGAGCGGGAACCGGTTGTTTCTCACCGGTTCCCGCTCACGGCTGGCAAGGGAATTTCATGAACCGACTGTCCCGTGTCGCCATTCTGCTCACGGTCGCTTTCGCGGTGGCGAACCGGATTGTGCCGACGCCGCGCCGAAAACCGTATTCGGTGACCCATTCGTCGTTTTTTTGAGAGAGAGTGAGCTACTGTACTTCATGCGTAGTGGGTTGTTCTTCCGTCGACTCTCGGCTGGGGTAGTGATTGCTGCCGCTGCGGGAGGATCGGTGCTGCTCGGCGGAGTGGCCAACGCCGCACCGCCGGCGGGCACCCTGGGCGGTCTGAGCTTCGACCCGCCCACCGGGACTAACCTCACCGTGGGTAGCGCGATAACCAACGGCCCCTGCAATACCGGCGGCGATAGCGCCTTGCTCGACGTGGTAGGCCCGGCCGATTCGCCGTTCCCGCCCGGCAATCCGTACAACATCACCACCACGGAAAGCACCGACTACTCGCAAACCGTCCCCTTCGGGGTCAGCCTGCAGACCGCCGCCACCGACCGGGGCAAGCCTCTCACCGCCGGTGAGTACGACTTCACCGTCCACTGCATCACCGGCTTCGGCGGCCAGGAGTTCGGCACCTTCACCGGCGTGGAGATCTTCGACACTCCAACGACCTACCACAGCACCGGGTCCTCGCCGCCTCCATCGTCGTCCTCGCCGTCGCCGTCTCAATCTCCATCTCTGTCCGAGACCCCGACCCCGACCTCGACCCCGACGGATTCTCCGTTGCCGACACCCTCGGACAGCGCTACGACCACGCCTACGACAAGCCCGAGCGATGTCGCGGGTGCGACTACGTCGCCTGATCCCGGCGGTGGGACGCAGCCAGTGGCTTCAACCGGCCGCTTGGCGAGCACCGGTGCACCGATCGCGGGCATGTTCCTCGGCGGTCTAATCCTCCTCGCAGCAGGTCTGGCGTTGGTTGTCTGGTTGAAACGCCCGAGAAGGCGATCTTGACAGGTGGCCACCGTATCGCAAGCCGCCGCCGACTATTGCCGATTCACGCCCAACCAAGATCCGAGATCGTGTGTCGAAATCAGCGACCAGGTTGCCGTCCCCTGTGGGGTTTACTGCAATGCGCGTGTCAGCTGCAGGACTCCTTCTGTTCATTTTCGAAAAGCAGTATTCTCTTCGTGAAATCTGTGGTTGCCGGAGATGGCATGACACCTTCCGGGTTCAGTCGCTTCGCATGGACGAAGCTCGACGCCAACCCGCGAGAACTAACGGCCGAGGACTGTGTCTCCGGACGGTTTGGCTGATGTCGTCGATCGAGAGCTGGGGGCAGACGAACACCCAGGACGGCGGCCGTTACCTATCGGTCGATCCCCAGACTGTCGGCCAACTGCGGGTCCTGAGAATCGGTGACGTGGAGCTGCAACTCGATGGGCACCGGCTCGTCGTTCGGGGATCACCGGTTCACCTGGCGCACAAGGAGTTCGTGATTCTACGGCAGCTGATGGACAATGCCGGTCGGGTTGTCACCCGGGATGCGTTGCTGGACAACGCGTGGGGTCCGGATCGGGGCGACGTCCGGAACTACCTGGAAGTGCACATTCGCCGGCTGCGTATGAAGATCGATGGTGACGCGGGCAGACCGAGTCGCATCCGGACAGTCCGTGGAATCGGCTACGTCTTCGACCTGGCACACCGGGGATCAGCTGGTCTCCCAGAAGCACCGGCTGGATCACCGACCCGCACATCTTCCAGTCCGCGCGGGTAATGACTCACCCAGCAGCCGTTCAGTGGCCCGCGTGGCATCAGCCGGGTTGACCACCGCGCAGCAAACCGAGGATGGTGTCCAGCTTGTCGTCCAGCCCGGTGACCTTGTCGTCCAGCCCGGTCACCTTGCTGCCCGTCCCGGTCAGCGTGCCGTCCATCTCGGTCAGCTTGCTGGCTATCTCCATCAACCGGTTGCCTTGCCGACGCTGGGTCGCCGCGATCTCAGCCAACATCTCATAGATCGACTGGACGTCATTGTCGAGCTGTCTAACCTTGCGCTCGATCTCCGCCGGCGTCGTCATGGCCGAGAGCCTACGATGAGCGGTCGGCGGCTTCGCGGGCACGTCCCTGGCTCCCGCGCTTTACCTGATGTCACTGTCCGTAAGGTCCGGGGAAACCACTGTTGCCGCGTGCGGGCGTGCCACAGGCGGCAACTTTGGGACGGAACCACCCACCTCCTCCTTGGGGTGGGAGGGACTGATGGGACGAGTGGCTTGAAGGGAAAGGCGTCAGTGGGGCTTGTAGACATCGCTCCGATGGTCCACATCTACGACCGTGACCGTCCGTGCCTTGTCATCGATCCGGTAGATGATCCGGTAGCTGCCGCGGCGAGCGGTGTGCCGATCGTCCAGTGGTGCCAGCAGACGTCTGCCAACCCGGTGCGGATCGTCCAGCAGTGGCCCGTTGATGAACTCGAACGCCGCGTATGCTACCGACTCGGGAAGCCGTTCGGCCAGTGCTCGCCGAACGGCGGGAGTGACGCGCAGTGCGAACCGCTCCGTCGATCCATCACTCACGCTGAGTGCCGTCGCGCCGCCATTGACTCCGCCAACTCCTCGGCGTCGATTACCTCGCCTCGCGCCAGCTCGGCGTCGGACTGGATCAAGCGCCGCAGCGTTTCAGGATCGGATAAAACCGACAATGTCTCCTGCAATGCCTCCAGATCCTCTACCGCGATTAACACGGCAGACGGTCGGCCATGCACCGTCACCGTGACTCGTTCGTGGTGCCCGTGGACCCTACCCACCAGCTCGGAGAGGCGCGCCTTGACGTCCGCAAGCGACATTGTCGTCATGGTCAGAAGTATGACTAGAAATTGCCCTATTGTCGACCCCGGGCCGTGTCCTCCCGCGATGAGCGGGCGCCGACGCGATCACGGTAGGGGTCGACCGGGCAGCGTCTGGGTGAGGTACGGGTTCAGCTCAGCGACTCGATCACCCAGGGGCGCTCGGCCTTTCGGTGAGACCTGGTTTCCCTTCGCGTCCGGTCGCTCGAGATAGTCGGCGCGGGTGCCGCGTTCGCTGTTCCGGCTCCTAAGAATCCATATTTCGCTGCGCGGGTAGACGAGACGCAGGAATTTGTTTATGCGGCCTGAGGCACGTGCGTGTCTCTGGGATGCTCCGCGCTGCCGGGCTGTTACGCGACTTCTCGCACGGCGGAACTTTCGAGGACTATTGCGGCGACGCCCTCTTGCGGTCAGGAGCCTTGACGCAGAGACTTCCGGTGCTGGAGACGACTCTGCGCGAGCTGACTGAGTAATCAGCCAGTTCGCTGCGACAAAAGTCGACGGCAGGAGCGGCGTGACGCAGCGTTCAGGTTGTGCGGAAGACCCAGCGGCGCAGCATGAGGAACCGCAGCAACGTGGCGGCGGAGTTGGCGGCGATGAGAAGCACAAGCTCGACCGAGGCTGGCGGTGCACTGTGCAGGGAATGCGCCACGGCCAGGGTGCCGCTGGTCAGGCCCAGGGCAAGCCCGAAGACGATCAGGCCCTGAAGTTGTTGGCGCGTTGCTCGCTGTCGCCCGACGACCCCGAAGGTGAACCGTCGGTTCAGCGCCGTGTTCGCGATCGCGGTCACCAGCAGGGTCAGCGCGTTGGCGCCCTGGGCGCCCAGGGGGTCGCGTAACAGGACGAACAGGAGCAGGTAGGCCACGGTGCTGAGCACGCCGACCGCGGCGAACCGTACGAGCTGGCCGATCAGCCCGGCCGGCACGCCCGGCACCGCCGGCTCCAGCGGCGCGCGGCCCAGTTGGGCGCGAAGATCGTGCACCGGGAGCTTGCCAGTGGCGAACGCGCGGGCCAGCCGGGCGATGCCGCGCATGTCCGCTTTTGCCGTGTTGACGATGTGCACGCGACTATCCGGATCGTCGATCCAGTCGACCGGGACCTCGTGGATGCGCAGGCCGCCGCGTTCCGCCAGGACGAGCAACTCGGTGTCGAAGAACCACTCATTGTCCTCGACCAGCGGCAACAGGTGTGTGGCGACCTCGCGCCGGATGGCCTTGAACCCGCATTGAGCGTCGGAGAAGCGGGTGGACAGGGTGTGGCGCAGCATCAGGTTGTAGCTACGGGAGATGAACTCCCGCTTGGCGCCGCGGATGACCCGGGACCCCCGGTGCAACCGGGTGCCGATGGCCAGGTCGGAGTGACCCGAGACCAGCGGCGCGATCAACGGCAGCAATGCCGCCAGATCAGTCGACAGGTCGACGTCCATGTAGGCCAGCACCGGGGCCTCCGACGCCGACCAGACCGCCCGCAGCGCGCGCCCTCGACCCTTCTCCGGCATGTGCACGACGTGTACCGAGGGGAACTCCGCGGCCAGCCGGTTGGCGACGTCGAGGGTGGTGTCGGTGCTGGCGTTGTCGGCGACGGTGATCTGGAACGGGTAGGGCATCTCGGAGCTGAGGTGCGCGTGCAGCCGTCGCACGCACTGCTCAAGGCCTTTCTCCTCGTTGTACACCGGAATGACGATGTCGACAACGAGCAGCGCAGGAGTTTGCGGAGCACCGGAGGTGTCGGCCGGGGCGAGGTCGCCGAGGGTCACGCTGGAAACGATAAAAGGGAATGTCAACGCCCCCGCCGGTTGCTTTGCGTGGACCGTTCGTTACTCCGACGAAAAACCGCAGGTGACGTTCCCGCATTCGGGCGGGTGGTAGTGGTGACGGTACCGGTGTTTCGTTGAGCGTTGATTCTACCTAAACGGTGTTTCATGAGCTCGCCTGGCTGCTGTTAATCGCTGTTCCCTGATTGTTCATGCCGGGCTTGGAGAGTTCCTCTGCGCGGGGTGAGGCAGACAGAGCGTCCCGGCTCACCCGAAGCTACGCAGGCCCGCCTCCCGAACTGCACGGAATGGAGTTGTCGCGTGGCTGGTTCAGTCCGCTCCCGGCTCCTCGACCGTTCGGCGAGGTCGTCCGACGCGAAGAGCGCCTCAACCCGGCCGGCGAAGGCAGTCGACGTGGCGACGACGGCCTGGTGGCGCCGCCTGAACGTGCCCCCGGAGCTCCTCGCGCTCACCTTCCTCGCCGCGGTGACCCGACTGACCGCGATCACCCACCCGCACGCGATCGTCTTCGACGAGGTGTACTTCCGGGAGTATGCGCTGCATTACCTGGACGGCAAGTACTACTTCGATCTCCACCCGCCGCTCGGGAAGCTCCTGCTGGGCGGCTGGGCGAAGTTGCTCGGGGTCTCCGCCACGGCGCACGGCACCGATCCGGCGGTGGCGCTGCGGGTACTGCCGGCGTTGGCCGGTACGGCGCTCGTGGCGGTGTTCTACCAGTTCCTGCGCGAGCTGACGGCCAGCCGGAGGGTGGCGACATTCGGGGCAGCGCTGCTGCTGCTGGACAACGCGATCCTTGTCGAGTCCCGGTTCATCCTCGTGGACAGCATGCTGCTGCTGTTCGGCATCGCGGCCCTCACCTGCTACCTCGCGTCCCGGCGTCACACCGGACGAGCGCACTGGATTCTGTTCACCGCGAGCGCTGTCCTGGCCGGGATGGCGGTCAGCACCAAGTTGAGCGGCTTGAGCGCACTCGGTGTGATCGGACTCGTCTGGTTCGCCCAGGCGCTGCGGAATCGGGTCAGCTGGCGGCTCGCGATCCCGCAGGCGGCGATCCTGCTCCTCGTCCCGGCCCTGGTCTACGTCAGCGTCTTCGCCATCCATTTCCAGTTGCTACCCAACAGCGGCCCGGGCGACGCGTTCATGTCGCAGCGCTTCCAATCCACCCTGGTCGGCAACTCCAACTACAATCCGGCCGCGAGGATGTCGTTCACCGACCGGTTCATCGAGCTCAACAAAGCGATCCAAGGGTACGAGGCCTCGCTCGACAACAGCCACCACCCCTACAGCTCCACCTGGCTCAGCTGGCCGATCATGAAGCGCCCGGTCTATTACTGGACGGGCGCCACGACCGGCGGCAAGCAGGAATACATCTACCTTCAGGGCAACCCGGTCATCTGGTGGGGCCTGCTGGTGGGTGTGGCCGTGGTTGCACTGGGCTGGTTGCGCCAACCGAAGCTCTTCGAACGGTATCGCGGCACGATGGCATTCCTCGCCCTCGCGTGGGCGGCCAACTTCCTGCCGTTCGCCAACATCGTGCGACCGATGTTCCTTTACCACTACTTCTTCGCGTTCATGTTCTGCATCGCCGCGGTCAGCATCGGGCTGGGCTTGCTGGCGGGCTGGATGACCGAAGGCGAGACGGCGTGGCGGTTCCCGTCCCGGCGTTCGGCGGCCCTCTACTGGGGGATCCTCGGGGTCGCGGTGGCGGGCTTCCTCTTCTTCGCGCCGATCTCGTACGGGCTCCCGCTCACCAATGGCGGCCTATCCGAGCGCATCTGGCTTGATTCGTGGCGCTGATCCTGCTCGTCTCCGCTCTGCTGCTCGGGGCGGCGATCGTCTGGTGGCTCCGGCTGCCGCTGTACCCCTTCGAAGCCGCGGCGCTCGTCGTCGTGATCGGCCTGTTCTGCTGGACCTGGCTGGCGTTCCTCGCCGCGCTGGTGCTGCCCTACAAGTTCGCGATCCCGCTCACCATCGGCCTCAGCGCCGGCGCCTGCGTCGTGTTGTGGAACCCACGCCGGCTCGAATGGCGCCGCCTGGAGGGTGGGCGGTCCGGCTGGATCCTATGGGGTACGGCGAGCCTGGTCACGACTGCGCTGCTCGGCCCGCTGTTCTGGACGCACAGCCTCCTGTCAGATTCGACTGGGGTGTACACGGCCGGGTCGACTTGGGCCGACTTCGGGCTGCACTCAGCCATCATCAGCCACCTCGCGGCGTTCGACCGGATGCCGATGGACCTGCCGGTCGCGAGTGGGGCCAAACTGACGTACCCGTTCCTCGTCGACTTCCTCTCGGCCCTCTACCTCCGCGACGGCTGGAGCCTGCACCTCGGTCTGTTCCTGCCCGGTCTCCTGCTGGCACTGGCCATCTGCCAGCTCCTGCTGTCCTTCAGCCTGCGACTGTTCGGCCACGTCGGCGCCGCCGTCACCGGCCTCGCGTCGTTCTTGCTGATCGGTACGGCCGCCGGGTTGCGCCTCGCCTACGCCGACTGGCAGCACAGCGGCAAGACCCTGCCGGACTTCCTGTCCAATCTCCCGAGTGACTACACCGTGCTCAGCACGGAGAACGGCAACGTCACCAATCTCGTCGCGAATGCCCTGCTGCCGCAGCGCGCCATCCTGTTCGGCTTCGGTATCGCGCTCGCCGTGCTGATCCTGCTGCACACCGCCCGGCACACCGGCGAGCGGCGGTACCTGCTCGCCGGCGGCGTACTGATCGGCCTGTTGCCGATGGCCCACCCACACTCGTTCATCGCGTGCGGGGCGGTGCTCCTCGCCCTCACCGTGGAGGCCGCCCTGCGTCTCCGCCGGCAGCCGTGGGGTCACCACCAGGTGCCGTGGAATCATCTGGCCGCGGGCGTGATCGCCGTCGTCCTGGCCGTGCCGCAGCTTGCGTGGCAACAGCTGGCCAACGACGGCGGCACCGGGGGGAGGGTCCGGCTCGGCTGGATGGTGGGCAACGGCGAGTCGATCTGGGCCTTCTGGTGGACCAACTTCGGCCCGATGGGCATCCTGTTCGTCGCCCTGCCGTTCGTGCTGCTGCGTCCGGGTTGGCGGCAGTACCTGGTGTGGTACCTGCCCTTCCTGGCGATTCTCGCCGCCACCCAGGTGTATGCGTTCCAGCCGTTCGAGTACGACAACCTCAAACTGATCTATTACGTATATCTCATCGCCGGCCTGTTCGCCGGCTACCTCGCCGTCCAGGCGTACCGAGCAAGCCGCTGGAACCTCGGTCTGCTGTTGCCGGCCGCACTGATTGTGGTGATCCCGGGCGCGCTGTCGATCACCCACGAGTTCCAGATGCGTTACCAGTTCGCGGACAACGCCGATGTGGCGCTCGCTGGGTGGGTCCGCGCCAACACCGCGCCCGAGGACGTGTTCATCGGCCCTGAGCGACCTGACGCGCCGGTCGCGACCCTGGGCGGGCGGTCGATCGTGCTGGGCTACCAGGGCTGGCTGTTCAACTTCAACCTCCCCTACGCGCAGCGCGAGGCCGCGGTCAGCGCGGCGCTTCAGGGGAGGGTCAACGACCCGATGGTGCGCGGGTTCGCCCCCGATTATCTCGTCGTCGGCACGAACGAGGACAAATCCTGGACGATCGACCGGAGCTCCCTCGCCCGGCTGCCGGTCGCGTACCAGAACCCGGAATGGACAGTGTACCGACTGATAGGCGCCGCCGAATCCAACGGCGCTCAGGCGAAGTCACGGTAGTCCTGAAACGATCGATGCTGGACAATCGGAGGCATTCCATGACAGCGGTCCCCGCCATCCGGACCCGCCTGAGCTCGAAAACCATCGGCTGGAGCGTCGCACTCGCCGCGGGACTCGTCTTCTTGGTCCTTGCCGGTCGGTCCTATAGTCAAGCCAACTACACGTTCTTGATCGCTACCGCCATCCTGGACGGACACCTGGGTCTGAACACCGGCCCAGCCTGGCTCAATGAACTTGTGCCCATGGGGGGTCACTTTTATTCAGTCTTCCCGTTGGGGGCGGTGCTATCGGTGCTGCCCTTTAGCCTGCTCGTGTGGCTGCGTTTACTGGGATCGTATCCGGCTGACTGGGTTGTGGCACTGTTGGCGGCGGGATGTGCGGGACTGGCGTATTGTTACACCTACGCGCGCCGTGACCTGACCCAGCCCAACCGTGCGCTCCTGGGGCTGTGGCTCGTCGGCGGGACGTGGTTCATGACCAACCTGCTGTTCTCGGGCGCCTGGCAGATCGCGCTCGGACTTGCGGTGCTGGGCGAACTGATCGCACTGGTCTTCACTGTGGTGCGACCTCGGCCGGTGTTAGCCGGGTTGGGTTTTGCCATCGCCTTTGGTAACCGCACCGAGCTGTTGCTTCTGGCGCCGATACTGGCCTGGCTGCTCATCCGTTCGGACGTGGCACAGTGGCGGCGAACCGACCACTGGCAGCCGATCGTCCGCAAGCTCGCGGGCTTCTGCGCCGTCCCCCTTCTCTTGGGGTTAGCTACACTGTGGTATAACCATGCCCGCTTCGGCTCATGGACGGACTTCGGCTATACTCGCATTCCGGGTGTTATGAATCTACCGCTATTACACGACGGTCTATTTTCGTTCACCCCAGTGGCCAAGAACGCCCAGGCGATGCTCTTCCAGGGCTGGAAAAGTCTGCCGGCATGGCCGTATTGGGTCCCGGATGGCTTCGGCGGATCGATCGTCCTCGCTAGCCCATTCCTGCTTCTCGTCGCCCAGCCGTGGCGCGGTGACCGGCTGAAATGCGGCTTGGCGGTGATCGCCATCATCGTGACAACCGCCGCCCTTTGGGCCCACGGCGATCCTGGTGGCTGGCAGTACTCGTACCGCTACGCATTGGAATTGTTGCCGTGGTTTTTGGTGATATTTGTGGAACTCTTGCCAACGAGAGTCCGGCCCCTTGAACTGGGGCTCTGGTTGGTATCGGTGGTTGTCAGCGGCTACGCCACCTACTTGTTTCTATGGACAAATTATGTGCACCCCTGAAGCTCCCGAGCCACACGGAGTGGTACTGAGCGCTAAGTCGTATCTTGATTCGAAAACGCGGAGAAGGTAATGGGATTGGAGAGCCCGGTCGAGGCTGCGCCGGCTGAATCGAATCCGCTGCATACCGAGCGGTTTCGATTCGCCGGCAAGATGCTCGTCGTCGCGATCGTGGTGCTGGGTGGGTTCGCGATACGCGCGTCATTTTTCGGTTATCAGACCACCGATTACGATACTTACTTCAAATCATGGTATGAGTACATCGCCCAGCACGGGGGATTCTCTGCACTAAAGTACGATTTCGCAAACTATAACGTGCCGTACCTGTACCTGCTGGCGGCGCTCACCTACGTTCCGGTACCGGCACTCTTCGGCATCAAGGCCATCTCAGTCGTGTTCGATTTTCTGCTGGGGTTTTTCGTCTATCGTATCGTCGCCGTGCGATACCCTGGGAGTTGGTGGCCCGTACTGGCCGGCGCGGTCGTGATCTACCTGCCTACAGTTGTGCTGAACAGCTCCATGTGGGCTCAGGTCGATGCTATCTACTCGGCGTTCGGGCTCGGCGGCGACTACTTCGTGCTCCGTCGACGTCCCTGGTTGGCGTGCCTGCTCTTCGGCTTGGCGCTCGCGTTCAAGCTGCAGGCGGTCTTCTTGTTCCCGGCAGTGCTGTTGTTCGTGCTCAGGCGTCGGGTCCCGTGGCAGGCTCTGCTGCTGATTCCGACGGTCTACCTGCTACTCGACGTCCCCGCAGCGCTGGTCGGCGCCAACTTCAGCACGCTGGTGAAGGTCTACGCCAACGAGACAAATACCTACGACCAGCTCACCCTGAATGCACCGAACATCTACCAGTACTGGGGGAATTTCAGTTACTCTGAACCACTCCGACCTTTGGGTCTTGCGGTGACCGAACTGCTGGTTCTTTCGTTCATCTTTTTGGCGGCGGTGAGACGGATCGAATTGACCGCGTCGCGTATAGTGTTGGCCGCCACCGTGTCCGCGCTGCTGGTGCCCTATTTCCTACCCTCGATGCACGAACGCTACTTCTACCTGGCCGACGGGCTGACCGTGATCTCGGCGTTCTACCTGCCGCGCAGGCTGTGGCCGCTACCCGTCCTCGAACAGTTCGCCTCTGCGTTTTCCTACGCGCCGTTCCTGCTGGGCAGAAGGTTGATCGATTTCTTGATTTTGTCGACGGTGATGCTGGCTGCCCTGCTGCTGGCGCTGTGGGCCACGGTCGAGGATTTTCGCCGCCGTGATCCACGCGTATCGGTGAGTCCGGAACCGGACAAGCCAGGCTCCCAGGTCATACCAGGCAGGTCCTGCCAGGACTCTGGCCGGTTCGGAAAGCGCAGCTAACCAGTGACGCCGGTTTTGCGGTCGACGAGGAGTCACCGGGTGGCTTCGCTTAAGCTGAATGTGCCACCTGGTCGCCGCCGCGGCGCTGCCGGGGCTTGCGTTGTGGCAGTGCTCGCTTCAGCGGCGGCGTCGGCCGATCTTTTCAATGGCGACGAGGACTGGTCGAACGCGTGGGCGTCGTTGATCGGGCACGCGGGCGGGCTTTTGATGGTTTCCTTTGTCGCGTTGCTCTGCCTCAAGTGCCTCAGGGAGTTGCGCTCCCCCGGTCCAGCAGGCGAGAGCAGACTTGCGGTTCCCGCTGGGAAGTTCACGACGGCCGAAAAGTGCGTCGTGTACTTCGGCGCGTTAGCTTTGCAGTTCTTTATGCTGTACCTCGCGTTCTTGACCAATGGACGCGGCTTCTCGGCCCCGGAGTTTTGGCACGCCCTGCTGATCCGTTTTACCAGTACCGACGCGATACACTACCTCTATCTGGCTGAACACGGTTATCAGAGCAGCGGCGCGAAGGCGAACCTTGTCGTTTTCTACCCGCTGTATCCGTCATTGATCTGGCTGTTCAAACTCATTCTCGGCAGCTATGTAGCGGCGGGGTTGTTCGTCAGCTGGGCGTGCTGGGGCGGCGCTTGCGTGAGCATGCTGGAGCTCGCCGCCCAAAGATACGACCGCCGGTGCGCCGCGTTGGCCGCTCTGCTGCTGGCGCTCTATCCGTTCTCGTTCTTCTCTATCGGTGTGTTTACGGAGAGCGTGTTCTTGCTGCTTAGCACACAATGCCTTCTCCGCATCGAAAAGAGGCAGTGGCTCGCCGTGGGGGTGCTGGGATGCCTGGCGGCCTTGTGCCGTACTCCGGGCGTCCTGCTGATTTTTCCCGCCGTGTACGTATGGCTCCTTGCCCGCAAGAACAAGGAGCGGGACCTCAGGAGCCTGTACCTGCTGCTCATCCCAGCGGGCTTTGGTGGATACCTGCTGTTGAACAAGATCGTGGCGGGCCGTTGGACCGCCTATGTGGCGTACCAGAAAGCGCCTCCTTGGTACCAGAGCGCAAGGTGGATCAGTGCCAACCTCATCCAGCAGTACGGGATGGCGCAGCAGTATCCCGGGCTCGCGAAGTTCATCTACATGCCGGAACTGGTGCTCTATTTCATCGTCCTGGGTCTGCTGTTCTACGGGCTGTTATCAGCCGCACCCCCACACGTTCTCTTGTATGGCGGCGCCTATCTTGGCATGTGCTATCTTTCCAGCTGGCTCATCAGCGGGCCGCGGTACCTGTTCGGCTGCCTGCCGTTGTTCTTGCTCCTCGCGCGGCCTAGAAGCAGGATGTGGCGGGCCTTGATCCCAATGGTCTCCGCAATATTGTTATTTTGCTATGCCGTTTACTACATGCAGGGCCAGGCTATCATGTAGTGGCATCGGCAATACCGATTAACCTGTGACCAGCTCGCTGACTACCTGATCGAGATCAGGCAGCGCGAGCGTCGCGGAAGGCCTCCAGTTCAGTCGGCACGGTCAGGTTTGGAGTCGCCTCCCCGGTGCGTATCGGCATATAAGTCGCCGGGAGGCCCCGTGGTGCCGGCCTGGTTGGACTCAGGCTCGACGTCGGCTCTGGGCGTCGTGTTGGCCTCGGGCGCGGATACCGGGTCACCGCGCCGCATGACGTACACGGTCGCGCCGATACCCACCACAACCAGGATGCCCACGAATCCCCAGATGGCCCTGGTCAGGTCGTGCTGGGAGGTACTCGCAGGCGCCGCCGGGGCTGCTGCGACGCTTGCGAGATCGACCACCGTGGCGCCGTTCGGGATAGCACTGATCTGGGTCACGGTCACGGCGTCGAAGTCAGCCATGCCCAGGTTGAGCCCACCGAAGTTGCCGAGCCCCATGGTCAGGTCGATGGTGGTCCGCGGACCCGACTTGACGTAGAGGTCCAGCGGGCGCCATTGCGTGTCGGTGCGCACCGAGTCGGTGGCGGTGACCTGCCCGTCCACTCCGAGCACCGCGGCCGCGGCATTCGCGCTCACGCCGCTTGCCTTGGCCATTGCATGAAACCGATAGCTCATGTTCGGGGTGACCCGCACCGGCGCCACCAGGCGGGCGTGGTTGAGCTTGCTGGAGACGATCCGCAGGAAGTGCGTGCCATCGGCCGCCGCACCGCTGACAATCGTGGCCGTCGAGTTCCGTGGCGTGAACTGGACGAACGTCCAGCCGGCGGGCAGGCCGGAACCCGATTCAAACGATTCCGTCATCACTGGAGGGTCGTCGGCGAGCGCTGTCGCGGTGCCGAGTCCGAGGGACACCAGCCACGCTGCTACGACGGCGAGCAGAACGGTCACCGCTCGTTTTGCCACGTTACGCCCCATGCAGCCGGCTCCAATCGCAACTTCCTGGCGACGAGCGGGCCGCGCTGCACCGCAGCTGAGGAGGCATTGAACCGACGGCCCGCGCCCTACACACATGAACGAGGCACTCATTTCATCGCGCCGGCCCTTCCGCCCACAAGCCCGGTACGTGACTCGCGACGAGTTGCCATTCGTCGTTGGCCTGTTGTTCACCACGCCCGGATTTCGGGGGTTGGCGTGCCCCTCTCCAGGGTGTAACGCTTGACGTTCATGACGCGTAACGTTATGCTGGGATGGGTGCTGCGGTCATTCAGGGACAAGGACACCGAGCGTGTCTGGCAGCGACGGCGATCGCGAAGGCTCGACGAGAGCACGCAGCGAGTGGCGCTGCGCAAGCTCTTGATCCTCGACGCCGCCGACGCTCTGGGTGACCTCAGCGTGCCGCCGGGAAATCGGCTCGAGAAGCTACGAGGCGATCGTGCTGACGAGTACAGCATCCGCGTCAACCGGCAGTGGCGGATCTGCTTCCGCTGGACCACTGGCGGCCCCGAGGACGTCTAGATCGTCGACTACCACTGAGGAGGACACGTGAACGACACTCCCATGATGCCTCCGATCCACCCCGGCGATGTGCTGCTGCACGAATATCTAGAGCCACTCGGTGTCACTCAGCACCGGCTCGCGGTGGCCATCGGTGTGCCGCCGCGGCGGATCAACGAGATCGTGCACGGGAAGCGACGGATCAGTGCTGATACCGCGCTGCGGCTCGCGCGGTACTTCGGGACCACCGAGCGGTTCTGGCTCAATCTCCAAGGACGCCACGACATTGAGATCGAGCGAGACCGCCTGGCGCGAACGCTCGATGCGATCCATCCACTTGCCACCGCCTGAACGCCGGCCACGACTGAACTCATCCAGGTCGCGAGCCGCGCATCACGCTTTGCGGCAGAGGGCCCAGGTGCTGAGCCCGGGCAAGCTGACGCCGGCACGGGAGGCGAAACCGGACAGGGCATTGTCGGCGGCGAGAGTCGCGGTCACGGCTGCTGTGAGGATTGGGCCATGATTCCAGCCTCCGATACCCATCTCCCCTTCAGCCTCTGCGGACCCGTTTGTCTCGTCACCTTCAAGCCCCTCGATCCTGGGGCGCGACCGAACTCCGCGCACAAGCTCGGACACCTTCTCCAGTGCGCGTGGCAGGAGCAGCCCATGAAAGAGGTCTCCGTCGCGAACCCGCTGCAAACCAACTTGTGCGAGCAACCGGTGCAGGTCGGCGGGGCGGTAGCGCCGGTAGTGCCCGAGGAACAAATCGTGGCGGGTGTAGAGCGCCTGCCACGCGGGCACACTCACCAGGACCGCACCTCCGGGCCGGAGCCTGTCGCGTAACAAGCCAGCGAGAAGTGTCCGGTCGTCCTCCACATGCTCGATCACGTCGAGCAGCAGCATCAGATCGAACAGGCCCTCCGGCGAGTCGCGGGTGAGGCGGACGCGTGAGGTTCCGCTGGCTTCCTGCTCCAGCGTGCGCAGGTGCTGCTCAGAGTAGTGGGTGTCGAAGCAGACCACCTCACCGCCACTCGGCATCGCGTCCGCAAGTTCGCGTCCGACATAGCCATCTCCCGCGCCCACGTCGAGCACACGCGATCCCCCGGCGAGCATCCCTTCGTCGACGAGCAGGGTGCGGAAAAAACGGGCGCGGGACAATTCCCACGGATGGCGAGCGGGCAGGCCACGCATTTCACGCAAATCCATGAAGTCGAAGATACTGCCCCGACCTTGCCGGCGGCGATTGACGGTATCAGGTCGCGCTGGTGAATTGCGGTTTACGTACGGTCAACGCTAAGGGAAACTTGGTATCATCAAGACCACGCCGTCCCGTTGAGAGCGTGGTTTCCGTGCGCTCTAATTCAGGCCTTGTGGAAGACCCAGCGGCGCAGGAGCAGGAATCGCAAGAGCGTGGCGGTGATGTTGGCGGCGACGAGCAGGGTGAGTTCAATGGCGGCCGGCGGCGCGCTGTGCAGGGAATGGGTCACGGCCAGCGTGCCGCTAGTCAGACCCAGGACGAGGCCGAAGACGATCAGGCCCTGAAACTGATGGCGGGTCATCCGCTGCCGGCCGAAGACTCCGAAGGTGAACCGCCGGTTCAGCGCCGTGTTCGTGATCGTCGTGAGCAGCAGGCTCAGGAAGTTGGCCCCCTGCGAGCCCGCGGGATCGCGCAGCAGCAGGAACAGGGCCAGGTACATCACGGTGCTGAACACCCCGACGGCGGCGAAGCGCACCAGCTGACGGGTCAGCCCGGCTGGTACGCCCGGTGTCGCGGGCTCCAGCGGGGCCCGGCCCAGCTGGGCCTGGAGTTCGATGATCGGCAGTTCGCCGGTGGCGAAGGCTCCAGCCAGCCGGGCAATCCCGCGAAGGTCGGCCTTCGCGGTGTTGACGATGTGTACCTGGCTGTCCGGGTCGTCGATCCAGTCGACCGGGACCTCGTGGATGCGCAGGCCAGTGCGTTCGGCGAGGACGAGCAGCTCAGTGTCGAAGAACCACGCGTCGTCCACGACCAGGGGGAGCAGGTGTGTGGCGACTTCGCGCCGGATGGCCTTGAACCCGCATGCTGCATCGGAGAAGTGGGTGGCCAGGGTGTGGCGGAGCATCAGGTTGTAGCTACGCGAGATGAACTCCCGCTCGGCGCCGCGCACGACCCGGGACCCCCGGTGCAGCCGGGTGCCGATGGCGAGGTCGGAGTGGCCCGAGACCAGCGGAGCGATCAGCGGCAACACCGCCGCCAGGTCAGTCGACAGGTCGACGTCCATGTAGGCCAGTACGGCGACCTCCGACGCCGACCAGACTGCCCGAAGCGCGCGTCCCTTGCCCTTCTCCGGCATGTGCACTACCCGTACCGACGGGAACTCAGCGGCCAGCCGGTTGGCGATCTCGAGGGTGGTGTCGGTGCTGGCGTTGTCGGCGACGGTGATCTGGAACGGGTAGGGCATCTCGGAGCTGAGGTGCGCGTGCAGCCGTCGCACGCACGGTTCAAGGCCTTTCTCCTCGTTGTACACCGGAATGACGATGTCGACAACGAGCAGCGCAGGAGTTTGCGGAGCACCGGGGGTGTCGGCCGGGGCGAGGTCGCCGAGGGTCACGCTGGAAACCATAAAAGGGAATGTCAACGCCCCTGTCGGTCGCTTTGTGTGGACCGTTCGTCACCCCCCGGCCCAAAACCGCAGGTGACGTCCCGCACTCGGACGGGATAGGGTGCTGACCTCAGCGGCGTTTCCTTAAGTGTTGACCTTACCTAAACGGTGTTTCATGAGCGCGCCTGGTTGCCGTTAATTGCTGTTAAACGATTGTTCACGCCGGTCTTGGAGAGTGCCTCCGCTCGGCGGTGGGGTAGACGGGCCGCGCCGGTTCAGGCGAACCCACGCCGGCCTGACGGCCCTCCTGCGCGCGACGGTGCTGCCAGCAGGTCGCGGATGCATCGCCATAGCACAGCCTCCGCAAATACGAAGTTCGTGGGCCAGGACCCCGTGTCCCCAAGGTCAAGGACAGGGATCCAGCTGTTGACAAGGGCACGTCGGCAAACCCCACAAGAGATTGCTCACTGTCTCCAGGTCCTCGAGGTGTCAACTCTTCAGTGCCTCGTGACCCCGGGTCGGGGGAGCGGGAACTCGTACTGAGCGACGGGCGCCGCTCTTCCGGGCCGCCCGGGTGCCCGGCGACGAGAAAATCGACGATCCGGCGTCGTAGCTGGTGGCGCCTGCTCATAGATCATTTTAAAGATCCGAATGGCCGGCTGGCTGTCCCTCGTAGGGCAGGTGGCAGTCCCCTGATCGTCTGCTGGACTGCCGCTGTTCACCTTCAAGGCGCAGCGTCCCCCCACTGATATCCGTGAGTTGAGAAAGGTTCACTTGTGTCGATCCGCATCTGCGGAGCACGCATTAGCCGCCAGATCGGGCGCAGCCGTGCCAGTTAGGACACCGGGTCGATACCGCGTGGCCGCACTGGCCGCCGGTGCGCCCCGTCGTGGCAGGGACGCATGCGCTGCGCGCGCCCAGCGCCCGCTCCATGCGCGACCGGCGAGGACCGCGGGCATGAGCGGGCGGCGCGTGGTAGCGGGACTACTGGCGATGATGCTGGGCGCCGCCATGATCAGCATCCTGCCCAGCTCGCCGCCGGCCTCCGCCGCTGCGGATCCGACGGCGTCCGACTCGGCGGTCACAGTGTCCGGCAAGGGCGACTTCGCGAACCTGAAGGTGACCGTCAGCCAGACCAAGAACCTCATCAACCAGACCGTCACGGTCTCCTGGACCGGCGGCACGCCGACGGTGCCCTCCTCCGACTTTTTTAACAACTACCTGCAGATCATGCAGTGCTGGGGTGATGACCCGGCTGGCCCGGACCGCACTCAGTGCCAGTTCGGGGCGACCACCGACTCCGGCGCGTGTTGTAACCAGGTGGACCGGGGTGTAGCCGGCCACCAGGACCCGGAGGAGGCACTCACGCCGCCGGGGACCTTCGGCGCGGTCTTCGTGCCGTTCTGGGCGGTGGGAACGCCCAAACCGATCGGCGCAGCCACGCAGAACGGCAACGACTTCTTCGACTCCTACGTCACCAATGAGATCCCGCTGGCCCGTACCCTTGGTGATGGCACTGGTGAGGAGTTCTTCGAGGTCGAGACCGCGCGCCAGGCCGCGGGCCTGGGCTGTGGCGACCCGGTCACCACCACCGGCGGGGTCAGCAAGGGCCGGTCCTGCTGGTTGGTGATCGTGCCGCGGGGCACCAAGGAAGTGGATGGTTCGATCCGCGACGGCACCCATGGCCAAAACAGCCAGCTGGTCTCCTCGCCCCTGAGCCAGTCCAACTGGGACAACCGGATCGTGGTCCCGCTGGAGTTCCAGCCGGTGGGTCAAGCATGCCCGATCGGGGCGCCGGAACGTCCCGTGATCGGTCACGAGCTCGTGACCGACGCGGTCAGCTCATGGCAGCCGGCGCTCTGCGCCGGAGGCGGCGCCCTGTTCAACTACACCCAGCTGCCCGACGACGTGGCCCGCAGCCAGATGGCCGGCAAGCTGGCGGTGGTCACCAACCCGATTCCACCAGACCAGCTACCGGCGGATCCGCTGGTCTACGCGCCAGTGGGGCTGTCCGGACTGACCATCGCCTTCAACATCGACCATCAGCCACCCGCTCCCGCCCCCGGCGTGGCACCCACCCCCGACCAGCTGAAGAACGGCGTGCGGTTCACGTCTATGAAACTCACACCGCGGCTGGTGGCTAAGCTACTTACCCAATCCTACCGGCAGTCGGTGCTCACAACCGACGCACCGTTTCCGGACTACCTGAAGAACAACCCCGACGGTTTGCTCACGGATCCCGAGTTCCTGAATCTCAATCCCCAGTACAAGGGGTTCGTTAACATCGCCCAGACGGTGCCCCAACCGCTGACGCAGATTGACGGGGCGGATGTCACCTCATTGTTGTGGAGCTGGATCAAGGCCGACCCGGACGCCAGCGCATTTTTGGCCGGTAAGGCCGATCCATCCGGAATGGTGATCAACCCCAACAACAAAGACCTCGCCTTGCCCACGGCCGTCTTCCCCCGCAACGACCAGAGCTGCGATGACGAGATCTTCAACGACGGCACAAATCGCCTCCCGTTCCAAAACTGCACGCTAGATGCTTTCCCGTTCGCCAACGACATGCACGACGCCGGCCGCTCGGCCAGTCGCGGTGACCCCCTGACCCGGTACTTCAACCCCACCGCCCACCCACCGGCCTCGCAAAAGGGTTCCCGAGATTTTCCTGGCCATGACGCGTTGCTGGCGGTGGTGGACGCGGCGACTGCCTCCCGGTACGGCCTGCCGACCGCGCAGTTGCTCAACGCCGCGGGGACATACGTCGCCCCCACCACCGAGAGCCTGCTGGCCGGTGAAGCGGCCATGAAACCCAGTGCGGTAGCTGGGGTGCTGACGTCCAATCCTGGTACCAGCGACCCGGCGGCCTACCCGTTGGTTGCGTTGAGCTACGCGGTGACCTCGCCCGCGACGCTGAACGCGGCGGCCGGGAAAGACTACGCGACGTTCTTGCGATATGCGGGTGGCCCGGGCCAGCAGCAGGGTCTCGACCCCGGCCTACTCCCGCCCGGCATGGTGCCCCTGCCTGACCCGCTCAAGGCGCAGACCATCGCGGCCGCCGCCACCATCGAGGCCCAGGCGGGAAAGACCGCCGCGACCAGCCAGACCCCCACCAACTCACCGGCACCACCACCGTCGACCACCAGCGGCCCCACCCAGGACCTGCCCGGAGGCTCCAACACCGCAGCGGGGACCGGTAGCACCACGACGAACCCGGGTGGCGGGCAGTCTGGGACGCCCAGAGGTGTCATCGCCCCACTCGGCGGCCCGCCAGCCAACACACCGAGCGTGCCTCAACAGCCGGTCACCCGGGCGCGGCGGACTCCGTCGCTGCCCACGCCCGCGGTGGGTGCGTTGCTTCGGGTGATCCTGATCGCCGGTGCGCTGGCGGCGTCGTCTTCCCCGGTCATGCGGGTGCTCAGCGGCGGGTTACCGAGTCGCTGGCGAAAGGGGGTGACGCCGACCGAGCAGTGACCAGGAGTCTTCAGCTCCCGGCCACGGCCCGGCCAACTTTCTGTGCAAGACCCCAGTGACGGCGTGGTTGGCATGCCACTGGTTTCGCCGTCGCTGGCGTGTGCCCGGACAGCAGTCCGTGCATCCCTGCGTTCAAAAGGATAGCTGCAAATGCGAAAGAGAAGACTGTTCCTGGCGGTGGGTGCCTGTATGGCGGCCGTGGCCCTCACGGCGGGCACGGCACTGGCTGACCCCAACCCCCCGCCGAACCCGCCCAACGTCCCGTACCCGCCGATAGAAATTGGTGGCGCGCAGACGACCGAGGGCCTCATGAGCGACCTGTGTAACAACATCATCCCTGGTGTCCCCCCCGGCAACTTCCCGCCCTGCGGGTCATGGGACGTGGAAGGGCCGACATCCATCACCACGAGGGACCCTGCCGCGCATCCTGAATGCCAGAACATTGAACGGCCCCAGCAAGGCGGCGACGGTTTCGACCGGTTGATCCAGCGTCCTACGTGTTGGGATGCCGCCCGTGTGGTGACCTCCGCTGATAAAGCCACTCGCCCCACGGGATTTACCTATATCCCGGTGGCCACGGACGCTCTCACCTACGCGGTCCGCTCCGATGGCACCGTTCCTTTGAGTCTCGATATCCCGACTCTGAAGAGAATCTACCAGTGCGATCCCGCGCTTACTTTCCCGTCCAACCCGAATGGGTTCAAACCGTTGATCGGGGGGTTCGGTGCCGGAAACCGGACGTTGTTCTTCAAGACTCTCGGGATCACGGACTCGGCGACCTACACCACGAGTTTCCCCTGTGTCAGGGACAAGGACTCGCACGGGGTCGGGCTGCTGGCCAACGACGGGACCGTGCTCACCGACCCAGCGAACCTGATCACGTACTCGTCCGCGCCGTACTTCGCTCAGGTCAACCGGGTGGAGCAAGATATCCATGGATTCGCAATTCTCGGGTCGATCAACGGGATCCCGCCCGAGACTCTGAACCCGAACTCGGCGATTTCGCGGCCTGTTTACAACGTCGTGAGAACCCCCAATGTCACTAGCCCGACTGGCCCGGGGACGGTCCACGACCTGTTCGTCGGCCCGACGTCCCAGGTCTGCTCCAACCCCACCGTGATCCAACAACATGGGTTCAGTCTGGCCTCGAACTGCGGTGACACCAGCCTCGTAACGACCAATTAGACCGCTGCTTCTCTGTGAGAGTGAGTCATATCGTGCATAAGAGAAAAATATTGACCCGGCTAATGTCGGGGGCAGTGGTGGCCGCAGTCACCGCCGGAGCGGTGTTGCTGGCGAATGGGGTGGCCAACGCCACCGTACCGCCCGGCACGCTGGGTACCGACACCCTCACGCCGTCGACGGGCGACGGCACGACTGCTATCACCAGCAACACCTCGGCTCCCTGCCCTACAGGGACGAAAGCGGTCAACGTGACCATCGTCGGGCCGGTGGGAGCGGACGGGACGGCTCCGGACACCGCGACCTTCCCGGACACCAGACAGTTCCCGGTTACCGGAACCACCAGCAGCAGCTCCGCTTTCTCCACCAGATTCCCGTTTTCGCTGCGGTTCTCCGACACCCTTCTTGACGATGCCACGGTAGCGGGCAAGCCGCTCATGCCCGGTGAGTACCACGTGACCCTGCATTGCACCGACATCAACGGTCCGGCGGGGCAGCAGTTCGGGACCTTCACCGGTGGTCTCATCTTCGACGCTTCACTTAACTACACCGTCATTCCCAACGCGTCGCCGTCGCCGACTCCGGTGGTGACTCCGTCGCCGTCGCCGACTCCGGTGGTGACTCCGTCGCCGTCGCCCACACCGAGGGTGACACCGTCGCCGTCGCCAACACCCGCGCCGAAGGCCACGACCACCACGCTTGACGTGATCCCGAACCCAGGTTTCCTGGGGATTCCCGAGATCTTCCTGGTGAACGTGGCGCCGGCCAACGCGAACGGAACCGTCCAGATCAAGGACGGCACCACCGCAATCGGGCCACCTGTGCCGGTGTTCGGGGGCTTCGCCCTGCTCATCGACCCGCTACCGAAGGGAACGCACATGCTCACAGCGGTGTTCACACCCACCAACCCGGCAGCGTTCAAACCATCGACATCGAAAACGGTGTCGCTGACGGTCAACTCGCTGTTCTGAGCGAAGTGACCACCATCTGAGAACCGGTCGTGAGTGGGAACCGGTGTCAAAGCACCGGTT
>JBOHFC010000320.1:0-6459 GCA_050701375.1 Pseudonocardiaceae bacterium
ATCCAATTGAGCTATGGGTGCTCCAAAGGCGTAGCAACCTACAAACCGCCAAGCGCTGGTGCAAGTTCTTTTTCCTCGTTTTTCTTCGCTTGGTCACTCCTCGCTGCTGCCCAACCGCGCCAGGACGTTGAAATCCTCCAGGGTCGTTGTGTCTCCTTTGATCTCCGTCCCGGCCGCGATTTGCTTGAGCAACCGCCTCATGATTTTCCCGGAGCGCGTCTTGGGCAGCGCTACCAGGACATGCAGGCCGCGAAGGTGCGGCACATCGACGACTTCAACGCCAAGGTGCGCAGCGGCGAGGTCGCGACGCCACCCGGCTCGCAGCGCGAGTACCGCCCCTATCCCTACATCATGGCGATCGTAGACGAGCTGGCTGACCTGATGATGACCGCTCCGCGCGACGTCGAGGACGCGATCGTTCGCATCACGCAGAAGGCCCGGGCCGCCGGGATCCACCTCGTGCTGGCCACTCAGCGGCCCAGCGTCGATGTCGTCACCGGGCTGATCAAGACCAACGTGCCGTCGCGGCTGGCCTTCGCCACCTCCTCGCTCACCGACAGCCGGGTGATCCTGGACCAACCCGGCGCGGAGAAGCTGATCGGCATGGGCGACGGGCTCTACCTGCCGATGGGCGCGTCCAAGCCGGTCCGCATCCAGGGCGCCTACATCGGTGATGCCGAGATCGCCAAGGTCGTCGCCTACGCCAAGGACCAAGCCACGCCGGAATACACCGACGGTGTCACCGCATCCAAGCCGGGGGAGCATAAGGAGGTCGATCCGGATATCGGTGACGATCTCGAGGTGCTGCTGCAGGCGGCCGAGCTTGTGGTGACGTCGCAGTTCGGCTCGACGTCGATGCTGCAACGCAAGTTGCGAGTCGGCTTCGCCAAGGCCGGCCGGCTGATGGACCTGTTGGAGAGCCGGGGAGTGGTGGGTCCCTCGGAGGGGTCCAAGGCTCGCGAGGTCCTAGCCAAGCCTGATGAGCTCGACGGGCTGCTGTACCTGCTTCGCGGCGGCGCCCCCGGTGGCGCCGGAAGCGGCGACGAGACGGACTGAGCCTGGGAGTCACAGTTCGAGGAGCATCCGGATGTTGCCCAGAGTGTTGGGTTTGACGTAGGGAAGGTCGAGGAACTCGGCGACGCCTTCGTCCTGCGAGCGGCGCATCTCCTCATAGACCTCGGCGGTCACCGGCGCCCCCTCGATGGTCCGGAACCCGTGCCGGGAGAAGAAGCGCTCCTCGAAGGTCAACACGAACAACCGGCGCAACCCCAGCGCCCGCCCCTGCTCCACCAGTTGCGCGACGATCGCGTGTCCGGCCCCCTGGCCTACCGCGTCCGGGTGTACGGCCAGGGTGCGGATCTCAGCCAGGTCCTCCCAGAGCACGTGCAACGCACTGCAGCCCAGCACCATGCCGTCCCGTTCCGCAACCCAGAACTCCTGGACGTCTTCATAGAGCGTGACGAGTTGTTTGCTCAGCAGCACCGCACCGGCGTAGCAGTCCACCAGATCCTTGATCCTGCGGACGTCCCCGACCCTCGCCCGACGCACAGTGATCGGAGTACCCACAGGGCTGAACCTATCGGGCTCCGGACCGAGCGGATCTGGCCCGGCGTGGCCCGCGGTTAAGCAGCCGGTCTCTCCTCGCGGGGCGCTGCTGGCTCCTCCGCGAAAGTTTCGATCCTGTGACGCGGATCGTGTGACGAACTGACACGGCCGAGGCGGGCTGACCGGGGTCCGCATCACCCGCACCGGGTTGACCTCCGATGTCAGCGACGAACTGCTCGCCGATGTCCCGCTGCGCCGCATCGCCCAACCAGAGGAGATCGCTCGCGCGGTCGTGTGGCTTTCCTCACCGGCGGCGTCCTACGTGACCGGCACGGTGCTCACCGTCGACGGCGGTTACCTGGCGCGCTGACACCGCACCGCGTACCGGCACCGCAGACTAGGCGGCATGGCCGGTGCTCGCGTTCGGAGTCCCCTCCGGGAGGCTGAGGATCGCGTCGATCAGCTGCTGGGTGCGGGTCTGGGACCGCAGCCACGGCGGTAGCTCAAGCAGGGCCATCACCTCGCCGGCGAGCACCTCACCGATCGTGTTCGGCCACAGGCGCCTGGCCTTCGCGGCGGCGGTTGCGGCCATCCGGTGCGCGGCGTACTGGTCGGCGTCCTGCGTAGCGGCAGTCCGTGGTTCAGACACTGATGCCTCCTGGAGTGCTCGGCCCGTACCTGTCGTTCACAAGGGCTCAACGATTACGGCTGGGCACAGTCGCGCGCCGCCACCGAGTTGACCTCTAGCTGCGCAGGCGGGCCTGGGAGGTCATTACGGGAGGTCATCACGGGAGGTCATCACACGGTCAGCCGGATGACCCGGTTCAGTTCGGCGACCGACCAGGCTTGGAAGGGGCAGCCGGTGGCGGCGTGAGGTGCGTCGCCATCAGCGGTCTCGGAAACCGAGCCGAGGCCCCACTCGGCCAGGTGCGCCACCAAACCGTCGAGCACGCCGTCGGTGGGGACGCCGGTGCGCCGGCAGGCGTCGACGTATGGACCGATCAGCCATGGCCAGACGGTGCCCTGGTGGTAGGCGCTGTCGCGCTCGCGCGATCCCCCACGGTGCTGGCCACGGTAGCCGGGTGAGCCGGGCGCGAGACTGCGCAGCCCAAGCGGAGTGAGCAGCGGCGCGGCGAGCGCGCGGACCGCCCTGGGGTCGGTGACCGGCGCATGCGGCAGCGAGAACGCGAGCAACTGGTTGGGCCGCACGCGGTCGTCGTCGCCGGTTGGGCCGTCCAGGACGTCGTAGAGCCCGTCGCCGGTGGGATAGTGGGCGGCGAAGGACGAATGGGCGCGCTCGTGCAGCGCGGCGATTTCGGGCGCAGCCGAGCCGAGGCGCGCGTGCAGCGCCCGCAGCGCCGCGAGACCGTTCACCCACAGCGCGTTGATCTCCACCGCCTTGCCGATGCGCGGTGTCACACCAACCCCGTCGACCCGGGCGTCCATCCAGGTCAGCGCGTAGCCGGGCTGCCCCTGGATCAGCAGCCCGTCGGCGGGGTCGACGCCGATGCCGTACCGGGTGCCCTGCACGTGCGCCTTGACCACGCCGTCCAGCACGGCTAGCACAGCGGCGGCGAGGTCGAGGTCGCCGGTCGCCGCGACATGGCGCTCGACGGCATGGACGAACCACAGCGTGGCGTCGGCGGTGTTGTATTCGGTCGCGCCGGTGTCGGCGGTGTTGGCCAGCATCCCCTCGGAGACCGTCGCGGCGTAGTCGCGCAGCAGCGCCCGCCCCTCCTCGGCCCGACCGGTCGCCAGGAATAGCCCCTCATAGGAGGTCATGGTGTCCCGCGACCAGGCACCGAACCATGGGTAACCTGCGACGACGTCGGGCGCGGTGGTGACGAACGCGTCGGCAGCCAGCACCAGGCGCGCCGCCACCTCGTCGGCCGTACCAGCGGTTACCACCAGCGTGTGGGCCCGCACGCGGGCAGCCGCCACCACGTCGACGGCCGGTGCCGGCTCGACCTCGAGGTGGCCGTACCACGCAGACACCGGCAGGGTGTCGCCAGCGCGGGACAGGTCGGCGGCGAACCGGCCGGCCAGCCACACGTCCTCCTCCGCATTGAGCCCACGCTGCGCCTCCAGCCGGGCATGCACGCCGCGGTACCAGTCGCCGGCCGGCGCCCAGCCAGGCCCACGAAGCCGGAACGATCCTTCGACCACCGCCCCACCGTCAACACGCTCGACTGGCAGCGGCCCGCCGGAGAAACGTTCGCCGTGCGCGTCGCGCCAGGTCACCAATGCCTCCACCACCAGCCGGCACGGCCCGCCCGCGAGCAGCCGGTGCACCACCGCCACCGAGGACGCGCCGTGGCGCATCGCCAGCTCACACTCGAGTACGACGTCGCCGACCCGCCACCGCCAGCGCGGCAACCCGTCGTCGAGGTCGAACGACTCGAGGTAGGTGTGCCCGGTGGGCGCCACTGCCCCGCCTGCCCACTCGTGGGTGGCGAGCCGCACCGAGGCGCCCGACGGCAGCATCAGGACCGGGTCCAGTGCGACCAGACCGAAGTGGCGAGTCGCCGGTCCTCCCACCGCGGGCACCAGCAGACCGTGGTAGCGCCGGGTGCGCAGGCCACAGACTGTGCCCATCGCGTAGCCGCCACAGCCGTCCGCAACCAGCCATTCCCGATCACCACCCTCGGCCAGCGAAGTACACACGGCGGGACCGAAGGCGATGCGCAGCGGAGTCGTCACACTCATGCAGTGTCCTCGGGGCGGGGAACGTAACGGGCGGCACTGCTCGCGGCCAGCTATGCCACCCGAACGACCTACCAGGAGACGGCCATGTCCACGCTGGTCACACCGGACGAGCACGGGCCGGAGGCGCGCTACCGCCTGCTGGAGGCCGTCCGCCAGTACGCCACCGCGCAGCTGTCCGACGCTGGCGAGGTCGACCCGTTGCGCGAGCGTCACCTGGCCTGTCACCTGGCGCTCGTCGAGGCGGCTGAACCACACGTGCTCGGCGCCGGAGGCGACGACCCGGTGCTCCGCAGCCTCGCCGTCGAGCTGCCCAACCTGCGTGCCGCTCTGCAGTGGCCGGCGGTGAGCGACCCCAACGCCGGGCTACGTCTGGTGACCGCGCTAGCGCTGGACCGGGCTGTTCATCGGCTTCACGATAGCCGTGGTCCCGAGTGTCGTCATGGCGGCAGGCGTGGCGCTGGGCGCCCACCTGGCCCGGCTTGTCCCTGCCTGGGTGACTGCTTTGGGACTGTTGGCCGCCCTGGCGAACGTGGTCGCAGCCGGTATGTTCGCCTGCACCGGGCCCATCCGGGCGGTGAGATCGAAGTGATCACCTGACGAAGCCTGTAACGTCCGGACGGAGCTGGTGTACTGGACACCATGGTGCAGACGAGGTCAGCCGAGCACGCCCGGCTTCAGCAAGCAGATGCGGGCATGGCGGCCTGGCGGGCCTGGGGCCCGTATGTGTCCGAGCGGGCCTGGGGCACGGTTCGGGAGGACTACAGCGCCTTCGGCGAGGCCTGGGACTACTTCCCGCACGATCACGCCCGCTCAAGGGTGTACCGCTGGAGCGAGGACGGCATGGCCGGGGTCTGTGACGACCGCCAGACGTTCTGCCTGGCAATGGCGCTATGGAACGGCGTCGACCCCATCCTCAAGGAGCGGATGTTCGGGCTGACCGGGCCGGAGGGCAACCACGGCGAGGACGTCAAGGACTACTGGTGGTACCTGGACTCCACCCCCACCCACTCCTGGATGACCTGGCGCTACCACTACCCGCAACGGCCCTTCCCCTACGCCGACCTGGTCGAACAGAACCGCCGCCGCGGCAAGGACGCCCCGGAGTACGAGCTGGTCGACACCGGCGTGTTCGGGCAGGACCGGTACTGGGCGGTGACGGTCGACTACGCCAAGGCCGGCCCGACCGACTTGTGCCTGCGGATCACCGTGGACAACCGCGGCCCGGAGGCGGCGACCCTGCACGTGCTGCCGACGCTGTGGTTCCGCAACACGTGGGCGTGGGGACTACCCGGGCAGGACGCCGTACCGGAGATCCGCGCTGAGGCGGACGGGACGCTACTCGCGCAGCACGAGACGCTGGGAACGCTCGTCCTCGGCGGTGATGGTGCTCCACAGCCGTTGCTGTGCGACAACGAGACGAACACCCAGCGACTGTACGGACTGCCGGGCCGTTCGGCGTATCCCAAGGACGGGATCAACGATCACGTCGTGGCCGGTGCCGGGACTGTCAACCTCGGCGGGGTCGGCACCAAGGGTGCACTGTGGTACCGGCTCGACGTGCCGGCCGGTGGCCGTGCCGTGGTGCGGGTACGGCTGATCGCGGGCGACAACGCCCGTGAACTTCGGGCCGGTGAGTTGGGAGCCGGATTCGACGAGGTGATGACGGCTCGTCGAGCCGAGGCAGATGAGTTCTACCGTGTGCTGACCCCAGCCCGGTGCAGCGCCGATGATGCTCTGGTGCTCCGCCAGGCGATGGCCGGGATGCTGTGGGGCAAGCAGTTCTTCCACTACAACGTGGCACGCTGGCTCGACGGCGACCCGGCCGGCCCACCGCCACCAGCGCAACGGCAGCACGGGCGCAACTCCTCCTGGCGGCATCTCAACAACGCTGATGTCATCTCGATGCCGGACCCCTGGGAATATCCCTGGTACGCCGCCTGGGACCTCGCCTTCCACTGCGTGCCGCTGGCGCGCCTGGACCCGACCTTCGCCAAGAACCAGCTGCTGTTGCTGCTGCGTGAGTGGTACATGCACCCGGGCGGTCAGCTGCCCGCCTACGAGTGGGCCTTCGGCGATGTCAACCCACCGGTGCACGCCTGGGCCGCGTTGCGGGTCTTCGAGAACGACGGCTCGCATGACTTCGACTTCCTGGCCCGGGTGTTTCACAAGCTGCTGCTGAACTTCACCTGGTGGGTCAACCGCAAGGAC
>JBOHFC010000321.1:0-28802 GCA_050701375.1 Pseudonocardiaceae bacterium
GTGGTGGTGGCCAACTGCTCGACCGCGGCGATGTAGTTGGAGATCTCGTACACTGCATCCTTCGGGGTGGTCACCTGGAAGTACACGACGGTGTCGATGTCGACCGTCAGATTGTCCTTGGTGATCACCGATTGCGGCGGGAAGGACACCACCTGCTCCCGGAGGTCGATCCGGTCCCGGATCCGGTCGATGAAGGGCACCAGGAAGTTCAGCCCCGGAGTGAACGTCCCGCGGTAGCGGCCGAGCCGCTCAACAACCGCGGCGGACGCCTGCGGGATCACCACCACGGCCCTGACGACGGTGGCGACGATCGCCAACAGGATGACCACGATGACCACTAGCAGCGCCACGCTCATAAAGGCTCCCCCAAAACGACGGCAGTGGCACCGGCGATGGTGATCACCCTCACCGCGTCACCGGGCTGCAGTACCTCAGTTTCGTTGTACGCTCGCGCCGACCACAGCTCCCCACGAAGCTTGATCTTGCCGCCGTGTGCGTCGACAGTGCTGACCACAATCGCCTTATCGCCGACCAACGCGTCGACGTTAGTCGGCACGTGGGCGGTATGCAGCCGGCGCTTGAGCACCGGACGGGCCACGGTGGTCAGGGCCACCGAGGTGCCGGCGAAAACGATGACCTCCAGTAATGGCCCAGCGCCCAGCTCAGCGAACCCCGCGGCTACCAGCGCACCCACCCCGAGCATGATCAACACGAAGCCACTGGTCAGTACCTCGGCAGCAATCAGCAGCAGCCCGGCAACGAGCCACACGACAGCGGCCATGTACCCATCTTGGCAGATCTTGGGGCAGGATTCTGCGGTGATCGTGATCGCGTTTCGCTACCCGGCCGTCACGAAGTCGATGAGCTGCTCGACGGCGCCCAGCAGGGCCGGTTCAAGATCGCGGAAACCCTCTACGGCGCCCAACACCCGCGCCCATCCCTGTGCCGGATCCGCGACCCCGGTCCCATCCACCCAACCCAGCTCCCAGCACACGCCGTCCTTCCATGGAATCCCGCGCGGCACGTCAGGCCAGCCCGAGATGCGCAGCGCCGCGGGCCGCACAGCCTGCCAGATATCGACATATGGGTGGCCGGTCACCAGCACGCGTGGCGAGCGCACCGCCGCCACGAGACGGCTTTCCTTGCTACCTACGACCAGGTGATCCACCAGCACGCCGAGCCGCCGATCTGGGGCGGGCTCGAACTCCGCCACCCGGTCAGCCAGGTAATCCACACCGTCAAGTGGCTCCACGACCACACCGGCTACCCGCAGATCGTGGCCCCAGACCCGTTCGATGAGCTCAGCGTCATGCTTGCCCTCTACCCAGATCCGGCTGGCCCGGGCGATCCGGGCCCGCGTCCGCGCCACCCGGACTGATCCGGACGCCGACCGGATCGCTTCCGCGGTGGTCCGCTGCACCGGGCGGACCAGAGTGACCGGATCGCCGTCGACCAGAAACGCGGCGCGGCGAAGCGGGAAGGTTCGGACCCGACCCTGAGCGTCCTGAAGCTCCACCGAGTCACGTCCACAGTGGAGCACGGCGCCGCAGAATCCACTCGCGGCGTCCTCCACCACCACGCCCGTCTCAGCGAGCAGCTGGGGAACCTCCCGACGCTGACGTGGCTGCCGGAGCACGTCCGGTCCATATCGTGCGTTACGCCCCGCTGAGCTGCTCGGTAGGTTGCTGGGGGGCACCGCTCCGACGATAGCCGGAGGGCCGAATTCCACTGCGTAGCCACGCCGGGCGTGCATGTTGCGAGTCCGCGTTCTACGCTCCTACCCCGTGCCATGCCCCAGCGCGACATTCACCGTGTGGGCCTCAGCCTGGCTGCACGGCTGCGCCGCCCCTGACGCTGTGATCGACGGCCTGCATACCTGGGCCGGCCTGCACGAGGTCGTGGCCGTGGACGAGGCCACCGCGCGCCAGCTCGACCTGCCGGCGCCTGGAGAGGTCCCGACTTCTGTGGTCGGCCTACTGGCCGCAGCTCGGCGCGCGGGGGCTGGCGTCGGCCAGCTGTTGTTGCCGGTACCCGGCGACGTGCGGGGTCTGCCGCCCGAAGGGCCGCTCGCCGCGGCAGCGCTGCTCACCGGCGAAGTCTCCGTCTTCACCGGTGCGGAGCTGGCTGCGGTGCCGAACACGGTCGCCGAAGGCGTACTGCGCTGGACGGTGTTCGCTGACTGCCGGCTCTCCCCAGCCCCCGAACCTGAGCTGTCCGATGCCGAGCACGGTCTGCGCGGCGCGGTCCGTCAGGCAGCGACCACGCTGGTGGAGCTCGACCTGGCCCGGCACCGCCCCGGCGTCCGAGCCGAGATCGCCGAAGCGCTGGAGCTGCGAGTCCGGCCGCCGTGGCCCGAGGGCACCCCGGCTCGCGCGCTGCGGGTACTCGAGCAGGCTGATGAGGTGGAGGCGATCCTGCGCGCCGCGGACACCGACAACCTCGGTGGTGCGCTGTCCGCGTCTGTGGCCGCAGCCCGTTCCGCCGCGCTGCGACCGCTGTTCACCGCGGTGCGAGAAGCGCGCCGCTGTGCTGTCGCCGAGGCAGTGCGGGCACTGACCCCGCGCGCTGGGCGGCGCTGATCCGGCTACCCCCCTGGTTGACAGCAGTCCGCTGCGCAGGGCGTTCCGTTGACTCCCTGACCGGCTGCCGGAACCTGCGAGCATCGGCGGGCGGGTGCCCCGCACACCTGCTCGGCGACCAGCTCCACCACCATCTCGGCGAACCGTGGGTCGGTACCAGGGGTGGCCGCCCGCCCGAAACTCATCCCGAGAGTGGCGGCTCGTTGGCGGGCCTCGTGATCGAGATCCCACACCACTTCGAGGTGGTCGGAGACGAAACCGATGGGCGCCACCACGACACCGGGCACCCCCTGGGCGTGCAACGTGTCGAGGTAATCGGTCACATCCGGCTCCAGCCAGGACACTTGCGGGGAACCGGATCGGGACTGCCATCCGACGTCATAGCTGTCCACCCCTGCCGCGTCGGCGACCAGCCGGGCGGCGTCGGCGACCTGCCGGGAATAGCGGTGACCGCCCTGCGCCGAGAGCCCGGCCGCAGCGTCCGCGGATAGCGGCACCGAGTGGGCCGTGAATGCCACCCGTGCGGTCGGGCCCGCCTCCCCGACGGCGATACGCAGCGCGTCGGCGCAGGCCGCGATGAACAACGGGTGATCGAAGAACTGCCTCAGCTTCACCAGTTCGGGAGCCCCAGACCCGACGGCGTGGCGGGCTCGGGCGATGTCCTCGTGGTACTGCCGGCAACCTGAGTACCCACCCCAGGCTGACGTGGCGAACACCGCTGCGCGGCGCACCCCGTCTGCGGCCATCGCGGCGACGGTGTCCTCCACCAACGGATGCCAATTGCGGTTGCCGAAGTACACCGGCTGGTCAAGCCCCGCAGTGGCGAGCGCTTGCTCGATCGCGCTGATGAGGGTGCGGTTGCACTGGTTGATCGGCGACACTCCGCCGAAATGCAGGTAGTGCCGCGCTACCTCAGCCAACCGCTGCGGCGGCACGCCCCGACCGCGGGTGACGTTCTCCAAGAACGGGAGTACCTGGTCAGGGCCTTCCGGTCCACCGAAGGACAGCACCAACAATGCGTCGATCAATGCCCTAAACCTTCCCGGGTTGGCGGCTGTTGAAGACCCGTTCGCCCCGGGTTGGCGGTACTTGAAGGCATACCAACTAGATGCCGACCGCGTGGAAGCCGCCGTCGGCCCACACCATCGAGCCGGTGGTGGCCGGCAGCCAGTCGGAAAGCAGCGCGCAGACCGTGCGAGCCACCGGGGTCGGATCGTCGATGTTCCAGCCCAGCGGAGCGCGACCGTCCCACGCGTTCTCGAACGCGGCGAAGCCGGGGATGGACTTGGCCGCCAAGGTGCGCACCGGCCCGGACGCCACCAGGTTGACCCGGACACCGTGCGGGCCGAGGTCGCGGGCCAGGTATCGGCACACCGACTCCAACGCCGACTTCGCCACCCCCATCCAGTCATAGGCGGGCCAGGCCTGCCGGTTGTCGAAGTCCATTCCCACGATCGAGGAACCCGGACCCAGCAGCGGCAGGCACGCCATTGTCAGTGCCTTCAACGAGTAGGCCGAGACGTGCAGTGCGGTGGCCACGTCCTCCCACGGCGCGTTGAGGAACTCTCCCCCCAGGCAGGACGGCGGGGCGAAGCCGATGGAGTGCAGCACCCCGTCCAGCCCGTCGACGTGCTCACCGATTCGCTGCGCCAGCGAGTCCAACTGGCCCTGGTCGGCCACGTCGAGCTCCAGTACCGGCGCCGGCTGGGGCAGCCGCTGCGCGATCCGCTCCACCAGGCGCAACCGGCCGTACCCGGTAAGCACAACCTGGGCACCTTGCTCCTGCGCCACGCGCGCTACGTGAAAAGCGATCGACGCGTCAGTGATCACGCCGGTGATCAGCAGTCGCTTGCCGTCGAGCAGACCCGCCACCTGTTGTCCTCTCCCCGGTCAATGACCCATTCCCAGGCCGCCGTCGACCGGCAGCACCGCCCCGGTGATATACCCGGCCGCGTCTGAAGCGAGGAAGGTCACGACCGCGGCGACCTCTTCGGGGGTAGCTTGGCGACGCAGTGGGATCGAGCTGAGGATCTCGTTGCGGCGCGTTTGGCTGACGTCGGCGGTCATCTCGGTGTCGACATAACCGGGGGCGACGACGTTGGCGGTGATCGCCCGGGACCCCAGCTCCCGGGCGATGGATCGGGCGACACCGATCAGGCCCGCTTTGCTGGCCGCATAGTTCACCTGCCCGGGCGCGCCGGACAGCGCCACCACCGAGGAGATGAACACCATCCGCCCCCAACGGGCCCGCAGCATGCTTTTCGCGGCGCGCTTGGCCACCCGGTAGGCGCCGGTGAGGTTGGTATCGAGGACTCGGGAAAACTGTTCCTCGGTCATCCGGAGCAGCAGGGTGTCGTCGGTGATCCCGGCGTTGGAGACGAGCACCTCGATCGGCCCGTGCGCCTGCTCCGCCACGGCGAATGCCGCTTCCACGGCCGCGCCGTCGGTGACATCGCAGCGCACTCCGAGCACTTCGTCGGGTACGCCGGATCCCCGATGTGTCACCGCAACCCGATCGCCCTGCTTGGCGAAAGCGTGAGCGATGGCCAGCCCGATCCCCCGGTTGCCTCCGGTGACCAGCACGGAACGGGACATCTGCGCTCCCTTCGGTCGTGTCATCGCAGCGCGATGGCAGCGTGATGACACTGCCACGACACCGTTGGGCATTCATGACCAGCCCTCAGGGCAGTCGTTGCCCGATGGCCAATGCGCCGCCGGCGGCGACTATCGCGGCCAGGGTGCCAGCGATCAGCCATGGCTTACTCGCGTCGGCTCGCTTGGTCTCGTAGCCGATCTGCTCGCCCAGGGTGCTAACGACATCGCTGAGCTGGCCGGCGCTGGCAGCGTCGTAGAACTGCCCGCCGGACAGGTCCGCGATTCTTCGGATCGAGTCATCGTCGGCCGGCACTGGCTGGCGCTCCCCATTGATCTCCACCTGACCGTAGGCGGTGCCGAAGGAGATCGCCGAGATCGGGACCTTGGCGGCGGCCGCGGCGCGGGCCGCGGTGAACCCCCCGCGTGAGTCGTCGCCGTCGGGGGTCGGCACCGTCTGTTTGCCGTCGGTAAGCAGCACAATCCGCGCCGGCGGCGGTCCTTGGACATCCGGGACCACGGCGCCGAACGCCTCAATCGAAGACAGCGCCGCGAAGATCGCCTCACCGGTACCAGTGGCTTCGGCGAGCTTCAGATTGTCGATCGCCCGCATCACCGAGACCCGTTCGGTGGTCGGCGAAACAAGCACGGTGGCCGAACCGGCGAAGGACACCAGACCGAGATTCACCCCGGGGGTGAGATCGTGGACGAACCTCTTCGCCTCGCGCTGTGCCGCCGCGATTCTGGTCGGTTCGATATCGGTGGCCCGCATGGACAGGGACACGTCGATCACCAGCATCACGGTCGCCCGGTTTCGCGGCACCTTCTGCTCCGCGGTAGGACCCGCCAGAGCAATCGTGAACAGCACCAGCGCACCGAGCAGCAGCGCCACCGGCAGGTGCCGGTACCAGCCCTGACGCTTGGGCGCGACGCGCTCCAGCATGGCGAGATTGGCAAAGCGCAGGACCTGCCGGCGCCGCCGTCGCTGCATCCACCCGTAGCCGACGGCCAACGCCGCGACCACAATCAGCAGTAGGAACCACAGCGGACTGGTGAACCCGGTCAGGTTCATGCGCTACCACCCGACCAGTAACGCTTGCGGGTGACCGCGAAGCGCACCATGTCGGAAACCCAGTCGGAGTCGGTGCGCAGCGCCAGCTGCGCGGCACCGCATCGCCGCAACGTCGCGGCTACCTCATCGCGATGCGCGGCCGCTGCGGCCGCAAACTCCCGGCGCAGCAGCGGTGTGGTCACCACCTCCTTCTGCCGGCCGGTCTCTGGATCCGCGAGCACCACCGTGCCCATGTCAGGCAGCTCGAGGTCGCGTGGGTCCAGCACTTCGATCGCGATCAGGTCGTGCCGCCCGGACAGCCCCCGCAGCGGCCGCTCCCAGTCGAAGACGTCCCCAGATCGTGGACCGAGGAAGTCCGAGATCACCGTGACCAACCCGCGACGACGCGGTGGGCGGCGCAGCTGTTCCAGTATCCCGGCGAGATCGCCACGAACACCCTCGGTGGCGCGCGGCATTTCGGCGATCCGGCGGATCATCCCGAGGGCGTGCGGCTGACCGCCGCGAGCGGGTATCCGCAGCACATCGGCACCAGTACCGACCACGGCGCCGACCCGATTCCCGCCGCCCCTGGTCAGGTGGGCCACGGCCGCGCAGGCGGCCACCGCGAGCTCTCGCTTGTCACACTCCGCGGTGCCGAAGTCCAGACTGGCCGACAGATCCACGGCCAGCCACGTTTCCAACTCACGGTCGGCGACGGTATCGCGGATATGTGGCTCGGTGGTTCGCGCGGTGACCGCCCAGTCCATCCGGCGGACGTCGTCGCCGGGCTGGTAACGCCTGGCTTCCCCCGGTTCGCTGCCCGGCCCCGGCACCAGGCCGAGGTGATTACCCTGCAGCAGCCCGTCCAGCCGGCGCCGGACCGTGAGCTCCAACGCCCGTAATCCGGCCTCCATCCCGCCCTCGCGTAGCGCTGGGGGCGCCCAATTGTGCCGCTGCCCGCCCTGCCTCGGCGACGTCATCCGGTCAGTCAGCTCGGGCCCGCCACCCCGGCAGGCGTCCCTGGATCAGCCGCCACCGAGCCGGTGCTCTGCGGACGGGCTGACACCTGTGGCAGCGGCACGGTTTGCAGTACCCGGGTGACGATGTGTTCGACGGGCACACCGTCGGCCAGCGCGTCGTAGGAGAGCACCAGGCGGTGGCGTAACACGTCGGCCGCCACGTCCACCACATCCTGCGGCAAGACGTAGTCTCGTCCGCGGATCAATGCCAACGCTCGCGCCGCGGCGACGATCCCCAGGCTGGCTCGTGGGGAAGCGCCGTAGGCGACCCATCCGGCCACGTCGGACAGACCATGGTCAGCGGGTGTCCGGGTGGCGAGGACCAACCGCACCACGTAGTCGACCAGAGCGTGGTGCACGAACACCTGCCCAGCGACCTCTTGCAGCCGGATCAGCTCGGCCGGGTCCAGCACCTGGTGCGGCTGGGGAGGATGCACGCCCATCCGGTAGATGATCTCGCGCTCCTCTTCGACCGTGGGGTATTCCACCTGGATCTTGAACAGGAACCGGTCGCGTTGCGCCTCGGGAAGTGGATAGACGCCCTCGTTCTCGATGGGGTTCTGGGTGGCCAGCACGAGGAACGGCGTGGGCATCGGATAAGTGGTCCCACCGATGGACACGTGTCGTTCGGCCATCACCTCCAGCAACGCCGACTGCACCTTGGCCGGGGCGCGGTTGATCTCGTCGGCGAGCACGAAGTTCGCCATCACCGGCCCCAGCTCAACGTCGAACTGTTCGCGGCCCTGCCGGTAGATCCGAGTGCCGAGGATGTCGGCGGGTACCAGATCGGGAGTGAACTGGATACGTGAGAACGAACCGCCCACTACCCGGGCGATGGTCTCCACGGCGAGAGTCTTGGCCACCCCTGGCACGCCCTCGAGCAAGAGGTGCCCGCGAGCCAGCAGGCCTACGAGCATCCGCTCGACCAACCGATCCTGGCCCACGATCACCCGCTGGATCTCGAAGACCGTCCGCTCGATGAGCTGGGCATCCCTGGCTGGGGTGGCTGCTCGGCTGGGATGGTCGGGCTGGCCGGACGCCGGCTGCGGCGCCCCGCCGTCGGCCTTACTCACGGGTCCTCCTCGCACGGGTCAGACTGGGGCACAGATCCTGGGGCGCAGATCCCACCGCAGCGCTGCAATGGGTCCAGCCAGACCCAACCGCCGCATCGGTGTGACGGCTGTGAAGGTGCTCAGAGCACCCGGACCGCGTACGGCATGATATCGCTGTAGCGCACCGAGGTGACGCGGACCGCGGCCCCCGAATATGGCGCCTCGATCATCTGTTCGCCGCCGATGTAGAGCGCCACATGGTGGATTTCGCCGTCGCTGCTCCAGAAGAGCATATCGCCCGGGCGCTTTTGGGCCAGCGGCACCTTACGGCCGGTGTTGTACTGAAAGCCGGTGTAGTGCGGTAACGATCCACCGAGCACCTGAGAGAACGCGTAGATCATCAGACCGGAGCAGTCGAAGCCAACCTTGCGATAATCGCCGTAGGTGTCCGCGACGCCGCCGTAGCGAACGCCGATCGTGGGTCCTTGGGCATTTCCGCCACCCCACGAATAGCGGACGCCAAGCTGTGCCATCGCCCGATTGATCACGGACTGGATAGCCCCGGTGGCCAGGCGAGGGCCGCCGCCCGTGACAGCAGAACTTCTCTCCGCGGCGGCAGCCTGTTCGCGGTCCCGTTCGGCGCGCCACTGCTCGTAACGCTGGCGCTGCCCACGCAACCCGGCAACGGCGTTCTGCGCGTCGTAGAGTTGCCGTTCGAGGTCCGTCTTACGGGCCTGCAGAGCTGTGGACTTCGCGGATTGCGTCGCCTCGGTATCGATGGCCACCCGATAGGCGGTGTCGAGCGCCGTTTTGGCGTCGGCGGCAGCTTGCTTGGCGACCTGAGCCGCTGCCAGCGCCGCCCGGGTCTGAGAGTCCTTGTTCGCGGCATCGACGCGGGCTCGCCGCATGTTCTCCACCGCGTGTAGCTGAGCGCCGCCCACCGCATCGAGCAGCTCGGCCCTGGCCAGCAGGTCCTTCGGACTGGTCGAGCCCAGAAAGGCGGACAGCGATCCGACGGTGTTGCCCTGCCGGAAGCTCGCGGCCGCGAACGCGTCGAGATCCTGACGCGCCCCCGCAATCTGCGCCGCGGCCGCGTCGGCTTCCGCCCGGGCGCCATCCGCTGCTCGATTCGCGGAAGCCGCGGCGCTATCCGCGGCCTGGAGCTCGATCAGCGCTTTGTTGGCCTGCTCGTGCCGAAGCTCGACCTGGGATTGACTTGCCATCAGGTCGGCGTCCGCCTGGGCAACCTGATTAGCCAGTTGTCCCACCCTGGTCGCTGTGGCGTCGACGTGACCCTGGCTGGACTTGAGATCATCGTCGCTGGGGTTGGGTGGAGGTGGTGGCAGCGCGTACCCGATGGCCGGGTTTCCCACCAGTGCCAGCACCGCGAGCATCACTGCGACAAACCCACGGCCGGCGAGGTGACGTCGAGTCCTGACGCTCAACACCTCACTCCTTCCCCGGTGCCCCTCGGCGGGCGCCAGCCCCGCCTGACGTCCGCAATCTCGTCAAGTAGGCATGCGGGTGCACTCTGTCACGTCACCCTCGCAAACACCAACCTTCTCATTGATAACTTTCGCAACATCAACCACACGTGTTACACGCAGAGATGCTCGTCACAGTGTGTGTTACTGGGGTGTGGTAGATCAGGGTGCAGAGTCAGTTCACCTGGCGGTCGCGGTTCTCCCAGTACTCCTGGCGCAGCTTGAACTTCTGGATCTTCCCGGTCGCAGTGCGCGGGATAGCCTCGCGGAACTCCACCGACGTCGGCGCCTTGTAGCCGGCCAGCCGTTCCTTGCAGTAAGCGATCAGCTCCTGCTCGGTGACCTGCTCGTCCGCGGCCAGCACGACCAGCGCTTTGACCGTCTCACCCCATCGGTCCGATGGGGTACCGATCACCGCGACCTCGGCCACGGCCGGGTGGCTGAACAGGCAGTCCTCCACCTCAATGGACGAGACGTTCTCACCGCCGGTGATGATGACATCCTTTTTCCGGTCACTGATTGACAGGTAGCCCTGGTCATCCATCAGCCCGCCATCGCCGGTGTAAAACCAGCCGTCCACGATCGCTTCATCGGTGGCCTGAGGGCTGTCCCAGTAACCCGCCATCACGACATTGGAGCGGGCCAATACCTCACCGGACTCGGAGGTACGCAGTTGCACACCCAGCGCAGGCGCACCGGCCCGGGACAGCCTGCTGGCGCGATCAGCGGCAGACAGCTCCTCATCGGCCGGTCCGCTGCGGTTGAGGGTCAACAATGGCGCCGTCTCAGACAGCCCGTAGAGCTGCATGAACTCCCAACCGAGTTCCTCGTCGACGCGTTGGATCATCCTGGTCGGCGGTGGCGCCCCCGCGCAGACCAGCCGCACCCGGCCGCGCCCGGGAATCTCGCCATCCCAATTCGCGGCGGCTTCCAGCACCGCGTGCCACACCACGGGCGCGCCACATATCAGCGTCACGCCGTGCTGGTCGATCCGTCGCAGGATCTCGGCGCCGTCCACCCTTCGCTGCACGATCTGCTTGGCACCCAACCCGGCGAGCCCGAAGGGCATGCCCCATCCGTTGCAGTGGAACATCGGCAGGGTATGCAGGTAGACGTCGCGTTCCCAGGCGCGGGTGTGCATGGCGAAAGTGACCGCGTTGATCCAGATGTTGCGGTGGGTCAGCTGTACCCCCTTGGGCCGCGCCGTGGTGCCCGAGGTGTAGTTGATTGTCGCGGTGGCATCCTCATCAGGCTCGGCCCACGGGCGCGGCTCGGTGTCGAAGCGCATCAGCTGCTCCTCGGCCTCACCACCGAGCACGAAACGGTGCGGGGCAGGGACCGATTTGAGCGCGTCGCCGATCTCGGGGTCGACCAGCAGCACCGACGAGCCGCTGTGCGAAACGATGTAGTCGACCTCTTCGGCGCGCAGCCGGAAGTTCACCGGCACGCAGATGCGGCCGCTGGCCGGGACCGCATGCAGTAGCTCGAGTAGCCGCGCCGAATTGTGGCTGACCACAGCCACCCGTTGCCCGGCACTCACCCCGAGCGCGTCCAGACCTGCTTGCCAGGCCCGGACCCTGCTGCCCAGCTCCCGGAATGTCGACGCAGGCACCGGTGCGGCCGGCTGGTCAGGCTCGTCCACCACCGCGATCGACTGGGCGAACGCCGTCTCGCCGCGGGCCAGGAAGTCGGTGACGGTCAAGGGCACCCGCATGGTTGCCACCTCCGGCGTGTTCTCGTTTTCAGGGTAAGACTTGTTACCACGATGATTCGTGCACTTCACCTGATCGTTAAGGCCGCGCCCACTGATCACGCCAGGGGGTTGCCCAGACGTAGAGTCACGGGTGGAGGGCACTGGCCTAGCCCTCTCCCGAGGAGGTATCCGTGACCCACGCAGCAGCCAGCGCCGACAGCTTCGGTACCCGTGGCACCCTGTCCGTCGGAACCGCCCGCTACGAGGTGTTCCGGTTGGCCGAGCTGGACCGGCGCCTGGGCAGCCACTGGCGCGCCCTGCCGTACAGCTTGAAGGTACTGCTGGAGAACCTGCTGCGCTGGGAATCAAGCGTGGTCGGTGCGCACGTCACAGCCGAACACATCGAGGCACTCGCCGGTTGGGACGCGAAGGCGCAAACGCCCACTGAAATCCAGTTCACACCGGCTCGGGTCATCATGCAGGACTTCACCGGGGTGCCCTGCCTGGTCGATCTGGCCACGATGCGCGAGGCGGTGACGGCTCTGGGCGGAGACCCGCAGGCGGTCAATCCGCTGGCGCCGGCCGAGCTGGTCATCGATCACTCCGTGATCGCCGACGTGTTCGGCCGTCCCGATGCCTTCCAGCGCAATGTCGACCTGGAATACCAGCGGAACTGGGAGCGCTACCAGTTCCTTCGTTGGGGGCAGCGTTCCTTCGATGAGTTGAAGGTGGTCCCGCCGGGGACCGGGATCGTGCACCAGGTCAACATCGAGCATCTGGCCCGCACCGTCATGATCCGCAAAGGGCAGGCATATCCGGACACCGTGGTGGGCACCGATAGCCACACCACGATGGTCAACGGGCTCGGCGTGCTGGGGTGGGGCGTAGGTGGCATCGAGGCCGAGGCGGCGATGCTCGGCCAGCCGGTGTCGATGCTCATCCCGCAGGTGATCGGCTGCAAACTCACCGGCTCCATCCCGCCAGGGACAACCGCCACCGATGTCGTGCTCACCCTGACTGAGATGCTTCGCCGGCACGGCGTGGTCGGGAAGTTCGTCGAGTTCTACGGTGCGGGCGTGGCTGCGGTGCCGCTGGCCAACCGGGCCACCATCGGCAACATGAGCCCCGAGTTCGGCTCTACCTGCGCGATCTTCCCCATTGATGAGGAGACAATCCGCTACCTGGCGCTGACTGGCCGCCCGGCCGAGCAACTCGCGCTGGTCGAGGCCTATGCCAAGGAGCAGGGCCTTTGGCACGACCCGCACCGGGAGGCCAGCTACTCCGAGTACCTCGAGCTGGACTTGTCCACGGTTGTCCCCTCCATTGCAGGTCCCAAGCGTCCGCAGGACCGGATCTCGTTGTCGGGGGCGAAGGCGGCGTTTCGCCGCGCGCTCGTCGGCTACACGTGCGCCTCGGACTCCACGGTCGACCAGGCCGGCGTTCAATCCTTCCCGGCCAGCGACGCTCCAGCGGTGAGCGGCGGTAACGGCTCCGGAGCGCCCCACGAAACGATCTCACCCGCCGCCGACGCACTGAGTCGGGCCAGCTGCCCGACGCCGGTGCGGCCCGCCGAGGGCGCCGGCTACGAGATCGACCACGGCGCTGTGGTGATCGCTTCGATCACCTCGTGCACCAACACGTCCAACCCATCGGTGATGATCGGCGCCGCGCTGGTGGCCCGCAACGCCGTCGAGCGGGGCCTGACCGTCAAGCCATGGGTGAAGACGTCGATGGCGCCGGGCTCCCAGGTGGTCACGGACTACTACGAGAAGGCCGGTCTGTGGCCGTACCTGGAGAAGCTTGGGTACCACCTGGTCGGCTATGGCTGCACCACCTGCATCGGCAACTCCGGCCCGCTTCCCGAAGCGGTCTCCCAAGCCGTCCATGACGCCGACCTCGTGGTGGTCAGCGTGCTGTCCGGTAACCGCAACTTCGAGGGCCGGATCAACCCGGACGTCACGATGAACTATCTCGCCTCACCACCCTTGGTGATCGCCTATGCCCTGGCCGGAACGATGGATGTCGACTTCGCCACCGACCCGCTAGGTCACGACCGCCAAGGTCACCCGATCTATCTCACGGATATCTGGCCAGCGCCGGAGGAAATCCAGAAGGTGATCGAGTCCACCATCAGCCAGGAGATGTTCGCCAAGGACTACGCCGACGTTTTCGCCGGCGATGCTCGCTGGCAGGAACTCCCCACGCCGGAGGGCGAGACCTTTACCTGGGACGCGGATTCCACCTACGTCCGCAAACCGCCGTATTTCGAGGGAATGACAGTGCAGGCGCAGCCGGTGCAGGACATTTCGGCTGCGCGGGTGTTGGTCCTGCTCGGGGATTCGGTGACCACCGACCACATCTCCCCCGCCGGGACGATCAAGGCGGATTCGCCCGCCGGTCGCTACCTCGCCGAGCGCGGTGTCGAGCGCAAGAACTTCAACTCATATGGATCCCGCCGGGGCAATCACGAGGTGATGATCCGCGGTACCTTCGCCAATATCCGGCTGCGCAACCTGCTGCTCCACGATATCTCCGGTGGCTTCACCCGCGACTTCACGGCCGAATCCGACGGTCCGGTTCCCATCTACGACGCGGCTGAACATTACGCGGCCTACGGGATCCCGCTGCTGGTCCTCGGGGGCAAGGAATACGGCTCCGGTTCCTCGCGGGACTGGGCGGCCAAAGGCACCCTGCTGCTCGGGGTCCGCGCGGTGCTCGCGGAGTCGTTCGAGCGGATCCACCGCTCCAACCTGATCGGAATGGGCGTACTCCCGCTGCAGTTCCCAGCGGGCGAATCGGCCTCGTCACTGGGTCTCAACGGTACGGAGACCTTCGACATCTCCGGCGTCACGGCGCTGAACGACGGCTCCATCCCGGCGACGGTGCACATCAAAGCCACCCGGGAAGGATCGAATCCAGTGGAATTCGACGCTGCGCTGCGCATCGACACCCCCGGCGAAGCCGAGTACTACCGCCACGGCGGCATCCTGCAATACGTCCTACGCGGCATGGCCCGCCGCACTTAGCCTTAGCGGAGTGTGATCATCGGGGTTCGCTGGGCTGGTAGCTGCCCGGCACCGAACGGCTTGTGATGGCCAACCGGTTCCAGGCGTTGATAACAACGGCGGCCCAGAGGATCTGACCGACCTCCTTCTCGTCGAACACCCGGCGCGCCTCCTCATACACGTCGTCTGGTAGGTGGCCGTCGGTGATGAGCGTGATGGCCTCGGTCAGCGCGAGCGCGGCGCGCTCCCGCTCGGTGTAGAACGGGGTCTCCCGCCAGGCGTTCAGGGCGTACAGCCGTTGCTCGGTCTCACCAATCGCTCGGGCATCCTTGCTGTGCATGTCGATGCAGTACGCGCAACCGTTGATCTGCGAGGCGCGCATCTTGATCAATTCCAACAGCTGACGGTCCAACCCACAGTTGTGCACGGAAGAGTTCAGCGCAGCCATCCGCCGGTACAGGTCCGGATTGAGCTCAGTGAGGGAGAACCGGGGTTGCATGCGCACCAGGTTAACTCCTGAGCCGGCCCAGTCCGACCGGACAGCGACGTGAACAGGTCCACCCGCGCGATTACCTGCGGCTGGCAGATCTCATGCGTAGGTGCCGCTCACGACAACTCTCGTCGTAAAGCTGCCGGGAGCGGCACCTCCACAACCGGTCCGTTCGCCGACGGCTTAACCCGCCGGGGGCTGCGGCTGCGCAGCAGCACGAGGGTGTACCCGCTGGTGGCGACGGCGAGGATGGCGAAGCTCGGCGGCAGCGCCGGGACGGTGTAGCTCAGGGCGAGGCCAGCCCACATCTCGCCCACCGCAAGGCCCGCGGAGATGAGCAGCGCCGAATACGGTCGGGTAGTGAGGCGTTGAGCCGTCCCGGCGGGTGCGGCGAGCAACCCGAGCAACAGTAACGCACCGACGGCTTGGCTCGCCTCGGCGGCGGTGGCGCCGACCAGGGCGAGAAAGCCATAGCCGAGCATGCGGACCGGAATCCCCCGGGCAGCGGCAACGGCGCTATCGATGCTGGCGAACAGCAGAGGTCGGACGATGACGACCATGGCGACCACGATGATGGCGGCGACGATGGCAGCGGTGACCGCCTCGGAACGGTTCAAACCGAAGATCGAGCCGAACAGCACGTTGATCCCGGCATTGCCGTTACCGGCGCTGTTGTTGGTGGTGTAGAGGGTCAGGAAGAACACCCCAAGGCCGAGAATCCAAGCGAACACACTGCCGACCACGACGTCGTCGGCCCGGCCCCGTCCGCCGAGGACGCCGAGGGCGATACCCACACCGATAGTCGCCGCGAACAGCCCGAGTCGCTCGTCGACGCCCAGCGCCAGCGCAGCCAGGGCACCGGTGAAGGCCACATGGCTCAGCGCGTCGCCGGTGAAGACCTGGGCTCGCAGCACCATGAAGTAGCCGACAAGTCCGGCGGCCACGGCGATGGCGGTACCGGCCAGCAGAGCGTTGAGCAGGAAAGGCGGCCAGGTCATCGCGCGATCCCGGTCGGGCTCGGGCTCCCTGGGCTGCCGTCGGCCCGCCACCGGGGCCGCGTATGGCGGAGGGCCTGGGCGGCCAGGTAGCCCGCGAAGGCGAAGCTGGTCACGAAGAACCCGACGGGGAATTGGGTGTAGTAGGCGACACTCAGGCCGAGCCAGGTGACGACCAGCCCGATCGCGACGGTCAACCCCAGAGCACGGACTGGCCAGGCAGTCAACGTCTGCGCGGTCGCCGCAGGCATCACCAGCAAGGCGAACACCAGCAGGGTCCCGGTGATCTGGCTGGCTTCGGCTGTCGCGGCGCCGAGTAGGACCAGAAATGCCACGGACAGGGCACGCACCGGGACGTTGCGGGAAGTCGCCACGTCGGGATCGATCGAGGCGAAGGCCAGCGGCCTGCCGATCACTCCCAGGACAGCGAGGGAAACCGCGGCGACAACTCCCAGGACAATGACCTGACCGGTGCTGATGCCCAGGAAGTTGCCGAACAGCAGCGCATTGACGCCGTTGAGGAATCCCTTGTAGAGCGCGACGAACAGGAATCCGCAGGCGAGCGCGAAGGACTGCACCGTGCCGGTCACCGCCGATTCCGCCGAGTAGCCACCGGGTCCCGCGCGGGGCAACGCCGCGATTATCAGGGCGCCGGCCAGGCAGAAGGCGAGGTAGCCATAGCTTGCCGCGACACCGATCAGGACCGCGCCGGCTGCGCCAGGAAAACCGATCAGCGACAGGGTGTGGCCGGCGAAGCTCTGCCTGCGTAACACCACGAAGTGGCCCATCACCCCGGCCAGCACCGCGACGATCGTGCCGGCGCGGAAAGCGTTGACCATGAACGGGAATGACCACATCTGCTGCAGATCGATGATCGGGTTCCAGCTCGGACCGTCGGCGAGAGTCATGGCTCCAGCTCGTCGTGCGGCTGCGGGTGAGGCTCACACCGCTGCGGGTGGCCGATCACGACCAAGCGGCCGTCGGATGTGGTGAGCACCTCGATCGGGGTGCCGAACAGCTGGGTCAGCATCGGCCCGGTGATCACTTGACGGGGTGAGCCGATCTTCGAACCGCCGGGGGCAAGGTAGACCACAGTGTCGAGATGCGTCAAGATCGGATTGACGTCGTGCGCCACCATCAGCACCGACACCTGTTGCGCACGGCTGATCCTGGCGATGAGGGCGGCGATGGCGGCCTGATTCGGCAGATCCAGACTATCGAGTGGCTCGTCGAGCAGCAGCAGATCGGGAGCCGGGGCCAACGCCTGGGCGATCAACAGGCGTTGCTGCTCCCCCCCGGAAAGCTCTCCGACCGGGCGGTTGGCATAGGCGCCGGCACCGACCAGGTCGATGACCTCCTCGACGCGCGTGGCCGCCGCGCGCCGCGCCGCACTGCCCGGCAACCAGGCCGGAAGCGGAAGGCCCCACCGATGCCCGTCCAAGCCCAGCCGCACGATGTCGCGGCCCCGTACCCGCAGAGATGGGTCGAAGCTGCGGCGTTGGGGCAGATAGCCGATCCGCTCGTTGGCCCGTCCAGCAGGGCCACCCAGCACCTGCACCTCACCCTCGACCAGCGGTAACGCCCCCAGAATGACCTGGACGAGCGTAGACTTACCGACCCCGTTGGGACCCAACACCGCGACGAACTCTCCGGCGGCAACCGTCAGATCCAGCCCACTCCACAGCCGGCGGCCGCCCCGCTCGGCGGCCGCATTGCGCAGGGTGATCACCGACTCGGCCAGCTGTTGATCCTGCGCCCGAGGTTGGCCGGTGTGACCGGTCTGCCGGTTCACTGCGGAATTGAGCGAGTGGGCATTCATCGCGCGCTCGCCTGCGACAGCGCTTGTTCGATGCCTCGGAGCTGGCCGACCTGCCAGTCCTGGAAGCTGGCGGTGGCCGGGACAAGTGTCTCGGTGATCGTTGCCACCGGGATGCCCTGGTCCTTCGCCGCGGTCACCAGAGCAGCTACGTCCGGTGTCGAGTTCTGCCGGTTGAAGACGAAGATCTTGATCTGCTTGGTCTTGATCTGCTGATCCACCGTGATCTTGTCAGCCGCGGTCGGATCGGTGCCTTCGCTCACCGCGTCCAGGAACGACTCCGGGGTTGCCAGCCTCAACCCCAGGCCCTCGGCCAACGGGGTCACGATCGATTCCGAGGCGCCGATCGGGGTTGCACCGTACTTGCTTTTGATGTCGGCGATGAGCTGGTTGTAGCCAGCCAAGCCATTGGTTTCGTAGGTCTGCCTCTGCTGGTCGAAATAGCCGGCGTCGGTCGGGTCGATCCGCTCGTAGTCAGCGGCGATCTGCTCGATCACCCGGTGCACGTCATCCGGGGAGTACCAGAAGTGCGGGTTGCCGCCCTCCTTGACCCTCACCAGCTCCCCTACCGTCAACACCGACCGGGCAGGCGCGGGATTCGCATTGACCAGCTTGGCGACCCACGGGTCGTAGCCGACCCCGTTGGCGATCACGTACTGCGCGGTCGCCAGGGCTCGCCCGTCAGCTGGGGTCGGTTCATAGTCGTGCGGGTCGGTGTCCGGGCTCGCGACGATGCTGTGCACGGCGACATGTTCGCCACCCACCTGCGCGGCGATGCTTCCCCAGAAGTTCTCTGCCGCTACCACCGCGATCTTCGTGTTGCCGCTGGAGTGGGCCGCCGGACCGCTACCGGTGGGAGTCCCGGTAGCACAACCCGCCAGCAGACCGGCAAGCGTGACCGCCGCAGCTGCGACTGCGCCGGCGGGTAAGAGCCGATGCAACACTCCAGCTCCACTCACGTTCCGGCTCCTCACCCCCGACGTCGCATCACCCGCACAGGTAGCAACCTGACGCCGAGGGTAAACGAAATCGATAATCATTCCAAGTCTAGGAACGGGTCAGGCGGCCTCGGCGAGCACCAGCGTGAACCGCTTGCGGGGATCGGTCCACCACACCTGGTCGCCGAAGCCGGCGTCGAACAGCTCGGCCCCGAGTCGGTCGCGCCGGAACTTGCCCGAGACCTCGGTGCGCATCTCCTCGCCCTTGGCGTAGCGCACCGTCATGCCCACTGCGGGCAATTGCACGGTCATCGCACGGCGGGCCCGCAGCCGCATCTCGATCCACTCTTCAGCGGCATCCCACACCGCGAGATGATCGAAGGCATCGACCACGAAGTCAGCCCCGAGCTCGCGGTTGAGCACGTGCAGCACATTGCGGTTGAACTCGGCCGTCACGCCGGCGGCATCGTCGTAGGCGGGCACCATCACTGCCGGATCAGTGGCCAGCCCGGCGCCCAGCAGCAGCAGCTCACCAGGTTCCAGCGCGGCTCGTAGCGCCGCGAGAAAGCCGGTCCGCTCTGCTGGCAGCAGGTTGCCGATCGTGCCACCGAGGAAAGCCACCAGCCGGCGCCCACCCTGGCTGGCCGGGAGCAGCTCCAGAGGCTCGGTGAAGTCGCCGACCACGCCGTGCACCGCAAGCGCCGGGTACTCCCGCGTCACCGCCGCCATCGCGGCGCGCAACGCCGACTCCGACACGTCCAACGGCACGTAGCGCCGCAGCGACCCGGTCGCAGCAAGTTGGTTGAGCAGTAGCCGGGTCTTCTCTGAGGAACCCGAGCCGAGCTCGACGAGGGTGTCCACGGCCGCCCGCGCCGCGATCTGGCCCACACTGCGGCGCAACAGCTCCCGTTCGGTCCGGGTTGGGTAGTACTCGGGCAGCACGGTGATCTCTTCGAACAGCTCGCTGCCGCGGGCGTCGTAGAACCACTTGGGCGGCAACCATTTCGGATCGGCGGACAGCCCGACCCGCACATCGTGTTGCAGCGCGTCAGCGGCATCGGAGTCGGACAGGTGGATCTCCAGCACGGGTGCGGTCATGGCTCCTCCGTAGGGGTCGTAACGCCAGCGGTCATGGGAATCGGCACGACATCCACGGTGAACCGGGTCGCGGTGAGCAGATGCCGGTCAGGGACCGGTTCCCAATCCGGGGAAGGGTCGGTGGGCTCGGAGCAGACCAGCACTGCTCCGTTACCGGCTCGCACCGCCAGCGCATGGTCCACCGTCGTTGCGGCGATCATGGTGCCGTCGGTGATCAGCAGGTTCAGCCGGGAAGCCGGGGCGCAGCCGAGCACTTGCGCAGCAACGGTGCCCACCGCGCAGCCGGGTGATTCACCGGCCGCCAGCCGGCTGCGGACCAACGCCCATAGCAGCGCGGAGTCGGTGGACGCCTCGAGCGTGAGCAGGTCGGTGACCGGCAGACCGCGGGCCAGGGTTGCCATACTGTCGGGCCACCCCGCGACCCTCCCGTTGTGGCTGAACAGCCAGCGGCCGGTGCCGAAGGGGGCGCAGGCGGTGTCCGCTATGGGCATCCCCACAGTGGCCGAGCGCACCGCGGCGAGCACTGCACCGCTGCGGACCTCGGTAGCCAACGCGGCGAAAGTCGCGTCGGTCCACAACGGGATGGCCCGCCGGTACCGGATCGGCGTGACAGCTCCGTCGGGGTACCAGCCCGCGCCGAACCCGTCGGCGTTGATCGTGCCGCCACCACGCATGTCGGCCGGCGCGTAGCTCTGCCGCAGTAGCGAGTGCGGCGGGGCCAGCAGCAGCGCGGCGAGATCGCGTGGCGGCCCTAAGTAGGCCAGGTGTCGGCACACGTGCTCAGGCGGCATTCCGAGCGCAGCGGAAACCGGCGAAGATCTGCCGGCGCTCCGGGTGGTCCCAGTTGCGGAACGTCCCCCGGCAGGCCGCGGCATCGGTGCCGAAGGAGCCTCCGCGCAGCATCCGGTAATCACCACCGAAGAACACCTCGGAGTACTCCCGGTACGGGAACGGCGCGAACCCCGGGTAACCGGAGAACCCCGACGACGTCCACTCCCAGACATCACCGATCAGCTGGTGCACACCCAGCGGGGACGCGCCGGCCGGGTAGCTCCCCACCGGGGCGGGCTGCAGATGCCGCTGCCCCAGGTTGGCGTGTGCCGGGGTGGGATCCTCATCACCCCAGGGAAAGCGACGGGAGCGGCCGGTGGCGGGATCGAACCGGGCAGCCTTCTCCCACTCCACTTCGGTGGGCAGGCGCTTGCCGGCCCAGGCCGCATAGGCCTGCGCCTCGAAGAAGCTGACATGCACCACGGGCTCGTCGGGCGCAACCGGCTCGATCACGCCGAACCGGTTGCGCCACCACGACCCGTTGTCGAGGGACCAGAACTGCGGGGCGACCAGGCCCGCCGCACACCGGTGCGCCCAGCCCGGCTCGCTCCACCATCGCGGGTCGTCGTAGCCACCCTCGGCCAGGAATCGCTGGTATTCCAGGTTGGTCACCGGGGTGGTGTCCAACCAGTACGCGCTGGTGGTGGCGCGATGCGCTGGGCGCTCATTGTCCAGAGCCCACGGCTCAGTGGAGGTGCCCATGGTGAACTCCCCCGCGGGTATCAGCACCTCGGCAGGCAGGTTCAGGGAGCGCTGTGGTTGCGGAGCCGGGGCGTACAGCGCAGCCGGCCCGGTCCGAAGCTGGTGGGTGGCCAGCATCGTCTCGTCGTGCTGCTGTTCGTGCTGCACGATCATCCCGAAGACGAATCCGTGCTCCACCAGCCGGCGACCCTCCATCGGGGTTCGATCCAGTACGTCGAGCACCTTGCTGCGGACGTCGCCCAGGTACCGTCGGGTCTCGGTGGGGTCGAGCAACGGCAGCGCGGGCCGATCGGACCGGGGGTGCTTGAACGCGTCGTAGAGCTGGTCGATGTCGGCCCGTACCGGGTCGCGACCGCCCACGTCACGAACCAACCAGCGCTCTTCCTGGTTGCCGATGTGAGCGAAGTCCCAGACCAGCGGGGACATGATGCGGGAGTGTTGGCAGACCAGCTCGCCGTCGTCGATCACGTCGGTCAGCGCGACGCTGCGGGCGCGGGTGCGGGCAAGTTCAGCGGCAAGATGGTCGCGCAGGGCGGCGGTGCCCCGCTCGGTGATCGGCATGGTCACAGCGGATGTCCTCCATTGAGTCCGGTCGAGCCGGCCATGGCAGTGGAGAGATCGTCTGCTGGGCAGCGACCGCGCCGGACCCGGTGCTCAGTGATCTCCTCCACGAGCAGTTGCACTTCGGCTGGCGCGTCGAGCGCAGGCAGCGCCTGGCAAGCCAGCTCGAACACCGCGATCGCGGCCGTGCCGAGAGCCTCGTCACGCAGGCCATGTTGGGCTGCCGGTAACCATCGCCCGACGGTGGGTGCGCAGGCTTCCCGGGCTGCCGCGGTGACCGCCGGATCGGCGAGTAGCGCGGCGATCACTGCCACCGGTACCAGCCACTGCCCTACCGGCTGGGTGTCCAGGTAGCGGACCTCGAGGTAGCCCTGCGGTCGGACCGGCGGGAATAGCGTGGTCAGGTGGTAGTCCAGATCAGCGGTGCTGGGACGCCCGGGTAGCGCCCCGGACAGCCAGTCCGCGAAGGTGACCCCGTTCGGCACATCCCATGTGCCCCAGGCTCGACGCTGGCAGAGCAACGGGGTGTCCAGCACACGGCGGGCCCAACCCGCCGCGGGATCCCAGTCAGCCGCCGGGTCGCGGCGAACCCGGCTGGGTCTGGTGCGGGCTGGATCCAGCGCGAACCAGGCCTGCATCCGGGACGACGCCCACCCGGTCCGCAGGCCGCCCAACCAGGGGGAATTGGCGAAGGCAGCCAGCAGCACGGGCCCGAGATCGTGTAACGCGGTCCAACGCAGCGCCACCTCGGCGGGGGTGCCGGCGTCCAGGCACACCTGCACGGCAGCGGTGGAGCACATCATCGCCCGGCCCATCGGACCGATCCGGTCGAAGGCGGTCTCCATCGCGGCGTAACGGGGAATGTCGACCAACCGGCGCGACGGTCGATGCGCGTCGGAGCCCGAACCACTGAGGGCCAAGCCCGCGGGATCGAGCAGATCGGTCAGTGCGGCGGTATCGCCTTCAACGGTGGCGATGAGCTCGGTCAGCGAGGCGCGAGGCGGGCTGGAGATTTCGAGCTGACCACCGGGTTCGACCGTGACGGTGGAGCCGTGGGGTAGAGGGATCTGGGGACTATCGGGGACAAGGGACCTGGGCACATGCGCGCCGAGTGCGTCGGCGAGGTGGCGGGCCTGCAACGGGAGATGGGGGTTCCCAGAGTGCTGCACCACCCACTCGAGCTCGGCACCGAGCAGCTTGGGGGGTCCGTGCTTGAAGCAGACCGAGGCGACATACACCTCGGCCTCTGCCCGGCTGCGCAGCACCGTCGGCGGAGCGACCGCCGGTGATGCCCAGGGCAGCGTTGCCTCTGGCGTCACATCCACCTCCCACGAATCGGCAAACCGAGCCCACGCTACCCAGTTGTTCCGACGCCCGCAGTGTTACGCGATGCGTAAATAAGTACCGGCGGCGTTACACGAGAGCGAATTGGGTGTGGTGCAGCTGCGCGTAGCGCCCGTGCGCGGCCAACAGCTCCTCGTGCGTGCCGCGCTCGACTATCCGGCCGTCCTCGATCACCAAGATCTGGTCCGCGGCGCGGATTGTGGACAGTCGGTGGGCGATGACCAGGGCGGTGCGCCCGTGCAGCGCCTCGGCGAGCGCGGCCTGCACCGCTGCCTCGGACTCCGAGTCCAGGGCAGCGGTGGCCTCGTCGAGGATCATCACCCGAGGTTGGGCCAGCAGCAGCCGCGCGATGGCCAGCCGCTGCCGCTCACCACCGGACAAGCGGTACCCGCGATCGCCCACGACGGTGTCCAACCCGTCGGGCAGAGACCGCACCAGCAACTCCAGCCGGGCTCGCCGTAGCGCGTCCCACAGCTGCTCATCCGACGCCACCGGCGCCGCGAAACGCAGGTTGGCCGCGATGCTGTCATGGAAGAGATGCCCGTCCTGAGTCACCACACCCACGGTCTCCCGCAGCGCGGCGAAGGACAGGTCCCGGACGTCAATGCCGTTGAGCCGGATCGCTCCGCCGTCGACGTCGTAGAGCCGCGGCACCAGCGACGCGATGGTGGACTTGCCGGCGCCTGAGGAACCTACCAGAGCCACGAGCTGACCCGGTTCAGCGCGGAAATCCACCCCGTGGAGCACCTCAGCACCACCGCGGGTGTCCAATACCGCGACCTCTTCCAGGGATGCCAGTGATACCTGATCGGCCGACGGGTAGGAGAAGCGCACATCGTCGAACTCCACCGACACCTCACCAGCGGGCACCGTCCTGGCTCGTGGCCGCTCAGTGATCATTGGACGGACATCGAGTACTTCGAAGACCCGTTCGAAGGCGACCAGCGCGGTCATCACGTCGACCCGGGCGTTGGCCAGCGCAGTCAGCGGCGAGTAGAGCCGGGTGAGCAGCAGCGCGAGGCTGACCACGGTCCCCGCCGCCAGGTCGCCGCGCAGTGCCAGCCAGCCACCCAGCCCGTACACCAGAGCCTGCGCCAGCCCGGAGACCGTGGTCAGGGCGGTGAGGAACACCCGCGCTGACATCGCGCTGCGAACGCCGATGTCGCGGACCTGGGCAGCTCGGTAACCGAACTCGGCGGCCTCGGCCTCCGGCCGTCCGAAGAGCTTGACCAGCGTGGCTCCCGGCGCGGAGAATCGCTCGGTCATCTGGGTGGTCATTGCCGCGTTGTGCGTCGAGGCCTCCCGCCGCAGCTGCGCCATCCGTACGCCCATCCGCCGGGCGGGCAGCACGAAGATCGGCAGCAATACCAAGGCCAGCACTGTGACCGGCCACGACAGCGTCAGCATCACCGCCAGCGTGAGCACCAGCTGGATCGCGTTGGTGACCACTCCGGACAGCGTGGAGGTCAGCGCGGTCTGCGCGCCGATCACGTCGTTGTTGAGCCTGCTGACCAGCGCCCCGGTGCGGGTCCGAGTGAAGAACGCCACCGGCATCCGCTGGACGTGCTCGAACACCGCGCGGCGCAAGTCCAGGATCAGCCCCTCACCGATTCTTGAGGACTGCCAACGCGAGGCCAGACCGATCCCCGAGTCGATCACTGTCAGGATCGCGATGAGCACGGCCAATCCGATGACCAGCGCTGCGCCCGCGTGCCCGACGATGGCGTCGACGACCCGTCCAGCCAGCACCGGAGTGGCGACAGTGAGCACCGCGGAGACCGTGCTCAACGCGAGGAAGATCAGCAACGAGGTTCGGTGCGGCTTGGCGAAGTCGGCGATCCGACGCAAGGTACCCGGTGCGAGGGCCCGGGGTGTGCTGCCCTGACGCATCGAGCTGTTCAGCAAACTCCACGAGTTGTCCATGAACCGTCCTCCGCTGCCGCGCGAACCGCTGGTCGCCTCCCCTGCAACGTTGTAAACACCCCGTTGTTCCCTACCTGACGTGGCTGGTCGCTGGGCCACGATGGGGTCCACCACTCAACTCCATGATCACGGCAGCCGCCGACGTGTCCCACATGACGTTCTTCGGTACTTCCCGACCAAGGAAGCAGCGGTCGAAAGCGACGACTACGGACCCGCTCATCGCCGAGCTGATCAGCCGCCGCCCGCCGGAGGAAGGGCCGCTCATCGCGCTGCATCGAGCATTGTCAGAGGGCCTGGCCAGGATCTACGACACCGACCAGAACGTCCTGCTCACCCGCACAAGGTTGATCTTCACCACGCCGGCGCTACGGGCCCGCATGGCCGACAACCAGTACGCCACCGAGCTCCTGTTCACCGAGTCCCTCGCCGTCCGCGGGCAGACGCCAGTCACCCTGGAACTTCGAGTCCACGCTGCGGCCGCGCTGGCTGCATTGACCGTCGCGTTCAGCGCCTGGGTGCAGTCCGACGGCGCCGACCATCTGCCCACGCTGGTTGACCGCGTTTTTCTTGCCCTGGCGTCAACATCCCGTGGGACAAATGACGGACAATGACGAAGTTGCCGGGTCTACTTCTTCTTGGTGCGGGTGGCACCGCCGCGACCACGCAGCGTCACACCAGACTCCGAAAGCACCCGGTGGACGAAGCCGTACGACCGTCCCGTCGACTCCGCGAGTGCCCGAATGCTGGCGCCCTTCTCGTACTTCTTTTTCAACTCCGATGCAAGCTTGTCCCGGGCTACGCCGGTGATCCGGCTGCCCTTCTTCAGGTCGGCCACCTTGAAACGCCTTCCTTCCGACGCTAGATGGGCCGGTCACGGCCCTTGCGGCAATGATCGACCAGGTTAGCGATCTCCGCTAGACGATCTCCGGATGGATCTGTGAGCGGTCGCTGCAGCGGGCCCAAATGCGCAGTGGGCACATTCCAGCAAGGTCATCAAGCGGTTGCCGATCAACCACTCTGCGTAAGCAGGGGTCTTCCCGTCAGGCGAGCTGCACCAAATCGAGGTAGTCCTCGCTCCAGTGATCCTCGGTGCCATCCGGTAGCAGGATCACCCGCTCGGGGCCCAGCGCCTGCACTGCTCCGGGGTCGTGAGTCACCAGCACCACTGCACCGGCGTAGTGGTGCAACGCATCGAGGACCCGCTCCCGGGAAACCGGATCGAGGTTGTTGGTCGGCTCGTCGAGCAGCAACACATTGGCCGCGGAGGACACCATGGCCGCCAGCGCCAGCCGGGTCTTCTCACCCCCGGACAGAGTGCCGGCCAGCTGGTCCAGCTGCTCGCCACGGAACAGGAACGCGCCGAGCAGAGTGCGTAGCTGCTGATCGGGCGCCTCCGGCGCAGCATGCCGGATGTTCTGCCAGACCGTGGTACCGAGATCCAAGGTGTCGTGCTCCTGGGCGAAGTACCCCACCCGCACTCCGTGGCCGGCGTCGACCTGCCCGGCATCAGGGCTCTCCATCCCGCCGAGCAACCGCAACAGAGTGGTCTTCCCTGCCCCGTTGAGACCGAGGATCACCACCCGGGCTCCCCGGTCGACCGCGAGGTCCACCCCGCTGAAGACCTCCAGCGAGCCGTAGGACTTGGCCAGCCCACTGGCGGTCAACGGAGTCCGCCCGCAGGCGGAGGGCTGAGGGAACCGGATCCGCGCTACCCGCTCAGCTCGCTGTTCGGTCTCGGCGCCGGCCAGCAACCTGGCGGCCCGCCGCTGCATGTTCTGCGCGGCGACGGCCTTGGTGGCTTTGGCCCGCATCCGGTCGGCCTGTGCCATCAACGCGCCGGCCTTCTTCTCCGCGTTGGCACGTTCCCGGCGTCGCCGCTTCTCGTCCGCGGCCCGGGCATCGAGGTAGCGCTGCCAACCCAGGTTGTAGACATCAGCTTCGCCGCGGATCGCGTCGAGCAACCAGACCTTGTTGACCACTGCGGCGAGCAGATCGGTGTCGTGACTGATGACGATGAGACCGCCATCATGCGCCGTCAGGAAATCCCGCAACCAGGTGACCGAGTCGGCGTCGAGATGATTAGTCGGCTCGTCGAGCAGCAGGGTGGTATTCGAACGTCCGCCGGCACCGTCCAAGGCACCGAAGAGGATTCGGGCCAGCTCCACCCTGCGGCGCTGGCCGCCGGACAGCGTGTGCAGCGGCTGGGCCAGCACGCGGTCGGGCAAGCCCAGGCTGGCGCATATTCGCGCGGCCTCGCTTTCCGCGGCGTATCCCCCCATCGCGGAGAACCGGTCCTCGAGGTTACTGTATCGGCGCACCGCCCGGCCTTGCTCGTCGCCATCGACCAGCTCGGCCATCTCTGATTGCGACTTCTCCATCTCGTGCAGCAGCTGGTCAAGCCCACGGGCGGAGAGCACCCGGTCCCTGGCCGAGACCGAAAGGTCACCCTCGCGGGGGTCCTGCGGCAGGTAGCCCAGCTCTCCGGTGCGGCGAACCTGACCCCCGTAGGGCGTGCTCTGGCCGGCCAGTGCCCGCAACGTGGTGGTCTTGCCGGCGCCGTTGCGGCCGACGAGACCGATCCGGTCGCCGGGCTGCACCCGCAGGGTGGCGCCGGACAGCAAGATACGGGACCCGGCACGCAGCTCAATGTCATTGGCTGTGATCACGATGAGACAAACTCCAAGGCGGTCGCGGGCAGGGGTGAATTCCCTCCACGCCGTAGCGGGGAGGGCCAGCTACGCATCAGCTCGGCGCGACCACACACCCATACTACCCGCGACCGCACCCGCAATAACGGCCTCCCCTGAACCGTCGCGGGCCAAGACATCGAGACGGGCGCCGAGCCCCACCGCGACGACGCTCACGCCGGCGCAAGGTCCAGGTACCGCTCGCTCCACAGACCCCAGATGACGTCCAGCACCGCTTCGTCGCTGCCCACCAGCTCGCGCAGCGACCGGCGCCCATCGGCGCGAGCCAGCACCGCGTGCACGGCGTCGCCGATCTCGCGCTCCTTGCCGAAAAGGTAGTCGAACACGACGATGTGCCTGGAATGTCCGCCCGGCGAGATGTCGGTGCGCAGCCGAGCGTCCGGCGCGATGACCGGACGCAGCGCGGCCAGGTCGACGAGGGTCCACGGGAGCTTCGACACGATGAGATTCCCTATGACGAGGTGGTCGATCTGGGTTGTCAGATAGCAGCGCAGGGCGTCTTCCGGAGAGTCCACGATTGGCTCGGCGTTGTTGTTGAACGAGGTGTTCAGCACCACTGGCACTCCGGTCAGCGCCTGGAACTCGGTGAGCAGCCGCCACAAACGCGGATTCACCTCACGGTCGACGGCGTGCACCCGCGCGGTGCCGTCGACATGTGTGACGGCACCGAGCTGGCTCTGCTTATCCGAACGAACCGCGACCGTGAACACCATGAAGTCCGGCGGCGACATCCCCTCCGGGAACTCGAAGTATTCCCGCAGATCCTCGGCACGCACCGACGGTGCGAACGGACGAAAACCCTCGCGCTTCTTGACCATCAGATTCACCCGATCCCTGTTGGCCTCCGGGCGAGGATCGGCCAGGATGCTGCGATTGCCCAGCGCACGCGGGCCGAACTCGGAGCGCCCCTGGACCCAGCCA
>JBOHFC010000322.1:0-2992 GCA_050701375.1 Pseudonocardiaceae bacterium
GCAGGGTGTCGATCACCTCGGGTCGCGCGAGATAGGCCAGCATGACCTGCTCGGCGATCTCGTCGACGTCGGCTTTGGTGATCCGGACACAGCCCTTGGTACGGCAGAAATACTCCGAACGCTCCCCCCGGTAAGCCACCGCCAGCATGCCTTCACAGCGCCCGCAGCGGGCGATCAACGACAGCAGGTGCTTGGCCCGACCGGGACGGGACGTCTTGCGTTCCGGGGAGCGTAACAGCCGCTGCACCGCCAGCCACTGCGCACGGTCGACCAACGCAGGCCACTGCCCCTCATGCATCTCGCTGACCGCAACCGGTATGTGCTGCCCCTGCCCGCCTGCGCAGCCCGGGTGGTGGGCGCGCAGCGCCGTGTAGACAGGACTGAGCGCCACGGAGCGCAGATGCTGCGCCGAGAACACCAAACCCGACCGGGTCCGAAGACCCCGGGCCTCGAAATCCCGGGCGACCGCGCGCAGACTGTGACCGGCCACCAATCGCCGGTACAACTCCGCCACCACCGGCGCCTCGACCGGTTCCGGTTCCTGGGCGATCAACTGCCGGGTCTGCGGATCGAACACCCGCCGATACCCAAAGGGGATACGTCCGACCGGCCGACCAGCCACCGCATTCGCCGCCACCGCCCGCCGCAACCGCGCCGACATCTTCGACGACTCATACTCCCCATCGACGGCGTCTTCCAGCAGCGAACGACGGTCCCGCCCGTTGGCCGGGTCATAGGTCCGGTGATGCGTGACAACGTGAATGGACACCGAGCGGCACTCGCACAACTCCAGGAGCTTGACCCACTCCCCGACCCGGCGGCTACCCCGGCTGCTCTCCCAGATCATCAACACCTGCGCGCCGAACTGACCATTCTCCAGATCGGCGATCAACCGCGCGAAGTCATCGCGGGTCTTGCGGGAGTAGCGTGACGCGCTGACCGACTCATCCCGATACGACTCACCCAGGAGCCACCCGTGCTCGGTCGCCACCTGCTCATGGTCGGCGTGCTGCTCCTCCAACGACCGGGCCCGGCCCGAACGATCAAGCGACACCCGCAGGTAGTCCCGGGCCCGGATGGCCAGTAGCCGCTGCTCAGCAACGTTCACAGTGCTCATAGGACGGGATGGTACAACTAGCAAGGCGTCTCACGCCGCTGCTCCGCGTCCCGGACGCAACAGTGCCGCCTGGACACAACAAGGTATGTGGGCGGCGCGGTAGGAAAGTTCTCTGTTTTACCCCGGAAGGTCTCGTACGGTCCCGTTCGACTGGGCTAGGTAGCTGGGTATATAAGCCGCGAAATGAAATCGCCGGTGATGCCGTGCGAGAAGAGGAGTGACTCACGGTACTGATGAACCAAGGAAACACATCACGCTCGGGACCGTCGTTTCGTGCATCGGCGGACTGTGACTCAAAAGGTACCGACTCGGGAAGGGGTCACGGCGAGAGGGGTGAAGCTGATGCGATGCCGGGCGAGTGGGTGGCGGGGCGGGCTGGTTGCTGAGGCAATGACTGAGACGACCCTGGATGAGAATACCCGGGGTCGCCGTGAGGTGAGCCAGGTAGCGAGGAAGCGCGTATGCAGGTGCGGAAGGCCACCGTCAACCACGCCCACCTTTCTCGCTAACGGTAACAGCCCCCAGACCAGACAGGGCCTCGGATTGGTTCTACGCAGCATGGAAACCTTATGACGCTGCGCCACGAGTTTGACGTCCCTGGATGCCGACGCGCGGCCGAACGACAACAGCAGGTGCAGCAGCCGCAGGAGGACTAAGGAGAGCAGACGCATCGAACACGGCTCACGATCATGCGTAGCAACCCGACACATCGCCACCCAGGCCAGCCGACACAGGCCGACTTCTGGACCCCCCCAAAGCACACCTCAGACTGCTCAGGTTTCTTCCAGCTCATGTTTACGTGAAAAAACGACTAATGACGCCGCCGCATCGTGTAGGCCCGTACGTTTGATAATCTCGTCCCTCAGTCTCGAAAAACCCCATCGCCGACTTTCTGGATTCTCTTCTAGGATTGTGTCTAGTGCAACCCGGCCAATGCGCACCCGTTGCCGGGAGGTAGCAAAGAACACCTCCTTCGTACTTAGAGGCAACGTTGCTTCCCATTCATTTTGAGGACCGATTTGGAACGTTGTTCGCTCCATGCACGCTTCCGACGACGCAATACTCGCTGAATCCCTTGATCGCGCCTGATCAGACAGCGACGCCCCTGACGCAGTCACAATGCTCATTTCTTCTCCTGTCATCGCCCCACCTATCAGTCCATCGTGCGCCGACCCCTCCTCGTTACGTCGGTCCATAATTCCTCCATGATGCCGAATTGTTAGCCCTATGTCAATACTCGATGACTGTGCGTGGCGACTCGTGCGTGATGAGCCAATCCCGTACATCAACGTCTGCCAACCCGCCGCCTCGCCGGAAAGCCGAACCCTGGACGTTCACGACAACCTGGCCTCAACCCACTCACCCTCCAACGAGCTGGCCAGTTGAGTAGTTACGTTCGGCTACTATTGCAGTCGACGTGAGTGAGCGGCAGGTGACCCCGGCTGGGCGCCTGACGTGGTGGTACGCTGAGGTGATCTTAGATCCGAAGACCTTACTACATGCATCGATCTTGAAGCTGCCCGTGCGCACTACCATCCTGCTCAAGCCTCTGTCGCCTGCCGAACGTGATGCAGTTGACCTTGATCCGGGAGGCTGCACACCCTGCCAACACATGTAGGAGCGCCACGATCAATCGCCTACTGATCGATGGCCTCTTGCCACGTGCCGTACGTGCGCTGCTTAACCTCGTGCGTTCGCCAGGCTGTGCGTTAAGGGTGTATCGGAACGCTGAAAGGTGCCTCTGAGCAGCAATGCCGGTGAGTTAGGACGTTTACGCAGCTAGAAGCACTCGCGGCCTGCGTTGGAGTCCTTCGCTTGGGGCTGGAGATCACGATCTCGTGACTCGTGGCGTGTCGGTGCGGGGATGCAACAAGG
>JBOHFC010000323.1:0-2333 GCA_050701375.1 Pseudonocardiaceae bacterium
CGCTGCGGGCTCCCCTTCAGCGCTGCAGTCTTGGTCTTCGCGAGCTTGTCCTCGCGGCCCTTGCGGACCAGCTGCTGGATGGTAGGCATGGACCAGCTTTCGTCGTCTTCCGGCTTGCTCTCTGTCATGTGCTGCGTCATCTGGTGCTGCGTTGCCGCGTCGTCTGGTGCTGTCCGGTGCTGCGTTACCTGCCCGGTCACGATCTGCTCCGCAGCCGGTTACTCCGTATCCCGAGGTCGGGCGTGTCGCTGTGAGCCCAGCCGCTCGGTCGGGTATAAACCCGACGGGAGCTGGGCGGCACCGGCGCCAGATCCGCCAGGCGGTGGGCCTTTCGACCAACACCACCAGCGGTGCACCGCCAACAGGCATACAGAGCGACCCGACCGGAGTCGGGACCGACAGTAAGGATACCTGGGCGACTTACCGAAGGTCAAAACGGGGTCAAGAACTACCTCGCACGTCGCGCATGACCCGCCGGTAGATACTTCAACGCCTACCCTGGTTCAGGCATTCCACGACCTCGCCAGCCGTTGATGACCAGCGAAGATGAGGAGCCAGCCATGCCGGGTCCGCTTCTCGGGCTGCGAGTGGTCGAGCTCGCAGGGATCGGCCCAGGCCCCCATGCGGCGATGCTGCTGGCGGATCTGGGAGCCGACGTAGTACGGATCGAACGGCCATCCAAAGGCAAGCAGCTGCTGCAGCTCGCCCCGACCGCCGACGATCAGATGCTCCGTGGCCGCCGCTCGATAATGATTGACCTGAAGGACCCCGCCGGAGTCGAGACGACGCTGCGGCTCGTGGAGCGGGCCGACGTACTGATCGAGGGCCTGCGTCCCGGCGTCACCGAGCGCCTGGGTGTCGGTCCGGCAGACTGCCACGCCCGCAACCCGCGGCTGGTGTACGCCCGGATGACGGGATGGGGGCAGGATGGCCCGCTGGCCGATCGGGCCGGTCACGACATCAACTACATCGCACTGTCCGGCGCGCTGAACGCCATCGGGAACGCGGGGGCCAAACCGGTGCCACCGCTGAACCTGGTCGGGGACTTCGGCGGTGGCTCGATGTTCCTGGTGCTCGGAGTGTTGGCCGCGCTGTGGGAGCGGGACAGCTCAGGTGCCGGTCAGGTAGTCGATGCCGCCATGGTGGACGGCGTCAGCGCGCTGGCCCAGATGTTCTGGTCGTTGCGTGCTTGTGGACGGTGGAGTGACCAGCGCGGCAGCAACCTGCTCGACTCGGGCGCTCCGTTTTATGACACCTACGCCTGCGCCGACGGTCGCTACGTCGCTGTCGGAGCGCTGGAACCGCAGTTCTACGAGGCGCTGCTGCAGGGCCTTGGACTCAACGGCGAGGACCTGCCCGGGCAAGTCGACCCTGCAGGTTGGCCGGTGCTGCGCCGGCGATTCACCGACACCTTTGCCGGCCGCAGCCGCGATGAGTGGGTGGCGGTGTTCGACGGAACCGACGCCTGCGTGGCACCGGTACTGTCGTTCGCCGAGGTGCCCGCGCACCCGCACATCGCGGCCCGCGGCACCATCATCACCATCGGCGGGATCCCCCAGGCTGCCCCAGCACCGCGGTTCTCCCGAACGTCCCCGGATCCGCCGACCCCGCCCCCGCAGCCCGGCGCCGACACCGCTGCGGTAATCGCCGACTGGGACATAACGCCCGCTGTCGGTGGCTCTTCAAGGACCACCAACCCTCGGCCGTGAGGTCGTCAACGACCACCAACCCCCGGGCGGGAAGGCCGGGGGTTGGTGGTCGTTATGGGCTGTGAATCAGTGGGTTGGTGGTCCTTGAAGAGCCACCAACCGGTGTCAGCGGTAGTCGCGACCGAAGTCGTAGTCGTCCAAGGGGACGGCGGCGCCGGTTCCGGTACCGAACACGTCAGGCGAGTAGTAGCCATCGTCGTAGGACGGGATCGCGTACGCCGCGGCCCGCGCCTCCTCGGTCGGCTGCACCTCGATGTTGCGGTACCGGTTGATCCCGGTGCCGGCCGGGATCAACTTACCGATGATCACATTCTCTTTCAGACCGAGCAGCTTGTCGCTCTTACCTTGGATCGCCGCATCGGTAAGGATCTTGGTCGTCTCCTGGAACGATGCCGCGGACAACCACGACTCGGTCGCCAGCGACGCCTTGGTGATCCCCATCAGGACAGGCCGGCCGGAGGCAGGTTCGCTGCCCTCGGCGACCACTCGGCGGTTCTCCGACTCGAACTCACCACGCTCGGCCAGCCAACCGGGCAGGAACTCGGTAGCGCCAGAGTCGATGATCGTCACCAGGCGCAGCATCTGCCGAACGATGACCTCGATGTGCTTGTCGTGGATGTCGAC
>JBOHFC010000324.1:0-12358 GCA_050701375.1 Pseudonocardiaceae bacterium
ACAACTTCGGCCGGTTCACTCGTGAGCGGGTCCGTGAAGTCACCATCGAGGCGAGCAGGGCATGACGCATCAGGACACCACCCAGCAGCACCGGGCTGACTGGGCGGAGGCGGCCGTCGCCGAGCACTCCGGCGAAAACGCCGCGGGATACTCTGCACACCCCCCGGCCGGGACCGAGCATGCCGGCCGGGAGCAGTTGGTGCTGGAACGCATCGATCGCGCGCGGCGGGCACGGCCGCGGGTGCGAGAGAAACTTATCACTCTCGCGCACGGCGCCGGTGGCAAGGCCACCCAGTCGCTGATCGAGGCGATATTCTTGGATGCCTTCCGCAATCCCCTGCTGGAGCCACTCGAGGACGCCGCGACCGTGACAGCCGGCGATGTTCAGCTGGCTTTCACAACGGACTCCTATGTGGTGTCGCCGCTGTTCTTCCCGTGTGGGAACATCGGTGACCTCGCAGTTAACGGCACGGTCAACGACCCGGCAGTCTCCGGGGCGCGGCCGGCTCACCTGTCCGCCGGGTTCATCCTGGAGGAGGGATTCCCGGTCGACGACCTTCGGCGGATCGTGGCCTCGATGGCTGCCGCCGCGACCGCAGCCGGAGTCTCGATCGTCACCGGCGACACCAAAGTTGTTCAACGCGGCAAGGGTGATGGCTGCTACATCAACACAGCCGGGGTTGGATTGATCACCGGCGGCCTGAATCTGGGAGTGGCCACTGCTCGTCCCGGCGACGTGGTGATCGTCTCAGGGCCGGTGGGCGACCACGGCATCACCATCATGCTGGAGCGTGGTGAGCTGGACCTCGAGGCCGATCTGGTCTCCGACACTGCACCGGTGCACGAGATGGTGCAGGGACTGCTCGACGCGGTGGGCCCGGACGTCCGAGCGATGCGCGATGCCACCCGTGGTGGGGTCGCGACCATCCTCAACGAGGTGGCCACTGCCGCGGGTGTGGCCGTGGTGGTCGAGGAGGAGGCCGTCCCGGTGCGCCCGGAGGTGCGTGGTGCCTGCGAGCTACTGGGCATCGACCCGCTCTACGTCGCCTGTGAGGGGCGCATCGTCGTGATCGTCGACCCCGGTGCGGCCGATGCTGCGGTCGCGGCGTTGCGGGCTCATCCGCTCGGTGCCGGAGCGACCGTGGTCGGTCGCGTCGCCGAGGATCCACCAGGGTTGGTTTTGCTCAAGACGGGGTTCGGCGGCACCCGGATCATTGATCTGCTGGTCGGTGACCCACTGCCGCGGATCTGCTGAGCACATCGAAGGGAGGTCCGCTGAATCGCAGCGAGTTGATCACCGAGCTCGGGGCTGACTGGCCCGAGCCCGGTGAGGTTGTCTACCTCGAGCGCCGGGGGGACACTTACACGATTCGGCGCATCGGTGCCGATGGCGCTCTGCCGCTGCCGACGCCGGATGAGTCCCTGCCCGATGCGTGGATTTATTACAGCGGTTGGCCGGCACAGGACAAGTACGACGAGTCGGCGTTCTTCGACGACCTGCTCGCCGAGATGGACGCGGCGGCCGGGGGTCATGATCGTTGCCGTTGGTCGGTGGATGACCCTTGGCCGCACTCGCACTAGGCCGCGCGCGCTAGGTCAGGCGCACCAAGTTACGGGTACTGAGTCGAGGTGGGATGGCCTACCGCATCCGTGCATCGGACCGGACGGCGTTCAAGCGCTGTCGTCGGGAATGGGACCTGAGTTCTCGCAACCGGCGCAACCTCGAACCGATGCCCGGTCCGGGTCCGATCGACCGGGCTCAGGCGCTGCATGACGCTCTTGCGGTGTATTACTTCCCTGGAATGTGGGAGTGGGACAGGTCCATCGTCCAGCCCCTGGTGCATCAGGCTCTGGATCGTTCGGTGCGCCGCCAGGCGGAGGCTGCGCCTGACAACCCTGCCGTGCAGGAGACGTTGGACCGGGGCCATGCGCTGCTGGACGCCTACGCCGCGTGGGCGCCGATGGTTGATCGATTCACTCCGTTGCGCGTCGACACCGACTTCGAAGTGGGCATCCCCGACCCGGCAAGGCCCGGCACCCACCTGGTACTCCCAGCCGGTGACGAGATTCGGTATTGCGACCGTGTTGACCTGCTCGCCATCGACTCCGACGATGCTTACTGGGTAATCCAGCACCGGCTGGTCACCGACTCCTGGGCCGACCCCGGCGTCCTGCAGTTGGATGAACGGACAATCGCGTGGAGTTGGGCGTGGCCACAGTTCTACCTAGGGATGGGCATCACCGGCACGGTGTACAACGAGATCCGTGCCGATGCTGCCGATGCTGGCGAACTGGGCGTACAGGCCCCGCCGCCAGCCGGACATCAGCAGGTGCATCACCGCCGGATGTACGCGCGCAGCGGCACGGTTTCCGGGGAACGATTGCAAGCCGAAGGCACAGACGTGTTCCGCCGCACCCAGATTCGGCGCGGCGAGGCCGAGCTGGCGGCTGCTGGTGCCGACCTGGCTGCGGAGGTCAACACTGCTACTCGCGCGGACCTCGACATTTATCCGAGCCCGGCGCCGAGGGTCTGCGCACGCTGTTCGTACCGCTCCCCCTGCGTGATGATGAACCAGGGCGACGACGCCACCACCGAACTGTCGAAGTCCTACCGGGAACGGCCGCCGGAGCCCGTTCAGGAGGGACGGCTAGGCGGTGTCACGTGGTCGATGAACCGCGGCGCCGCGCCACCCCGGTGGCCAAGCTCAAGCTGAGGACGGGGGGCCTATGGCTGCTTCTCTCGTGTGGATTTCTGGAGCGTCCGGCGGCATCGGACGGGCGCTGGCCAAGACCGTTCCTTGGGACGACGCTCGAGTGATTGGAATAAGCCGGGGGTATCCAGGGGACTCCATCGAGCATCTCGAGGCGGACCTCGCCGACCCATTGATGTGGCCTGTGGTCGGTGCTTCATTCAATCGGGAAACAGAAGGGTTCGACGGCGAGCACGTGGTGTTCGTCCAGGCCGCCGGCACCATCGACCCCATGGGTTTCGCTGCGGAGGTCGACAGCGAGGCCTATTTGCGCAACGTGCTCCTGAACAGTGCTGCCCCGCAGGTACTCGGTCAGCTATTTCTGGCTGCGGTCCGCTCGCTCTCTGCGAGCCGTCACCTTATCATGCTGACGTCAGGTGCCGCGCGCAGCGTCTATCCGGGATGGTCGTCTTATGGCGCCGGCAAGGCGGCACTCGACCAATGGGTGCGAAATGTGGGCGATGAGCAGGACAAGCGCGGGGGTGTGGAAGTGTTTTCGGTCGCTCCGGGCACTGTCGACACCGATATGCAGGGGCGTCTTCGCGACACGCCGGAGGCAGACTTCCCAAGTCGCCAGAAGTTCCTGGATCTTCACCAACAGGGCAGGCTCAGCGATCCCCAGCAGGTGGCTGGTCGAATTTGGGAAATGATAGACCGAGGCCTAAACAACGGGAGCGTGGTCGACCTCCGGAACGTCGATCTTCCTTAGCTCTGCCTACTTCGCACCCCTAGCCGGCTTCGGAAGGTCGCTTATCAGTGGCCGAGTAGGGCCATGCGCTCATGCTGGGGCCAGCGGAGCGTTGCGAATGGCGGTGAGGGCGGGCAGCCGCAGAGGTCGGGTGAGCTTGCTGGCCATGCCCCAGCGCAGGAAACCGCGTAGGCAGCGACGAAGGTGCTCGGCGTGTTCGGTGTGCCAGGTGTCGATATCGGCCTGGTCACAGGTCTGCAAGGTCCGCTGGTGTTGTGTCAGCTAGTCGAGGAAAGCCGTGGCCTGTTTGATCTGTTCGCCGGCGAATTGGCGGCTGGACGGAGTGACGCTGGCAGCGGGCACAGGTTCTCTTGTGCCAGCGTTCGAGCTGTTCGGGCGTGGTGTAGGCGGGGCTCATTCGTCTGGGAGGATTCGGGCCGGCCGGGGCCGTAGCCTCGCTACGCTCGCCGGGGCCGGCCGGTCGCCGGGTGGCGGTCTTGCGGACGCCGGCGTTCTCGGCGGTGGTAGCGACGAGGTCGGCTGGGGTGCAGCCGAGGATGTCGCAGAACGCGGACCGAACCTGCAACGACAACCGCTCGGGGTGCCCGAGACCAGGCGGTGGACCTGGGACGCGGACAGCTCGCTGCCGCGCTCGCGCAGCAGCGCAACGAGCTCGGTGGCGGTGAAGATGCCACGGCTGGCCATCACTTCCCGCAGCCGCCAGGAGTATCCGATCTTTCGTTTCACCCTCGCGTCTCCTGTTCCCGCAACGCTTCGGCGACTGCGGCGTCGAGGTGGCGGCGTAGCGTGCGGGTGCGGAAGTCCGAGGACACGCAGGTGTAAATCGAGGTGGTGCTGGAGTGCTCGTGTCCAACCTGTGGCGAGACAGCGGGGTGGGATAGGTGGAGTGGTCGGGGAGGCTGTACCGGATGCGTAGGCACTTGTTAATGATGGGGTGCCAGCGCGGGTCGAAGGCGTCGCGAGCGTGTCGGCCTGGGTCTGTTTTCGAGCAGATCCCGCCGGTGGAGATCGTGTGGTGCAGGCGGCTGACGCCGAGGACTCTCCAGTCGGTCCCCAGGCGAGAGCCCGCTGGCGATCGTGGCCCCTTTGAAGACGGCGGACCAGGGCGGTAGCGCGCTCGGTGAGCCGAGGGGCGTCGGTTGTGACATCAGTGGTGGAACAGCCGCTGGTCTGTGCGAATGATGGTGATGCCGTGCTGGCGGCAGGCCTGGTCGACCTCGTCGGAGCGGATGGAGCCGCCGGGTTCAGCGATGTAGGCGACACCGTGGCGGTGGGCGTGGTCGATGTTGTCGCGGAAGGGGATGGCGCCATCGGAGACGAAGCTGACGTCGTCGAGCTGGGCGGTCGATGCGGGATTGCTGTCCGGCGCCGACCCCGAGCGCCATCCCGTCGCGACGGTAGGCCACCGAGTTCGACTGGGTGTAGCGCAGCACGATCATGCCGAGCAACAGGTCGGTGACGGCGAGCTCGGGCAGCACGGCACCGCCGGGGGCGGCTACGAGTTCCCGGGTCAGCGGGCGGTCGTCGCGGTGCTGGGTGAGTCGGACACCCTAGACGTCACGGGTTTCGTCGGCGGGTGGCTGGTAGTTCGGGTCGGCTTCCAGGATGCGGAACTGGCCGTTCTTCTTCGCGGACAGGGCGGTGACGGTGCCGGGATGATAGCCCGGCGCGATGATCCCGTCGCAGACCAGCCTGCGCAGCAGCTCGACCAGTTCGGCGTCGACGGGGTCGGACACCGCGACGAAATCCCCGTAGGACGCGCGGGGATCAGCATCGCGGGCCCGGGCGTAGGCGCTGGTCAGCGGACCGGTCGCGGAGGGGTCGAGCCGGTAGGTCCGGGCCATCACCCCGTCGAGTGGGCCAGCGATCGCGGCCCCGGCCGGGGAAACGTGCTTAAACGCCGCCGCCGCCGGCCGGTCGAAGACGGCGCGGGTGTCGCCGACCAGCTGCCAGGCGTTGAGCGCGTCGAGGATGTTGATGTAGGACGGGGTGCCGTGCACCACGCGCAGCGGGAACCGGCCCGCGACGGTCGGGGCGCAGCGGGCGGGCTGGTGGGGGTTGGTGCCATAGCGCAGCAACACGCGGGTCTCCTGTCGGCGGAGGGAGTTCTGCTGACGGAGACACCGGGCGGTCGGCGTCGACATCGGATCCGGCCGCTTCCCGGTGGTTGTCCACCCTCGCCAGTCACGACCGACGTCCGTCAGGCTAACCGCTGGCGCGTCCGACCCGACGCGGTGGACAGCGACGGCGTCCAAACGCGGGCAGCGGCCGCGCTGACACCGATCGCCGTCGGTTGGGGCGACTGCCCGGTCACGTCGTGGACGTCAGCTCGGCGAGCCGGCTTCGAGGTCGGCGATGCGCCGGTCCTGGAAACGCAGGTTCGAGCGCGCGGCAGTCAGCCGCTCGTCTAAGGTGCGGTTGTTGGCGGCGAGCTGGTGGACGCGCTGCTTGAGGGTGGTGTTCTCGGTAGTGATCCGCTGGATGGCCTCCTGTCGGACTTGGCCGAGGAGTTCGCCGATGAGGGTGCGTTGGCGCCGGTGATGGCGAGGATCCTCCCCCGACGTTCGCCGGGTTCGCTCATCGTCGTGGCGACCGTGTCCCTGGCTCGGGGTGGTTGTAGAGGAAGGTGCGCGACTCGCTCGCGCGGCGGGCGATGGCGGCGACGCTGATTGGGTCTTCTCGCGGCGCATCCGGGTGATGGCCTCCCGGGGACCCGTCCCAGGGCGGCCTCGGTGTTGCGGTGTCGGGCCGCCAGAGCGGCGGCAGTGCGAGAGCCGGGGATCGTCGTGGTCACGCGCATACCTCTTCATCGGTGGCGTCGTCGTGCCTGTCGTGGCCGACGTCGGCTACTCCCGGGACGGCGAGAAAGGGAAGCTGCAGATCGAGTATGGGCTGCTCACCGACCCCGACGGGCGGCCGGTGGCGATCCGGGTGTTCCCCGGTAACAACGCCGACCCGGCCGCGTTCATCGAGGCCGTCGAGGTCGTCCGCGACCGCTTCGGCCTGCGGCAGCTGACCCTGGTCGGGGACCGCGGCATGATCACCAGCGCGCGGATCGAGGCGCGAAAGGCTGTCTTGGATCACCTGCCTGCGGGCCCCGGCGATCAAGGCGCTGGCCGCCGATGACGGGCCGCTGCAGATGAGCCTGTTCGACACCCAGGACCTGGCCGAGATCACCCACCCCGACTACCCCGGCGAACGCCTGATCGCCTGCCGCAACCCAGACCTGGCCCAACTGCGCGCCGCCAAACGCGACAGCATGCTGGCCGCCACCGAGGCCCTGCTCGCCACCCTCACCACCCGCGTGCAGGCCGGCCGGCTGGCCGGCGCCGACGCGATCGGCGTCGCGGTCGGCAAGGTGATCGACAAATACAGTAGTCGCCTCACGGATGACCGAAGTTGTCTGCACGCAGTGGGGGTTGCGGGTCATCGGCTGTGCTTGGCGCGTGGACCAATCGGCTGGGTGTGTTGTACCGAGGGGCGAGGGGTTCGTGAGACGCCGCTTGGTGATGCCGCGCTGCGCGGGCTGGGAGTGGACTCTTTTCGCCGGGTCAGCGTTGTTCGGCTGTCGCAGCAGATGTCTCGGGGTTGATGCCCAGCGCGCTGAATCGCATGGACAGGTCGTCGACCCATGCTGTCGGGGTGCGGTGGTCTGGCAGCGGGATGCCGGCTTCGCTGCGCCACAGCGCGTCGCCGAGGGCGTTGCGCAGATGCCAGGCCATGACCCGCTCGACCGATAGCTGGCGTCCGGTGATCTGTTGATAGTGGCGCAGGACAGCGGTCAGCAACTCGACACCGGGACCTGTTCCGGGCAGGACGCGTAGATCGTATTCTGGTTCGGCGGCTCCCACGGTCTCGAAATCGACCACCAGCCGCAGCTCGCCGTGGTCCCACACCTGGTTGTCACCATGCAGATCGCCGTGCACGAGCACCGTCGGACCAGGCGAGGCGAGTGTGGCATCAGCCCAATCGCACCAGCCCAGGATGGTTCGGCGCTGGTCCGGCCGGATCCAGCTGTCGAACCGGTCGCGCAAGACCCGCGTCGTGGCTGGTGGCAGCTGCGCGCAGGCGAGTTCACCGACAGCGGCCTCGGCGCGCTCGCGCGTCGACGGCTGGTGCAGAACCGCCAGGAACCACGCAAGCTGCCTGCCGGCGCGGTCGCGGTCGATCGAGTCGACGACCGTGAACAGCGACGTCCCCGGCACCAGCCTGGTGACCAGCAGCAGCGGGTCCATGCCGCAGGCGACGACCTCGGGCAGGAACGGGACCCTCGGTTCGCGCGCCAGCGCGGTCAAGATGCCGATCTCATGCGCCACACGCAGCGCGGCGAGACGCGACCACGCGAACTTCGCGACGAACCGCTCCCCGACAATCGCGCTGGATGACCACCACAGCGGGTCCTCCTTGCCCACCCGCTCGGGAACTGTGATCGAACACCCGCTCAACTCCGGCGCCACGGCCCCCAGCGCCTCACGCAGCGCCGCGACCGAGCACTCAGGCAGCCATCTCATCTCCGACATCCCATCACGACACCGCTAGCGGGTTGCTGTGCACGACTTTTCGGAGCAGGTCGCACGCAGTGACTGTCCGGTCAATAGCGACGAGCAGACGCGTCCGCTAGTTGGCAGCTGGGGGTGGAGTCGGTCGCGTCGTCGGGCTGGAAGATCGCTTCGATGGGTTGGTCGAACAGGCGAGCGTGCGGAAAGCTAGGGGCAGGCTGGGGTCGTAGCGCCCGGTCTCCGGGGCGTTGATGCTCTGCCGGGACACCTCCAGCCGATCAGCCAGCCCCGCTATCCCGAGAAACCCGACGGTTAGCGCGGTGAGCATCGCCACGGCCAAGGCCTCCAGCAGCAGCCGCTGCTGGTAGTCGTCCCGTCAAGCAAGCCTGGCAGAAGTGACCCGGGTCACCTGGCCCATAGCCAGCCCGGCTCCTTAGCGCCAGTTTTCGCAAGATCGTTGGTTCCGCCGCCAATTGCATCCGATGCGAATTGGTGACAGTTCGCGAATGACGTAACTCGGTGCCAGCTTGGCTGCTCTGCCAGCGGTTGTACTTCGGCTCGGCGGCGACAGTAGCGGGTGTCTCCGGCGGGTTCGCCGCCGCTGTGTCGCCCGGAAGGGTGGCGGGCCTGCGAGGCTCCACCACTGTCGCATCTGATGCTGCGTTGTCGCGTTGGATGCGGGTGACGGAGGGTGGTGGCCATGGTGTCGATCGGGGTGGTGCCGGGTGCGGCGAGCCTGCATCTGGTGGACGGGGTGTCGCTGCTGCGGCCGGAGGACCAGGTCTTTTCGGCGATGCTGGCGGGGTTCGCGAATCAGCAGTTGGCACGCAACCTTGCCCGGTCGACGGTCGAGGGCCGGGAGAACACGGTGCGGGCGTTCGTCAACTACGTGAACGCGTTCCCGTGGCAGTGGTCGCCGGCGATGGTCGATGAGTGGCTCGGCGACCTGCGCTCGCTGCGGGACTTGAAGCGCTCAACGATCCGGTCCTACTCCGAGGCCGTGCGCGCGTTTTGCCACTTCGCCACCGACCCGGCCTACGAATGGGTCGCGACCTGTGAGAAACGCTTCGGCACCCACCCGGTGCAGGTCGTGCACGAGTGGAACACCGCCGCGCACGTGCAAGACAACGAAGCCGACCCGAAAAAGCGGGCCTTCACCAAGAAAGAGCTGCACGCCTTCTTCGCGCACTGTGACGAGCAGGTGGCCCGCATCCGCGGGTTCGGGCGGAAGGGCTGGTTGCCGGCGTTCCGTGACGCGACGCTGTTCAAGACCGCCTACGCGTTCGGGTTGCGGCGCAACGAGACCAGGATGCTCGATGCGGTCGACTTCGGTCGCAACGTCCACGGAACCGAGTTCGGCGAGTACGGCCTGTGCCGTGTCCGGTTCGGCAAGGCCAAGAAGGGGTCAGCGCCCAAGCAGCGCAGCGTGCTGACCGTGTGGGCCTGGACCCCGGAGGTACTCGAGGAGTGGTTCACCGAGGTCCGGCCGTTGTTCGGCACCGACGGCAACCCAGCCGCGTGGCCGTCCGAGCGCGGGCTGCGGGTGGGCTGCCAGCGACTCAACTCCCGGTTCGTCGCCTACCGGGAGGCACTCGGTCTGGACTCCGGGCTGGACTTTCATTCGCTGCGCCGCTCCTACGTCACGCACCTGATCGAGAACGGCCACGACCCGCGGTTTGTGCAGGAACAGGTTGGACACGAGCACTCCAGCACCACCTCGATTTACACCTGCGTGTCCTCGGACTTCCGCACCCGCACGCTGCGCCGCCACCTCGACGCCGCAGTCGCCGAGGCACTGCGGGAACAGGAGACGCGTGCATGAAGCGAAAGATCGGATACTCCTGGCGGCTGCGGGAAGTCATGGCCAGCCGCGGGATGTTCACCGCCACCGAGCTGATTCCGCTGCTGCGTGAGCGCGGCATCGAGCTGTCCGCGTCCCAGATCCACCGCCTAGTCTCGGGCACCCCCGAGCGGTTGTCTTTGCAGATCCTGTCGGCGTTCTGCGACATCCTCGGCTGCACCCCAGCCGACCTGGTCGCCACCACCGCCGAGAACGCCGGCGTCCGCAAGACCGCCACCGGCGACCGGCCGGCCCCGGCGAGCGTAGCGAAGCTACGGCCCCGGCCAGCCCGAATCCTCCCAGGCGAATGAGCCCTGCCTACACCACGCCCGAACAGCTCGAACGCTGGCACAAGAGAACCTGTGCCCGGTGCCAGCGTCACGGATGGTTTGCCGCCCGCTGGCCGGACGGCTATGTCTGCCGGACCTGCCACGACAAGGCGCTCCGCATCCGGGGATGCTGTCCGGATTGCGGCACGGGGCGCGCGCTTCCCGGTCTGCGACCCACCGACCACACCCCGGTCTGCGCCGACTGCGCAGGCTTCATGATGTCCTACCGATGCTCGCGCTGCGGGGAGGAAGGCAAGCTACACGGCGGCCGCCTCTGCACCCGCTGCACCTTCAGTGACCGGCTCGCGGAGCTGCTCGACGACGGCACCGGCCGCGTCCGCCCGGAACTCATCCCACTGGCCGACACCCTGCTCGCCATGGGCAGTCCACGCTCTGGCCTGGCCTGGCTGGACATGCGCAAAGGGCGGCCCGGCTCCGCTGATGACCTGCTACGACGGCTCAGCCGAGGAGAGATCGAGCTGACCCACGAGGCGTTTCACACGCTGCAACCGTGGCGAGCCGCCGCACATCTGCGGGAGCTGCTGATGGCCTGCGAGATCCTGCCGCGCATCGACAAGCAGATCTGCTTGTTCGAGCGCTGGCTCATCGCCCACCTCGACACAATCGGCGACCCCGACCACCGTCAGCTCATCCAGCGCTTCGCCGCCTGGGAAGTTATGCCCAGACTTCGGGCCCGCGCCGAGAATAAGCCGATCACTCCGTCCAGCCGCCAATTCGCCGGCGAGCAGATCAAACAGGCCACGGCTTTCCTCGACTGGCTGACACAACACCAGCGGACCTTGTAGACCTGTGACCAGGCCGATATCGACACATGGCACGCCGAACACGTCGAGCACCTTCGTCGCTGCCTACGCGGATTCTTGCTCTGGGGCATGGTCAGCAAGCTCACCCGACCTCTGCGGCTGCCCGCTCTCACCACCATTCGCAACGCTCCGCTGCCCCAGCGTGAGCGCATGGCTTTGCTCGGCCATCTACTCACCGGCCACGAACTTCCACTGCGCTCACGGGTCGCCGGAATCATCGTCCTGCTCTACGCCCAGCGTCTGAGCCGGATCGTCCGGCTGACCATCGACGACGTGATCCGCGACGGCGACCAGGTCCTGCTGCGCCTCGGCGAACCGCCATCACCGGTCCCGACCACGTTCGCACAGCTCCTGCTCACCTGGATCAGCGAACGGGACAACATGAACACCGCCACCAACCCCGACTCCCGGTGGATGTTCCCCGGCCGCTGCGCAGGACAACCGATGCACCCCGCAACCCTCGCCGCGCTGGTCAACAAGCTCGGCGTTCCCACCAGCACCGGCCGCACGGCCGCCATCCGCCAGCACGTTTTGGAAATGCCAGCACCCGTCGTCGCCGACGCCCTCGGTTACCACCCTGTCACCGCAGCCAGGATCGCCACCCAGGCCGGGGTCACCTGGAGCCGTTACGCCCCCGGTGATCACGCAAGAACTGACGACAGTTGAATACGCGAGCTCACCAGACTCACGTGCCTGATCATGCACGTGCTGCGCGGTCGCCACGACGCTCCGGCATGGCCGCCAATCCTGGAAGTCGCTGACCTTCTCGCGGGCCAGTACGTGCCTTAGCAGGTAGCCGACCTGTTCCGAATCAAAGATTCGCGCATGCGGCAACAGCGGTGTCAGCGCCTTGGCGGTTGACGTCTTACCCGCACCGAGGCCCCGTTCAACCAGATGATCACGTGTCCACCTCACGACACATCACCAGGGGGTGGAACCGGTGACCACGAATGGTGCCGACTCGCTCGACTGCACTCGAACCGGTTCGATCTCGCGGCTAGGGATGATCCTGGGCGATGGTATCGCGGGAGCGGGGCCACCTGGACCAAGCGGTTCCGTTTGACTTGGCCATAGCAGCGGCGACAACGCTCACTAGCACGTCTCGAGTCATCCCGCCGGCGCCCTCGAGCCCGGCCCTGAGTTTGAATCGTTTCTCTGGATCCGGTTCGTGCACGGCGCCCTCGACGAGGACCGCCAGCATCCGATCAGCGAGCAGCTCAGCGTTGTCGGGCCACCCACTGACGCCGCGCGGCGCACCCCCGGTGATCTCGGTAACCACCGACGCCGCTGGCTTGCCACGTCGTCCTGACCCGCTGCCGTTGACGGCCACGGGGTAGGTGTGAGAGCTCAAGCGTCGCAATGACTCCCGGACACTGTCGTAGTGCTCCTCGGGAAAGACGCGGAGCA
>JBOHFC010000325.1:0-6093 GCA_050701375.1 Pseudonocardiaceae bacterium
GACGGAGATGAAGCCGAAGCCCTTCTCCGCGTTGAACCACTTCACGACGCCCTGTGCCATGTGCTCTCCCTGTGGAATCTGATGCCTGGACCGGCACCGTGCCGATCCGCGGTTGCGCGGACCACGCGCTCTCGATGCGAGGCATCCCCGACGGGAGCGCGAAGCCCGTAGTCAGACATTCCACGGACGCTTCACAACGATCGGGGAACTACACGACCACAACCAAGCACCATGCTAGCACCCTGCGGTAGCACGCCTCGCACGCGACATCCGTCAGATCGGCTGTAACGCGTTTGATGTTGGCGTTGAGGTGGAAGACGTCTGACTACAGGTCGAGCTGCCAATCAGTCGCGCGGCGGTGCGGCCGGAACCCCATCGCCTCGTTGATCCCGATCATGTACGGGTTGGAATCAGCGTTGCAGGTGTCGATGACCTGGAGCTCAGGGCGCTGGGCCCGAGCAAGATCGAGGTTGGCCACCTTGATAAGAGTGCCCAGCCGGTGACCCCGGTGCTCGGGCGCGACGATCGTGTTCCACTGACCACCAAACCAGCGTGCCGTGGCGTATCCACTGATCTGGGTGAAGGCGACCAGCCCCCCAGCGCTGTCCACCGCGCCCGTAGTGACCATATGCAGCCCGCGGGCTCGGGATCTGGCGTCGTGGGCCTGTACCCGGGCGGCGTCGTAGACCTCAGGGTCCCATCGCAGGTCGTCCAGCGGGGCGTCGGTAGACATCCGTCCCTCGAGGTAGGCGATGTCGTCGAGCCATCGCTGCGGCGTGCTGCCTACCCACTGCACCAGCGAGTAGCCCTGGGACTTCGCCCGAGCCTGCTCGTTGAGCCGGGAGAGCATCGCCGGGTCCACCGACCCGACATCGAGTCGCCGCAGGGTCTGGAACAGCGCCGGCCGCGCTCCGGACGCCGCCGCGAACTGCGCTGCCGGGTCGGGCGCCGCCGGATCCAGCGGCTGCTCCACCCAGAAGACAAGCCTGACCCGGCGCTGCCGGGTGGCCTCGGCCCGCAGGTGAGCGAGCAGTGCCCGACCGATGCCGCGCCGCCGGTGCTCGGGCGCCACCAGGATCTCACCGTGGGCGTGGTGCTGGTTGTCCAGCATCGGGAGGTCCAGCAGGCAGCCACCCACCACCGAGCCACCCACCCGAGCCACCCACACCGCCTGGATCTCGCCGGCCGGTGGGTGCCGAAAGCTGCCGAGCTCGTAAACCCAACATGGCGGTGGGTCATCGGGCGCGTCCGCGCTCACTACAGCGCTGCGCAGCTCGTACCACTGCCGGATGGCGTCCTCGTCGGACGGCTCGACCGGCGCGAGAGACAGCCCGCTGAGACTGACGGTGGTCATACCCCATCTCGTCACGATCCGGCGCCGGGCGCCACCGAATTTCCCACCTCAGGCGGCACGACGGCCGTTACCGGGACCAAGAGTCGGGCGGATCGACGAACGCCTGTCCCAGCTCCCGCGCCAGGGTCAGCGCTCGCCGGGCCCAATCAGGGGTAGCGCCGGCCAGGCCGCAGGACGGGGTGGGCACGCAGCGCTCGGCAAGCAGCGAACGGTCGAAACCGAGCCAGTCCACCAGATCCAGCGCCGGCCGGGCCAGAGCGGCGAGCGTAGGTGGCCCGCTGGTCGGGCCTGAGGGCTGCCCGTCACGCGGAACAGCCGGCACCAGGCCGAGCAACATCGACACCCCGGAATCCCATGCCTCACCGAGGGCGTCGATGGTGGCCCGGGGCGCGCCGGCAAGCAGAGCGGCGTCGACGGCCAGCGCGTCAGCCCCAGCCTCGCGCAGCAGCGCCAACGGTGGCCGCGGCGCGCAACAGTGCACGATCCGCGGCGTGGGCAGCGCTTCGAGCACGCTGTGTAGCAGCTCTGCCGCGGCGCTCTCGGGCACCGCGGCCACGGTGCCGTATCCGGACGGGGTGGGCACGCTGCCGGCGAGAACCGCTGGTAGGCCCGGTTCGTCTAGCTGAACGACGGTGCTCACGCCGAGCCGGCGGCGCACCTCGCTCGCGTGCATCCGCAACCCCTCGGCCAGCGATGCCGCGAACTCACGCAACGCGCCAGGGTCGGTGAGCACTTTGTGCCCGCTACGCAGCTCCACCTCGGCCGCCAGCGTCCACGGCCCGGCGGCCTGCACCTTGATCACGTCGGGTCGGGCCCCGGAGGAGTCCATCGCCTCCTCGAACGCGTCGAAATCGGCGCGCAACAGATCGACGCCAAGTCGATGCTCGCGGCCGGCTCGGGCGGTCACCCGGTAACCGGACGGCACCAGCTCTACGGCGAGGTCGACGAGCAGAGCCGCGGTGCGCCCGATGATGTCGGCACCGGCGCCCCGGTCCGGCAGCTCGGGCAGATGAGGCAGGTCAGGCAGCTCGCCGATCACGGTGCGGGCAGCTTCTCGGGCGTCGGTGCCGGGCATCGAGCCGATACCGGTCGCGGAGCCGGGGGGCCAGGGAGGTCGGTCAGTCACCGGGTCTTTCTATCAGGTAGCAGAGCATGGAATCTCCGTAGCCTGTCGCGGCGCAACTACGTATTTGGAATAGCTACACGATTAGGTGGTCCCCGGCAAGATTTACGTGCGCCTACTGATTGCCACCGAACATTGCCGTGGGGCACGGTATGTGATGGCGAATCAGCAATACAAACGATGAGATGTCCCGTGCCCGAGACCACCTCGACCACCTTCCTCAGGAGGATTTGATGTCTGACACAGTGAGCCCTGCCGAGCTCGACGGGCAGCACCTGGAGCTGCTGCCTGCCCGTACCGTTCTGTCGCTGTTCAGCGCCGGCGACGGCGGCAACGCCGGCAACGGCGAAGACGCCGTCGGGACGCTCGGCATCAATTTGTTGAACCACCCGTTGATTCCGGGCGGCGGCAACGCGGTTGGATCGAACGGCGCCGACGCTAATGGCTGATGGCGCTTCGGGCGCGTCCGAGTAGGGCCGAGTCAGCGCTCTGACTGGGGAGGGTGGCCGCGTTCCGGCCACCCTGGTGCCGACTCCACGACTAGGTATCCCACCTGCGGGGATACGTGCGACTACCAAATCAGTAATTCAATCGATGAGATGTCTTCCGTGCCCAGAACTAACTCGACCGCCCTACTTGGGAGAAATTGATGTCTGACACAGTGAGCTTCGCTGAGCTCGACCGGCAGTACACGGAGCTACTGCCGGCCCGTACCGTCCTGTCGATGTTCAGCGTTCAAGACCCCGCCGGCGCCCTCCCCGGCGTCCCCACCCCCGAGCAGGCCACCGCGGCCGCGTTCACCCTTCTCGGCTTTCCACCCCCTGAGAGCTCCGGCCTTAACGGCAGCGCCAGCGACGGCAACAGTGGCGCCGGCTGACTCGTTCAGCTGGTAGCGGTGATGGTGGCGCTGCCGAGTACGACATCGCCACCAGGATCGGGCCGGTACAGCGCAACGGCCTGGCCGGGTGCCACCCCGCGCAGCGATTCTCGCAGCTGCACCAGCACGCCGTCACCGGTTGCCTCAACGACCGCGCTGGCGCACCCGCCGTGCGCCCGGACCTGGGCGATGCATTCGAACGGGCCACCGGGCGCACCGGCGGCCCATACCGGACGGTGGGCTTCGATCACGCCGACGTCGAGATTCTGCGCGGATCCCAGCCGCACCGTGCCGGTGGCCGCCTGTAGCCCCAGGACGAACCGTGGCCGGCCGTTGGGCGCTGGGTGCCGCAATCCCAGGCCGCGGCGCTGACCAACGGTAAAGCCGTGCACCCCCTGATGGTGGCCGAGAACCTCTCCGGTCTCCCCGTCGACTAGCTCTCCGGGCCGGGAACCCAGCCGGCCGGCCAGAAACGCCCGGGTATCACCCGAGGGAATGAAGCAGATGTCGTGGCTGTCCGGCTTGCCCGCAACGGCCAGGCCGCGTCGCATCGCCTCAGCCCGGATCTCGCCCTTGGCGGTGTCACCAACCGGAAAAAGCGCGTGCGCCAGCTGCTCGGCGGTGAGCCCGGCGAGCACGTAGGACTGGTCCTTGCCCGCGTCCACCGCTCGACGCAGCACGCCGTCGCGCAGGCGCGCGTAATGACCCGTGCAGACCGCGTCGAAGCCGAGGTCGCGCGCGCGGTCCAGCAGCGCGGTGAACTTGATCCGCTCGTTACATCGCAGGCACGGGTTGGGGGTGCGGCCGGCGGCGTACTCGGCGACGAAGTCGTCCACCACGTCGGTGGTGAACTGTTGCGCGAAGTCCCAGACATAGAACGGGATATCGATGACGTCGGCGACCCGCCGCGCGTCGGCTGCGTCCTCTTTCGTGCAGCACCCACGCGCTCCGGTGCGCAGCGTGCCGGGTTGCGCCGACAGCGCGAGGTGCACTCCGACCACCTCATGCCCGGCATCGACCGCCCGGGCCGCGGCAACCGAGGAATCCACCCCGCCGCTCATGGCGGCCAAGACCTTCATCGGTCGCGACGCCGTCACGACGCGGCCGCCCGCCGGAATCCAGCCCCCCGGGCCCGTGCGACCACCGGCTCGATGGCATCAAGCACCTCAGCCACGTCCGCGGCTGTCGAGGTGCGCCCGAGGGAGAAGCGCAGCGAGCCGCTGGCCGCGGCCGGCGTGGCTCCCATCGCCAGCAACACATGGGAGGGCTGCGCCACACCGGCGGTGCACGCCGCCCCCGTCGAGCACTCGATGCCCCGGGCGTCGAGAAGCATCAGTAGGGAGTCGCCCTCGCAGCCCGGGAAGGTGAAATGGGCGTTACCCGGCAGCCGTGAGGGACCACCGTCGAACAGTTCGTCGCTCGGATCTCCGTTGAGCACCGCATCGGGAACCCTGGCCAGGATCCCTTCCACCAGCTCGTCTCGCAGCGCGGCGAGCCGGATCGTGCTCTGCGGCTGGGTAGCCACGGCGTGGCGGATCGCGGTGGCCAACCCGACGATGGCCGGGACGTCCAGCGTGCCGGAGCGCACATCACGCTCCTGACCGCCGCCGTGCAGCAGCGGGGTCGCCGCGACCTCACGGCCCAGCAACAGCACCCCGACTCCGTAAGGGCCGCCCAGCTTGTGCCCGGTCAGGGTGAGCGCGGCGGCCTGGGATCGGCCGAAGTGCACTGGCAACTGGCCCACCGCCTGCACGCCGTCGGTGTGCAGTGGTATCCCGTAACCGGCGGCGACCTCGGCCAGCTCGCGCACCGGTGCCACGGTGCCTACTTCGTTGTTCGCCCACATCACGGTCACCAGGGCCACCGATTCCGGGTCGCGGGCCAGCGCGGCGCGCAGCGTGTCCGGATGGACCCGGCCGTAGCGATCCACTTCGAGCCACCCCACTTGGGCGCCTTCGTGATCGGCCAGCCAGGACACCGCATCGAGCACCGCGTGATGCTCCACGGCGGATGCCAGTACCCGCGTGCGGCGAGGATCGGCGGCACGCCGTTGCCAGAACAGTCCCTTGACGGCGAGGTTGTCGCCCTCCGTGCCACCCCCGGTGAACACCACCTCAGACGGGCGGGCGCCCACCGCCGCCGCGATGCTCTCCCGGCATTCCTCCACGGTGCGCCGCGCTCGCCGGCCCGAACCATGCAGCGACGAGGCGTTGCCCAATGCGGACAATGCCTGGCTCATCGCTGCCACCGCCTCCGGCAGCATCGGCGTCGTGGCGGCATGATCGAGGTAGGTCATCGAGACCCCAGCCTAACGGCGCCCGCTGCGGCGCCGGTGCGGGCCGCTCGCCAGCTTGCACCGCGCTCGCCACGGGCCTCCGACATGAAGGGCTCGATGCCACTGTCCGTGATATATGGGGAGGGAACCATGACTGAGCTCGTTGAACAATTTCTTGCTGTCGGCACAACCGCCATCTGTGATGCAGACAAGACCATCAGAGTGATGGACGGCGCGCTTCGGGCTCGATCCGCCAGAAGACGCATCTGTGGTCCGGCATTTACCGTTCGTTGCAGAGACGATTTCTTGGCGGTGCTCCAAGCGGTTGAGCTGGCTTCGGCGGTGTCAGCCGGTGGAAGCAATTGAGCTGGCCAGGAGGTCGGCGAAGACTTCTGCTGGGGTTCGGTAGCCCAGGATACGGCGTGGTCGGTTGTTGAGTTCGGTGGCTACGCAGTCGAGGTAGG
>JBOHFC010000326.1:0-11143 GCA_050701375.1 Pseudonocardiaceae bacterium
TGGTGCGCTTCGGCGGCGACGCCGAGCAGGCCGACCGGGTCTACACCGGACTCACCCCATTGGCCGCGCAGGACGTCGCCGAGGTGATCACCTTCGCGGTGACCAGACCTTCCCACGTCAACCTGGACCTGATCGTGGTCAAGCCGCGCGACCAGCATTCCGCGACACGCTCCCACCGCGTCCCATAGCGCGTCCACCTACTGCGGATGACGGCTACGGGATGATGGCGGCGTGAAGATGCTGAGCCGCCCCGACCGCGACCATCGTCGTGGCGTTGACTACTCGATCATCGACTTCGCATCGACTGCACGTGACCCTCGCGGAATTCAGCAGGACACGGCATCATGGCTGGATTCCGCTGAAATGACGGAGTTGCTCGCGCGGTTCGATTGCAAGCTGACAGCGACTGGCCTGCGAAATCGGTTGGCCGAAGCCGAACTGATCTCACGCGACATCTTTGACTTCCGGCGAGGCGGTGAGCGGTGGGAGGCCGAGAAGACAGAGTTCTCGGAGGAGACGACTGGGGCGGTTGATGCCCTGGTCGCCCGCATCTACCGTGACCCGCAGGAGCTCCCGGCAGCCGAGCTCGGTGCGCCTACCCATGGCTTGGTGCTCGGGGGCCGCATCAGCAGCTGCCTGCTACGTGCTGAATTGCTCGCGGATCTTCTCAGGCAAGGACTGTGCATTGGACGCATCTGGGGACTTGGTAGCCGACGGGATGCGGTCGATCATGAACGCGAGGTTGCGTCAGGACTTCGTCTCGGACCAATCACTGATGAGCTGGACGCCATGTGCACCGCACTGCGCCACGCTCTGGCCCTCCCCCACGTTGCCGAGGCATCAAGGCGGTTGCCCAGCGAGGTGCGCCACCTTGCCCGGTCTCCGATTCCGGTTGCTGGCCTTGCTGCCGAGCCCGGCCAGGGCAGCATACGGGCGACGACCAGTGACACCTACAGGTTTTTCCTGGAGACTGCCGAAAACATCACACAACGGGATCACATACTCGTCATCACCTCTGCCGTGCATGCTCCCTTTCAGCACGCTCAGGCACTCGCCGAGTTGAGTCTACCTACCGGTGCCACGATCACCTCAGTGGGCGCGCACATGGGTACCAGCCGACAGGCCGCAGTCCGTACCGAGTGGACAACGGCGGAGTGGCTGCAGGAAATCCGATCTGCGATCTGGTCGATGCGGGTGATGTACGACAAGCTGCTGGGCGTCAACCCTGAGCTCGAATAAGCTGGCGAATTGCTAGCCGAACTTGCAGTTCACCAGGTCGCATTCCGGTCCGAGACGAATGTCGAACCGCTGCTCGACGCCTTCCCTGATGTGCACGGCGAATTCCATGACCTCGGTGGTCGTGGCGGTACCACGGTTGGTCACGGCCAGAGCATGCTTCGACGACAACGCAACGGCCCCGCGACCCCTGTCACGACCATACCCACGGGGAAATCCGGCATGATCGATGAGCCACGCCGCCGACAGCTTGGTCCCCGCCGGATCGGGATATTGCGGGCAGTCTCGGGCCTTGTCCGGCACCGTGGTGAGCACGGGATTGATGAAGAAGGACCCGACGCTCCAGGTGTCGTGGTCGCCAGCATCAAGAACCATGCCCCGCTCACGGCGCACGGAGAGCACCGCGTCTCGCACCTGTCTGGTCGGCGCGGTCGCGCCGGGTGCAACGCCGAGCCGCTCAGCGAGGCCCGCATAGTGGATGGGACGTGAACTGGTGGAGCGAGTCAGCTGGAAGGTCACGTCGAGCACCACATATCGGTTGGTGTTCTTGAAGACCGACTGTCGGTGGCTACCAAAGCCGCACCGGTCCGGAAGCCACTGCTCGACAACAGCCGTGGTGCGGTCGTACACAGTCAGCCGGCGCAGCAGGTCGGAAATGACAGCACCGTAGGCACCCACGTTCTGCACCGGGGTTCCTCCGGTCAAGCCGGGGATACCCGACAGCGGCTCAAGCCCTGCGAGTCCCGCGTCCAGAGAAGCCTCGACGACGGTGTCCCAATCGACGCCCGCATCGACGATGAGGTCTTCCCCGTGGACCGCCAGCCCGGACGTGGCCACCTGTACCACCAGCCCCTCGAAGCCTTGGTCGCCGACGACGAGGTTGGAGCCGCCCCCCATCACGAGCACTGGCTTGCCCGCCGCGTCCGCGTCCCGGATCAGCGCGACAAGGTCATCAGTCGAGGTCGTGGCCTCGTAGTCGCCGGCAGGACCACCTAGGCGCATCGTCGTGAGATCAGCAAGCATCGTGTGCACGGCGGCCCACGCTAGCGTCGCAACCACCGACGCCAACCCGCGCCCGAGCCATTCGCGTCGCTTCGGCGTGTGACCAGCACGCTCGACCATCCCGGACGAGCAGTCGACCGCGTGACGCCCTCGCGGAGCCTCGCAACGCAGACCTCCATCCAGTACCGTTCCGTCGTCAATCGCAACGAGCATCGGAAGGTCGCCGTGACCGGCGGCGGACAGGACGGGATCGCATGTTGGCTGGCCTGTCTTTGGAGCCAACCGTCGTCAGGCGCACGTCGTGACAACCTGCCCGGACACTCACCAGGCGGGGGTGGCACGAGTGCTTGCTCGCGACGATCTCCTCCAAGTCGCCCATGACGCAGAGGATGCGATCGGCATCGTCCGGCAGAATGACCGGCTCGGTCACGCTTCGTTCACCGAGCCGGAACTTTTCGACCTCGCGCTTGAGCGGCACCTGTCGGGCGCCAAAGAATCCGACAGTTGGGCGATCCGGGGGCAGCATCTGGCGTATGCGGGCGCGATCGTCCGGTTCGCCGAACTCGTCAACATCCGTATCCCAACTGAGCACGACTCCGTCGACCTTTATGGTCGAGCCGTCGAAACTTTTTCCGCAGTCAGCCGGTCGCGTTTCGCGGCACCACATCACCGAGATCTCACACTCGGAGTCATTACCACTTACCGCGCGATACGCAATCTTCGTCTCGCCGGGAAGCCACGGGAAGCATTTTATCTAGCCTGGCAGCCCGATGCCTACTTCCATGGATCGGGTGCGGAGCCGCACCGCGGGAATTTCGAATTCGAGATATCGGCCTGCCAACTCGCACTACCCGAATCCGCTCCCACCACGGCGATGTTGAGCGAATCCGAAGACTACTGGGCGTCATCCCGAGCAGCCACCTGGCCAACTCGAAATCGTTACGAGTTCGGCCGCGCGCTCGCCGCTTTTGCGCGGGGTGATTCCGGTGCCATCGAGTGGCATCTCGAAGCCGCGCTCACCCACCTCCAGGAGACGCGCAGTGCAGAGACGCAACATGACATACAAGAACTCTCCCTGACATTGGCGTTGGCGGAATACCTGACGATGAGAGACATGAGCGAGGCGTCCACCCGGCGGGCACTCGCCCTCGCCTTCCGAGCCGTGGAGCTCGCCGAGCAAGTTCGCGGCCGCTGGCGCGTGGTCGCGCGTTCGCGCAGTCCGCTGTCGCTCGCCTTCCAGCGAATCTACGGCGACATTGCCCTGCTGGTATCGAGGTTATCAGGTCCCGATGCCGGCCAGCTTGGGCTCCGGGTGGCGCTCTCGGCGAAGCAAACCGGTTTTGCCAGTCTCATGAGAGCGAACCGTTCCCTGATGAACGATCGTTTGACCATCCTGGTGGATGACATCGTCGCGCGAGAAAATCAACTCGACGATACGAGCTTCACCAGCGACGATGAGTGGAACAGGTTGAATCGCGACTTGGAACATTTGCGGGCCGAACTCGCAGATGCTGTCTCCCCGTTGCTCGCAGACTTCGTCCTCCCCGGGCCAACCGATGTAAGACCTGTGATCGAACTCCGTGGTACCCGGTACCTGGTTGACTTCGTTGCACTCCCCGAGACGGCAACGCATGGTACCAATTGGTTTCGGACACTCATCCAGCCAGAGGGCTCCATCGAATTCGGCCGCGTACGACCGAATAAGGGGTTCCAAGCGTTCTTTCGCGGAGTGGGCGAGCGCCCGGCGATCGTGGAGAGGCTCGACGCTACAACGGAAGAAGACAAATCGGCCTGGCGCGAGCTCGCTCGGGAGTTGCTCCCCAGATCGCTGCTAGCTCAACTCGCCACGACACCTCGCGACGAGCCGATCGATCTGCTCATTTCCCCACACTCCGACTTGTGTTTCGTCCCGTGGCCCGTGCTCTGTATCGACGATTCTGGAACTCGCCTGATCGAGCGTGCCGTCATCACTCAAACACCGGCGTTGACGTGTCTGTCCAATCCCGATGTCCCCCCGGTTCGTGGTCCTGCACTCGTGCGGCTCGTCGCGAAGTCACGACCACCACGATCAGGCGGGGCACAATCACCCGGGGTGGACGTCGAACGCGAGCGCAAAGCGTGGGGTCTCCGCGCGGCTGACCACGGAGACGTGCCGCTGAGCAGTTGCGATCTGGGCCCAGAACGCAACTGCGTCAAGGTAGCCGGAAACTTGATCTCGGTGCTGAACGACCGGAGCGCGAAGTACGGCTTCGTCCATGTCGCGGCACACGGCAGCGGCAGCGGACTCGCGCAAGAAATCGAGCTGCCGGAGAGGCTCACAGCTGGTCACGCGCTCGGCGTCCGGTGGCCACCATCGGTACTGCTCGCTGCGTGCCACGTGGGCAAGGTGGACAACATCAGGGACGCGGAACCGTTCGGCTTCCCCCTCTCCCTCCTTGCTGGTGGCGCCCAATGCGTTGTGGCCGGCATTCAGGCGATCTCCGACGAAGGGACTGGGATGATCGCCGCCGCCATGGTGGGCAGTCTCCACTCCGGCAAGGGTCTCGACCTGGCCCTCAGGGATGCACAGCTCGAGTTGCTCCGTCGAGATGTGTACGACTGGGGGTTGCTCAGTGTCTTCGTTCGCTAGTCAGGAGCCGGCCCCGGAGGGCTGAAAACCTGCTCGACACGGCCACGGCGCCCGGGATCGTCAGAGTACCTGTCGAGCTCGAACCATTGGCGTCGCCACTGTTGATACCCATTTTCAGCGCCCAGTCCAGTTCGACACGCCTCGACCGCCCGAATGTAACTCGGCATCGTGGCGCTGCCGATCACGTTGGCATCCCCTCGCCGTTTGCCATCCACCGACTCGGCCAGCCAGCATGACATCGACTCGACCGCCCGGTGGTCAAGCGGATCAATCTCGAGGCAAGGATCGAAGGCGAGTTGCGTCGGCAGCGAACGCCCCGGGGCAAGCAGGGCCAGGTTGAGGCGGAGCTGTACCAGCGATCTGCTGTGGTCCGCTATCAATGGCCGATGATTCCCCTCCGCATCGACGACCTCCTTCTCGATCGCGCGATACGCGCGGGTGAAACGAGCCAGGAAATCGTCGCGGGCGCCCGCCCAGGATCCGTGGTCTCCGGGAGGGCGCCGGTGCAGCGCCTCCATCTCGCTACACATCGGCAGGAGCAGGAGCAATGCGCGTGCCGTCATGATTCCCGGGTTGCGATAGCCGGTCACCAGCGCGAACCGTTCCTCATTCACGCCCTGTACAAGGCCGTTGTCGTGATCGATCCTCGCCACCAGGTCGAGCGCCTCCTCGCCACCCGCTGCTCCGTCGCACAGCTCTCGAAACATCCGCTGTATCCAGCGCGCCTCGTCCGCTGATTCCCAAAGACCATCGACGATTCCCTCCGCCCAGCGACCGATGACACGCTCAGCGGTGCGGCAGGCGGTGCCGGTCTCGGCGAGCGCCAACTGGAGCAGCGTCTCGTCGAGCGCGAGCAGATACCGAGGGTCAGCCCCGGTGAGGCTCTCCTTGTAGCTGAGGTACTTGACACGGCCCTCGCGGTGCAGAACCCACGCGTCGTCGTACCCGCGGTCGGTGTCTCGCTTCGACGATGCCAGTGCCTCGGCGCGGATGGCACCGAGCGCACGAGGAGCCAGCTCCGGCCAGGGCAGCCGACGTGCTGCGTTTGCCAGCTTGCCGATGCGTGCAACGGCCGCCTCGCTCTCCTCGCGTTGCCTGCCGCCGAGCAGTTCGAAAGCCGGCGAAACACGCCGCAACAGGTCCCAGGACGTCTCGTAGATGAGCCAGCCCACCAGCCAAAGCCCCGTTGTCAGATCGCCCGATGGCAGTTGAGCGGGGTCGCGGTCCAGTGCTCTCCGGTACTCGTCGACATTTGACTCGACATCGTCGACAAGCGCATCATCGACCGGTATCCGTTCTTTTCGCACCGCCCGGCAGAGTTCCCGGAGCCGCTGGTGAGTCATCATCGTCATTCCCCTGTCGATCGTGGCAGGTCGCGCCAGCGCTGCGACTCGTCAAGAATGAAGAAGCACTCCGAGACCGACAGTCGAAAGGTGTCGCGGGGTACGGCGTTCACTGTTATGTGGTAGACCCCTGAAGCAAGGTCGGCGATCTTCGTCGACCAGACGCCGTCATCGCGACGGTCGAGCCAACCGTCGCGAACAACCTTCCCGTTGCCGGTCAGCTCGAATTTCAACGATATGCCCGGCGTCGCAAGCCTGCGGGGTATGAGGCGGGCCTGCACTTCAATCGGATATCCACGCAGATACGAGTCCTCGAGATCGAGACCGATCATCGGGGGCACGTCCTCCCGTGCGGCAGCAGTAGACGGCGGCAGCCCTTCGAAAAGCTTGGTGAGCGCAGCGATGCACCTGGATGCGGTCACCATCCTGCTATGGCGCTCGGCAAGCCACTGATGCTCGACGTAATTGCGTTGCTCGATCGGAATGGCCGACAGCTCGGGGACAGTCCCATCGCCGCGCTGTTCTGGAGCCACGTCCAGCCAGATCGGTCGTTCCTTGCTGGAGACGAGTCTTTCCCCATCCCAGGACGCCTTCAGCAACGTTCCATGACCACGACCGACGTAGGCGAGGCAGTGGGTCTCCGCGGAGTTGCGGTCCCAGCCGTCCTCGATGTTTCGATGGACGTTGAACGCCGCGGCCAGTTTATCCTGCAGCTCCGGCAGACGCAGGTCTTTGGGGTACAGCTTCGGTGTCTCGACGTTGCGGTTGCCCGAAGAGCGTATGTCTTCCACAGAGGGGTATCTCGGCGCAAGTTCGTACATTGACGGCCAGTCTCTGAGAAGGTCTCGCAGGCCACGCCCGCCAGGCGCCCAGCTCGGCGGCCCGTTGACCAGGTAATCCAGCGCCTTGGGCGCCCCACGATGAGGCGTGCCCAGCGTCAGAACTGCACGGCAAAGGTTCCAGTTGTCCTGCGCCACCCAGTAACGTGCGATCAGACCACCCATCGAGTGGGCGACGATGATGACTCGGTTGGGCTGATTCTTCCAGCCTAGGTGCACAAGACGTTTGTCCAGCTGCTTGTCAAGTTCTTCAGCGGATTCTACAACGCTTCGACGGAAATCGTAGGGGAATGCGACGATCCGGGCGTCGAGATTCGGATCGTCCGGGTGTCCCATATCTATGTAAGCCTTCATGCCAACAGCTCTGGCGATTGACTTCATGAGAGTTTGGTAGCCGTGGAACACAGCGAACCCTGGAAGCAGCGACCAGCTACTTACAAGACCAGTTGGGCGGGCGATCTCATCTCTGGCAAAACGGTCCGGATGCCTCAGGAGGCGCCGGACGGCGGGCGGACTCGCATTCCAGAGAACAGCTCCGGTGGGCGATTCCAGGACGCTGCCGCCGATGCCGGGTATAACCACGACGAGGCATGCGTTCGAATCGTTGTCACTTCCGTGTGGCACCCTGACTCCCACGAGACTGTCCCGGATCTTGCCGGACTTGAGGTAACGGCCACCCGTCCGACGACTGCCGTACTCTGGTTGAGTAATCGTGGATTGCCATACAGGCCGTTACAGCTCCAGCTGGACGCCGCTGTGCCTTCAGTTCGGCGATTGGCGCCTACGGCGACGCGTCACTTCGGTCCAGTCAACGAGGCATCCAGCCGCACCTCACGAACCGGTGCGAGTTGCCCGGATCTCGTGGCCGCCGGAGGTGAGGCACCGTCCCGCGGCGAGGTCGAAGCGCCAGCCGTGCAGCGCGCAGGTCAGCACCCCGTTCTCGACGCTGCCGAACTTGGTGAGGTCGGCGCGCAGGTGTGGGCAGCGCCGCTGCAGGCGCCAGCCGTCCATCTCGATGTCCTGGCCATCATCGTTGCGCTCGTCGTACCAGTTCTCGACGTAGTCGATGCGCTCCTCGGACAAGCACTTGAAGAAGGTGTAGACGTACTCGTTGTATTGCCCGACCCGGCGAGCGGTGAACCGGCACGACAGAAAGAGGCTGTTGGACCAGTCGACCTCGCGGCGGGCAACGTTCGTCGCAACGAGGTCCGCGGACGTTGACAACCAGTAACGGCAGGTCTCTCCCGCGTAGGCACGGACCTCACGGGCGAGGAAGTCGACAACGATCGACAGGTCGCCGGCGTCGAGCCGTACCGGGCCGCCGACCCCCTCGCAGATGTGGTCCGCGCGCTTGAGCAGCGGCTCCCACCATGCCTCGAGCTGGTCAAGGAGGTCGACGGGTATCGCCGCCCGGCTCGCCCGCTCCCGGGCCAGCTCGGGTTGCCTGCGTGCTTGCAACTCCCGCAGGTACGCGGTCTTGTCCTCGAAGATGTGCCGGATCTCGCTGTCCGTGTGCCGCTCGTGGGTGAGGGTGCAGTCGGCGCCGTCGAACTCCGCGACGCTGCCGGGCAGCAGGAGGTGCGCCGAGACAGCGGGCCGGGTGGCGCGCAGCTCAGCGATGAATTCGACCTGGTCGGTGAAGATGCTCGTCCCTTCGACACCGTGCCCGTTGAGGTGGAACAGCTCCTCATCCAGGAAGCACGGCGGCCCAGCCGTCGGGAACACCTGCGCGGCGTCGACGGCGTCGATGTAGCGCAACGCCCGGTCAGACTGCCCGGCCCGCTTACGCCGCGCGAACTCCCGCTTCGCCTCCTCGGGCAGGTCGTAGACCATCGGCCACCAGATCGCGCCGGAGAACTGCGTGAAGTAGGCGTGCACGTCCCCGAACTCGCGCAGCTCCTCGATGTCGAGCGGGTGCGCATCATTCTGGTTCAGCAGGACGGTTCGACCATCGTCCAGTGACAGTGCCGAGTCACCGATCGGGCCGTCACTCGGCCCGGTCAGGGCGGTGATCATGATGCGTAGCCCGTCGCGCTCGACCGGGATCCCACTGTCGGTGCGCAGGAATTGCGTGAAGCCCAGCGCCCGCAGCTCACGCTCGAGCTCGTCAGTCGGGTAGTCGGGCAGCAGTACGGTGGTGTCCTTGCGGACGTGGCGGTGCAACAGCTCGGCATCGAAGTGGTCGCGGTGCAGATGCGAGACGTAGAGGTAGTCGGCCTGCCCGAGGTGGTCCCAGTCGAGCCCGGTGTTGTCCGGGAACGGGAACCACGACCCGAAGAACGCGGGGTTGACCCACGGGTCGCACAGCACACTGCCGCCGTGCGTCTCGATGTACAACCCGGCATGCCCAAGCCCGGTGATGCGCATCCGATCTCCTCAATGCATCGGCGCTGACCAGTGGAGTATCGACGTTACGCAGGCGCTCACGTCAGCGGCCCGCACCTCGCGGGCGACCACGGTAGCCTCCGAGTCATGGCCAGCCAATTGGCGCTGCGGCACCCGTACCCGGAGCCGGCGGAGCGCATGCGGGAGGTTCTCACCGACCAGCAGTACCTGCGCGACAAACTCCGCACGGTGGGCGGGCCACGCGCCGAACTGGTGTCGTGGGAGCGCGACGAGCGCGGCGTCACCGTGGTACTGCACCAAGCCGTTCCTCAGGACGCGATGCCGTCGTTCCTGCGGTCCGCGCTGCCCAGCGGCCTGACGATCCGCCGTACGGAGACCTGGAACAGCTCAGGTGGCAGCGTGCACGCGGTGGTTGACGGGGCACCGGGAACGATCAGCGGGACGATGCGTTTCCAGCCTGACCCCGCCGGATGCGTACTCGGCCTGCACCTCACGGCCGACATCGGGCTGCCGCTGATCGGCGCCAAGCTGGAGAAGGTCATCACTGGCAGCGTCGCCACGCTGATGGAAAGCGAGTACCAGTTCACTCTGGAGTGGCTGCGCAGGGGATCGCAAGATCCGGCACCAGGCTAGGCGCAGCCCGTATCACCAGCGTTGTCCGCGCTGCACCTCGGTCACCGCCGGTTTGACGTCGACGATGTAGACCAACACCGCCACCAGGGCGATCAGCCAGAGCATCAGCAAGCTGCCCCCCGGAAAGAACAGGAGCAAGGCGGCAGTGGCTCCGCCGGTGATACCCAGCCAGGCCGGCTTGGTCAGCTTGTCGGTTGCGGTGTAGGCGTCGGATCGCTGGAGCGCAGCGTGAACGAACGCGAAGAGCCCAACCGGGATCGCAAGCCAGTACAGGATCTCGAAGACCCAGATGTCCAACGACTGCAGCAGCACCCGCCCAGGATACGCAGACAACGATCGGCGCGGAGAGTCGCGAGGTCAGACAGCCTGGCGATCACAGCAGGAACTGCGCGACCGTGTGGATGGCCAGCCCGGCCAGCGCCCCGACCACGGTGCCGTTGATCCGGATGAACTGGAGGTCCCGACCCACCTGCAGCTCGACCTTGCGGGAGGTCTCTTGGGCATCCCAGCGCTGCACCGTATCGGTGATCAGCGTGGTGATCTCCCCTCGGTAGTTGGCCACCACGTAACTGGCTACCCCCTGGAGCCAGGTGTCCACCTTCGATCGCAGCTCCGGATCCGCGATCAACCGCCCACCCAGCGCGACCAGGCCGTCGCGAACCCGACGTCGCAGCTCCGACGACGAGTCCTCGGCCGCGGCCAGGATCATCTTCTTCGCGGTGCCCCAGGCCGAACCAACCAGAATCTGCACCTCCGGATGGGCCAGCACCTGGAGCTTGATCGCCTCGGCCCGCTCGATCGTCGCCGGATCCGTGCGGAGGTCGTTGGCGAACTCCAGCAGGAAGGTGTCGACGGCCTTGCGCATGGCGTGTTCGGGATCAGTGTGCACAGCCCAGGAGAACGCCAGCACCTCCCCGTAGAGCTTGTCGGCGACCAGCCCGTCGACGAACCTCGGTGACCAGCCCGGCAAGCGCCGGCTGACCACCCTCGACACCGCCTCGTGGTTGTCGCGCACCCACTCATAAGCCCGCTCGGTGACCAGGTCGACGAGTTTGTGGTGCGCCCCGTCGGTGAGCAGCTGACCGAGCAACCGGCCCAGTGGCGGCCCCCATGGC
>JBOHFC010000327.1:0-7886 GCA_050701375.1 Pseudonocardiaceae bacterium
GTGTTGAACCGCTCGTCGAAGAGCACCACGGTGCCGTCAGAGTGCTCCGGGTCGGCGTTGGGATACAGCTTGCCAGTGTCGCCGAGGTTGTCATAGGACAGGTTGGTGTAGTTGGGCATCAGTGCGACCAGCTCGTCGAACCCCTCGCGCGGCGACGAGTAGGCCCAGCTCAGGCCGAGCCGCTGCGCGAGGTCCTGGACGATCTCCCAGTCCGCCCGGGCCTGCCCGGGCGGATCCAACACCTTGCGACCGAGCTGCACCCGGCGGTCGGTGTTGGTGAACGTGCCATCCTTCTCCAGGTAGGACGACGCAGGCAGCACCACGTCGGCGAACTCGGCGGTCTCGGTGAGGAAGATGTCCTGCACCACCAGGAACTCCAGCGCGGACAGTGCCTTGCGCACCTTGTTGATGTTCGGATCGGACAGGAACGGGTTCTCCCCGAGCATGTACATCCCGCGCACCCCGCCGGTGAGCACCGAGCCGATGATCTCGGTGACTGTCAGGCCCTTGTCCGGATCCAGCCCGCTGACCCCCCAGGCCTGCTCGAAGCGGGCGCGCACCTCGGCGGAGTCGGCTTTCTGATAGTCCGGGTAGAACATCGGGATCAGGCCGACGTCGGACGCGCCCTGCACATTGTTCTGCCCGCGCAGCGGGTGCAGGCCGCTGCCGGGTTTGCCCACGTTGCCGGTGATCGCGCACATCGCGATGAGGCAGCGGGCGTTGTCGGTGCCGGTGGTGTGCTGAGAGATCCCCATTCCCCAGAAAATGATCCCAGCACTGGCGTTGCCCCAGACCCGCGCCACCTCAGTGATCATGTCGGCGTCGATTCCGCTGATCTGCGCGGCGCGCTGCGGCGGGTAGTCGGCGACGGTGCGGGCCAGCGCGTCGTAGTTGGTGGTGCGCCGCGCGATGTAGTCGCGGTCGATCAGCCCGAGTCGGATGATCTCGTGCATCACGCCGTTGTAGAACGCCACATCGGTGCCCGGCTTGAGCTGGCAGTAGATATCGGCGTGGTCGGCGACCCGGTCGGCCCGCGGGTCGATGTAGATGATCTTTGTTCCGCGGCGGTGGGCTTGCTTGAAGAACGAGCTCGCGACGGGATGGTTGGCGGTCGCGTTGCTGCCGGTGATGATCACGACGTCGGCGTTGACCACGTCGCCGTAGGTGGTGGACACCGCGCCGGAACCGATTCCCTCGAACAGCGCGGCCACCGACGAGGCATGGCACAGCCGGGTGCAGTGGTCAATATTATTCGTGCGGAAACGGGTCCGGATCAGCTTTTGGAAAAGGTAGGCCTCTTCGTTGGAGCATTTCGCTGATCCGAACCCGGCGATCGCTGCTGGGCCGCCCGCGGCGTGGATTTCGGTGAGCCGCCGGGCCGTCAGCTCCAACGCCTCATCCCAAGTGGCCTCCCTGAAGTGTGGAAGCACCTCTTCGTAGTCGACCAGCCCGCCCGGTCTGCGGCGCTTCTCGCCTTTCACGTCAGACGACAGGGCGCCCTTGGGGTAGGAGCCCTCGAGCCGGATCAGGGGCACGGTCAGGCGCTGCGCCGAGGCCGCGTAGTCCCAGCCGTAGCGGCCTTTCACGCACAACCGACCCTGCGATCCGGGCTGGTCACGGCCCTCGGCGTAGGCGATCGCGCCGCGTTCGCGATCGACTTGGTAGGTCAGCGCGCAGCCCACCCCGCAGTATGGGCAGACGGTCGGCACGGCGTCGAGCTCGGAGCGGGGGCGGATCTGGATGTTGTGGATGGGTTTGTTGGTCAGCGCCCCGGTGGGGCAGGCGGCGACGCATTCGCCGCAGGTCACGCAGGACGAGGCGCCCATCGGGTCGTTGAGGTCGAAGGCGATCCGGGTGCGGTAGCCCTTACCGGATCGGCCGATCACGTCGTTGCCCTGGATGTCGTCGCAGGCCCGGGTGCAGCGGTCGCACAGGATGCAGGCGTCGTGGTCGACGGCGATCACCGGGTTCGAGGTGTCGATGCCGCGACCGGATCCGCAGGGCAGCGCGGTGGCCTCCCGGGACACGCCGTAGCGGTCGGCCAGCGCGAGCAACATGTTGTCCCCGGTGGTCGTCTGTTTGGGGTCGGCGTCGCGTGGGGGCTGGTCGGCGATCAGCAGTTCGGTCAGAGTGGCGCGGCTGCGTTCGAGTTCCGCGCTGGTGGTGCGGACCGTCATGCCGTCCTCGCAGGACCGCACGCAGGCGGCGGCGAAGACCCGGGCGCCGGTGTCGACGACGCACAGCCGGCAGACTCCGACCGGGTCGTAGCGGTCGTCGTGGCAGAGCACCGGGATGTCGATACCGAGCTGGGCGGCCGCGTGGTAGATCGTCGTTCCCTCGGGCACGATGATCTCCCGCCCGTCAACGGTGAGGGTGACGTTCACAGCGGCGCTCCTTCCACGAGATGCAGGTCGGCAAGCGCCCCCTCGTCCGGCCGACCGTCGCGATCCAGCCCGCGGATCGCGTAGTAGCCCTCGATCATCTCCCGCAACCGGGCCGGGGTGAGGCTGGCGTCGCGCCCCGAGCCGAGCCGGATCGGTTCGCTCAGCAGCCTCCCGGGCAACCAGTCGTCGGCTGGGACCCACCCCTCGCGCAGGTTGAACATCCGCTTGGCTAGCACGATCCGCCGCGCGGTGGCGCACAGCTCAGCGGTGTCGACATCCCATCCGGTGACGACCCGCAGCAACTCGGCCCATTCCCGGTAGGGCTCATCGAACACCCCGCGCAGGAACTTGCAGAGAATCATCGAATCCATCACGGCGGCCCGGTCCTCGGTAGCCACCGCGGCGACGACCTGGGCGTCACCGCCGGCCAGCCGGTCGTAGTCGCCGGACAGGTCGGCTTCGTAGGCGCCGGAGCGGTTGTGGTCGGCGCCCCGGGCGTTGACGGCTAGGCCCAGCGCCATGCCCTGCAGGGTGCGCGGCTCATACCCGGGCATTTCCATGCCTTTGACCTGCGGAGCGAACTTCTCCGACCCGCCGCCGACGACTGCCGCAGCGCGCCGGGAGCCCTCGGCGAGCAGGGCACCCAGCCCGGCGCCACTGCCGATCTCGTCCAGCGCCCGCAGCAACGCGGCACCGTCACCGAAGCGCAGCCACGGGGCGTCGATCAGCCCGCGCTCCGCACACTCCATCGCCCAGGCGATGGTGCCGCCGGCGGAGATGGTGTCCAGACCCAGCTCGTCGCAGCGGGCCGACGCGGCGAGCACGTCGTCAGGGTCGGACACCCCACACATCGGCCCCAGCGCGAAGACGTTCTCGTACTCCACTCGTGCCGTCTGACCGTTACGTCCGCGGTAGATGTGCTCGCAGCCGATACTGCAGGAGGCGCATCCGCTGCGGGTCGCGCTTCTCAGCTCGTGCAGTTCCTCAGCGGCCAGCTTGGGCGCGTCGACGAAGGTGGAACCGGTGAAGTTGCGGGTGGGCAGGGTGGAGATCGCGTTGAAGGCCAGCAGGTTGGCCAGCGTGCCCAGCTCGCGGTACTTCGCGGTGGCCGGGCCGAACGACCGCTGCCGCAGGTCCCGGGCGGCGGCCAGCACGCCATCCGGGTCCGCCGGGCCGATCTTCGTGGCGGCCCGCACCGCGACCGCTTTGATGTTCTTCGCGCCGAGCACCGCGCCGAGCCCGCCGCGGCCCGCGTGACGCCCGTCGTGCGAGATCGTCGCGTAGCGCACACCCCGCTCCCCCGCCGGGCCGATCGCCGCGATCCGCCAGCCCCGGCCCAGCCTGCGCTTCAACGCTTCCTCGGCCTGCGCCGCGGGCCGGCCCCAGGTGTCTCCCGCCGCGACCAGCCGCGCGGTCGGACCGTCGACAAGCAGCACGGACGGGATGGCCGCCCGGCCGGTGAGCACAATCGCGTCGTGCCCGGTGAGCTTGCCCGAGATGGCGAACTGGCTCGAAGCCAATGCATCGTTGAGCATCCCTGTCAGCGGCGACTTCGCGACGACGGCGAACTTGGCGCTGGTGGTCAGCGGCGTGCCGACCAGCGGCGAGAACACGAACGCCAGCGGGGCCTGCGCGCTGCACGGGTCGACGTGGGGCGGGGCGAGCCGGTGCAGCAGCCACGCGCCCAGCCCCACACCACCCAGGTAGGCGCGCAACACCGCGTCGTCCAGCGCCAGGACCGTCGCATCCGACCCGGTGACATCCACGATCAGCGCCTTGCCGGCGTATCCCCCGGGCGGCCCGGTCACCGGGCTCACCCGCCCGCGTCTGCGGACAGGAAGGCGACGGTGTCCCCGCTGGCCAGTGGGACAGCGCCGTCGCGGCTGATCTGGTCGCCGTTGAGCGCGGCGATGACGTGACGGTCCAAGGTGAGATCCACCGCCGCGGCGGCACCGGACAGCGTCGCGGCTCGCACGGTTCGCGGCCCGCGGTGGCCGTTGCCGGCCAGCGCTCCGTAGCGCTGCACGGTGACCTGCGGAGCGGGTTGGGACCGGGCGGCCCGGTAGTCGTCCGGGGAGTTGACGTTGATCACCGAATCAAGCGTTGGGTCGGCTGCGGCCAGCGCCGGGTCTTCCAGTAGCGCGGCGTCGTCCAGTCGTAGCGTGCGGCAGCGCTCGTGGCGGAACAGGAAGGCCGGACGCCGATCACCGACTGTCACCAGATCGGTGACCAGCGGTGCGAGGGTGATCCGGTAGGCGGCCGCGAGCGGCTGCGGGTAGCCGCGGGCGACCGGGAGAACCACGTCGAGATCGTCGGTGAGGGCGCTGAGCACCCGGCTGACGAACGCCGGATGGAGGAACGGCAGGTCGGTGGAACACACGAACGCGACTTGCGCCCGACCAGCCAGTGCCGCCAGACCGGCGGCGATGCCCTGCAGCGGCCCCAGGCCCTGCTCAGGGTCGTCCACGAGGTCCACCTGCGGGGGCATTTCAGGCAACGGCTGGCCTGCGGCGCGGACCACCAGCAGCGGTCCATCAACCGAGCGCGCGAGAACACCCAGAGTGCGGCGCAGCAGGGTGGATCCGTGCCACTCCAGCTCGGCCTTCGGCGTCCCCATCCGCGACGACCGCCCACCTGCCAGCACCACCCCGGACGCGACGCCTCCCGCCCGACCAGCCATACGCTCGATCGTAGTCCCGCACACCGGCTCGCGTTCTGGATGCAGACTGGCCGATCAGCACCCGATTTACCGCAGTCTGCATCCAGAACGCGATGGCTCGGGGCCCCGGGTGATCAGCGCGCGAGGGCCCTGGGCGCGAAGAAACGGCTCGAGGTGTTTGTCCCGCCAGAGCTGTTCACAAGCGGCGTATCCGCGGGGCGTGCAGGTGAACGGTGGACCGGTCCAGCCGCACTCGCAGCGCGGCACATACGACACGTAGCCACAGTCGAGTTGCGGTCGCAGGACGCTCCAAATATCGGTGAGCCCCCCATCTGGTTTGCGACCGGCGACAACACACTGGTGCTCGTCGAGGTCACCAAACCGGTGGAGGAGCACCTGACAAGGATCCTGCGCTTGGCTGAACAGAAGATGAACGCGACGCACTCGAACGGGTAGATTTGATAACGAGCGGGTAACCGCGCGGAGCACCTGTCACAGCGGCACCGCGACATTCCGCGTGCGCTCGGCGGAAGGTCTATCGCTGCGTGCAGGGTGGTTCCCCCGGCAACTTCTGACCCAAAGTTGCCTCCCCCGCCACATCCCCAGCAGAGTCACGCCCCCCGACGTGGGGTTGGCTGGTCTGACGGGCCGACCTCACCCGACGGGCCGACCTCACCCGACGGGCCGGGCTTGCCCGGCCGCTCCGCGTCGTCTGATGGCCGGCCCTCATCTGGCGCCTTCGGCTGATACAGCGGACCATTCCCATTCGTCCGCTCGGGCTGATCCCAGCCATAACACCGACCGTCACGGTAAGACTTGTCGCGCGCACAACGCGGACCAGGTTGGCTGACGATCATCCGTGGTGACCGGGAAGCGGCCCACGGCATGCCCCGATGAGTTGGCTGCGCCTTCGGCTGGATCCTGGGCGCCGGCGGGCTACCGCAGGCACACCGCACCCGGGAACTCCCGGTGGCGCCCGCCGGGCGTTCCGGACCTGCCGTCGCCTGGATGGATGCACCCCCACTAACGACGTTTCCCCTCACCGTTTCGGGTTGGCCGGTATGTGGAACAAAGGGTTTGGCACCAAAGGTACCACTCGTTTCACGGTAGATCTGACCGTCCGCCTGGCCTCGCTGTTGACGAATCACCAAAGCGGTCAGCACGCCCACAGCGAGCATAGCGGTCGCCAGCGACACCATTAAAATCCGCTGTGAGTGCCACCAGCGAATGTTCATAGCCCGGCTCCCCAAGCTTGACCCGGCGAACCGGCGAACCGGGCCGGAGCGAATATCTTAAAATGAAGGAGGAGTTGTCCCAACGTCGCCCAAGCAGCTACCGCAAACCGACGCATCACCATCAGCGGCGAACTGGAACTAGAACAACTCTGCTTGAACAACTCTGCTTGCGAACCGTCGCCTGGCCTCATCATTGAGCTGATGGGTACTGGATGGCTCCCATGGGTTGGGTACAGTCCTTGACCGGGCGCTACTCTAGATCACGTTCCCTATGACGTCAAGGCGTCACCGGCCGACCACGCAGCGTCGCATCGGGTGAGAAACTGTCTCCGCGCCCTCTTCCCCCGCGCGCGCCGTAGCGCTGATCACCGGCACCGTCCAAGGCGTTACTGACGGGTGATCTTCATCGCGACACGGACTCATTCAAGGACTGGCAGTGACGTGACCGCGCTAAGACTGCGCCAAGGGATGAACCAACGGTGAACAAGGGACGAAAAATCACCCTATTAGAGGTGGCTCTGATAACTCTTTGTACGTCATGTCTAGGTTTTATACCCGGTTGGGTGGTTACGATTGGCGCGTGACATTTGCAGTTGTCTTCACCGCGATCGGTGCGCTGATGATCGGCATCCTCATCGGCCGCCGTCTTGGGATCTTGCTGCCGTCGCGATCTACGAATGGCGCGGCGGTCGCCGACTCGGTCCATGGGCTGCGTCGCCCGGATGAGCGCAGGTCAACCGAAGTTGATGCGCTCCGATCGGAAGGGACATGGCAGGACTTTGTGGCCAACGTCAGCCATGAGTTGAAGACCCCGGTGGGCGCGGTGGCGCTGCTGGCTGAGGCGGTGCTGGATGCCGCTGATGACCCGCACGAGGTGCGTCGGTTCAGCACCAAGATCCTCAACGAGGCCAACCGGCTGGGCACCCTGGTCACCGAGCTGATCGCATTGTCGCGGCTGCAAGGCGCGGAACGGCTTCCCGAGCTGGCCACCGTAGAGGTCGACAAGATGGTGCGCGCGGCACTGGATCGCTGCCGACTAGCGGCCGAATCGGCCAGCATCCGGATCACCTTCGACCCGCCCAGCGGACTGCTGCTCAACGGTGAGGAGACGCTGCTGGTAACGGCATTGGCCAATTTGCTCGGCAATGCGGTCTCATATTCGACACCTGGCAGCTCGGTTTCGGTCAGCAGACGGCTGACGAATGGTTGGGTGGAGATTGCCGTCACCGACAACGGCCTTGGCATTGCTCCCGAGCACCAGGAACGTGTGTTCGAGCGCTTCTTCCGGATCGACCAGGCGCGCAGCAGATCCAGCGGCGGTACCGGGTTGGGGTTGGCGATCGTCAAGCACGTCGCCGCCAACCATGGTGGGGATGTGCAGCTCTGGAGCAAGCCCGGCATAGGCTCAACCTTCACCCTAAGGATTCCGGCGCATCCGGAAAGTCTACGACATGCGCCGTGCACGCCATCGATACCCGAGCATGAGGGTTATTCACGACGCCTGAGAAATGTATAGATGAGTCGTCCACGGCGCGCCTACTTTGACGACGGTCCGTTTCTCGAAAGAATTGGGCTACCACACTCAATCCAGAGAAACGGACCGTCGAA
>JBOHFC010000328.1:0-5273 GCA_050701375.1 Pseudonocardiaceae bacterium
TCCCGCGACCAACCCGTCGGCCGGCTTCGGCCACACCGCTGCGGGACCACCTCGAGGGGGCCACGCTGGGTGTCGACGAGGGTTATGTGGTGTTGCCCCGGTCACTGGCCGAGGAGATGCCCTTGCCCTGGCAGCAGCAGATGGCCTACCTCATCGATGAGCTACATCGGACCTATGTCGATCTGGCGTGGCCCATCTACCGCGTGGTGCCCAGCCGCGTCGAACGGCTGGTCGACCTGGACGAGGGCCAGCTCGCCGAGGCCGGGTACCTGCTGGAGATCGACACCACCGGAGAGCTGGTTTACCGGGACCGCGATGACGTCGTGGTGTCGGATCCGCAGTCCAGGGAGGTCCTGGTGTCCTGCCTGGATCCGATACACCGCCGCCCGCCGGCGATCAGCCCGTGACCGAGGCGGATCTGTCTCAGCTCATGGCCACCGTGACCACGGGCGGACCTGGCACCAGGCTCGGACGAGGCTACGGTCACCGCACCCCGTGTCGGCCACGCCCGGCGAGCCAAGTAATCAAGAGCTGCTCGACGCTAGCGCGAGGAGCGGCTGTGATCTGCCTGGACTCCTCCGCGCTGATGAAATTGGTCCGGCTGGAGGATGGAACCGCAGCGCTGCGGGACTGGCTTAGCGAGCGACCCGAGCAATCCGCGGTAAGCAGCGAACTCGGGTTCAGTGGTACGTGTGTTCCGGAGCTGGGTAGGCACCTGAGCGCACTTCCTCGGCGAAGTGGCAGGCGGCCGCGCGCAGCCCGTCGCCGAGATTGGCGTAGGTCTTGACGAACTTGGGCGCGGGGCCACCGCCGACGTGAAAAGCTGCCATGTCCTGCCACACCATGACCTGAGCGTCACATGCCGGTCCGGCACCGATCCCGATGGTCGGCACGCTCGCCGCCGCGGTGACCCGCGCGGCCAACTCAGCAGGGATGACTTCCAGCACGATGGCGAACGCCCCGGCGGCTTCCAGGGTTTTTGCGTCCTCTAGGAGCTGCTCCCCGTGCTCGCCCCTGCCCTGCACCTGATAGCCGCTCATCCCGTGTACCGACTGCGGGGTGAGCCCGAGGTGGGCCATCACCGGCACGCCCGCCGCGACCAGTGCCTCGACCTGTGGCACCACTCGGCGGCCGCCCTCCAGCTTCACCGCGTGCGCGCCGGCCTCTTTGAAGAAGCGGGCCGCTGTCTCCAGCGCCTGAGTCGGTGAGCACTGGTAGGAGCCAAAGGGCAGGTCGGCGACGACCAGCGCTCGGCGGGCCCCGCGGACCACCCCGCGCACCAGCGGCACCAGTTCATCGATGGTGACCGGCACCGTCGTGTCGTAGCCGTAGACGACGTTGGCCGCCGAGTCGCCGATCAGCAGCACGGGGATTCCCTCGGCGTCGAGCAGCGCGGCGGTGGAGTAGTCATACGCGGTGAGCATCGCCCACTTCTCGCCGCGATGTTTGGCCACCATGAGGTCCTCGACGCGGACTCTCCTGACCTTCTGGTCGGGCCCCACCGGTCCGCCGTACAGCGCGGGTTGGGCAGCAGATGCGGTCATCATTGACCGTCCTCCCTCGAGGCCGGCCGTTGGTCGCCGGTCCCCGGGTTATGCTGGATGGTCTATATCAAGAGCCTGGCACCGATTGTCAGGGTTTGGCACTAGCGTGCGACGAGGCTCACAAAGGCGTGCCAGTCGATATTCGTCCCGTACACCAGCACGGATAGCCGGCAAGGGTAACGGGCAGACAACCGCGCGGAAACGAGGTCAGTGGACGGTAGAAGTGTGGATGGCCAGCCGACGCTGACGCATTGCTCGCTGCGGTGCGGCATCACCGAGTTGCGTGTGGCCGGCGACCGCGGTCGACCACGCCGCTCTCGCCATCCGCTGCGCGATCAGCTCTGATGCCCGTGCCGTAGCCGATGTGCGGCCGCGCTCGTTCGCAGCGGCTTTGCCGACGGTCCGCCGACCCCACACTGATCAGGAGGTCTGAGCGTACTTCCGCGACGTGGCTATACCCAAGTGTGATAGGTCATGGGACGAGCAGCCGTGCCTCGGCACCAACAGCGAGGTAGGTCGACGCCGCCCGGCGATCCATCGTGGCGAGTGGCCGCCCCGCAGCTGCTGCGGCTGCGCCGACCAGTGCGTCATACACGGCACCGCCGACGATGTCTGCTCTGGCGAATTGCTCCAGCAGAACCTCGGCCTGCGAGATCGGCAGCGGCGTCCATCCGAGGAACGCTCGCCGCATCAGCTCCAGGGCTTCGGGGCCGGTGCGCCGAATCGCACCAGGAAGCCGAGTGAGGACAGAGTAGGTCTCGAACCATGCGTGCCCAGCGAGACTCACCGGGTTGCTCGTCACCAGGCGAAGCGCGGGCGCATGGTGCTCATGGTCGGCGACCAGCGCCGGGACTGCGATGCTGGTGTCGAGCAGCAGGTCAGCGGCGGGTGGCATCGCGGAGTGCCCGCACCTGATCGGCTGTGAGCGGTTGACCACTAGGCGCAATGACGAGGATGCCCGCTTCCTCAGCAATCAGCATTCGCTCGGTGACCGGGGTCATAAGAACCGCGCCGTCGCTCTCAACCACGTCAACCTCGCTGCCGGCGTGCAGCGCCAGCCTGTCCCGGATCGCCTTCGGAACAACAACGCGACCGCCGGCGTCGATCGTGGTGTGCATGCCATGAGCATACCATCTCAGTGCCATTCATCCTGTGCTGGCCTCGTCGGGTCTGCGTTCGCGCCAGCGGTTGGTGATCGGCAGTCGCCGGTCCCGTCCGAAGGCCTTCAAGGTGATCTTCGTGCCGGGCGGATACTGCCGCCGTTTGTACTCCGCGGCATCCACCAGCCGGACGATGCTCTCCACCAGCTCGGGCGCGAACCCAGCCGCCACCAGGTCGCTGAACCCGCGGTCGCCCTGCACATAGCCGTCGAGCACCTCGTCGAGAAGCCGGTAGTCGGGTAGTGAGTCGATGTCGAGCTGGCCGGGACGAAGCTCAGCCGAGGGCGGCTTGCCGATCGAGTTCGGGGGTATCGGCGGGGTCTCGCCCCGCTTGTCGGCCAGCTCATTGCGCCACAGCGCCAGGGCCCATACTGCGGTCTTGGGTACGTCCTTGATCGGCGCGTAACCACCGACGGCGTCGCCGTAGATCGTCGAATACCCCACGGCGAGCTCGGATTTGTTTCCGGTGGCCAGCACCAGATGACCGTGCTGGTTGGACAGCGCCATCAGGGTCACCCCGCGGCAGCGGGCTTGGACGTTCTCCTCAGCGATTCCAGACAGACCGAGCTGGCGCACGAAGACCTCGACCATGTCCCCGATCGGTTGCACCTGATAGTGCAGGCCGGTGCGCTCGGCGAGGTCGGCGGCGTCGGTCCGGGAGTGCACGGAGGAATACGACGACGGCATCGACACCCCATACACAGCGCCGGCGCCCAGCGCGTCCACCGCTAGCGCGGCACACACCGCAGAGTCGATCCCGCCGGACAGCCCGAGCACCACCGAGCCGAATCTGTTCTTCTGCGCGTAGTCCCGGAGGCCAGTCACCAAGGCACCCCACACCTCGGCCTCGTCGGACAGCGGCTCGGCCGCAGGCGGAGCAGGCGCAGGCGGATAGGCCGGCAGCGGGTCGTCGGAAAGGATCACCCGGCGGACGTCGAGCCCGGCGAAACAGCCCTCTGCCCTGGCCGATCCTCCGGGCAGGGCCAGGTCAAGCGTCACGATCTGCTCGGTGAACTGCGGGGCCCGCGACAGCAGCTCCCCGCGCCCGCCGACCACCATCGAGTCACCGTCGAAGACCAGCTCATCCTGGCCGCCTACCAGGTTGGCGTAGGCCAGCGGCGCACCCACCTCGATAGCCCGCTGCGCCACCAGCGCCAGCCGCGTGTCGTCCTTCGCGCGCTCGTAGGGCGAGGCGTTGGGTGCGACCACCAGGTCCACCCCGGCCTGCGCCAGCGCGGTGATCGGACCGCCCACCTGCCAGATGTCCTCGCAGATCACCATCCCGATCTCCAAGCTGTGCAGCCGGAACACCGTCAACGTGGTGCCCGGGATGAAGTAGCGGCGTTCGTCGAACACGCCGTAGTTGGGCAGGTGGTGCTTGAACTGGCGCGCGACCACCCCTCCCCGGTACAGAACCGCCGCGGCGTCGCGAGGACCGTGGGTGTCGGAGTCGAGGTATCCGACGACAGCGGCCAGCTCCCCACAGCCGTCCTGCGCGAGCCGCGTCGCCAGCGTCTGGAGGGCTTTGACCGACCCGGCGACGAAAGCCTCCCGCAGCGCCAGGTCCTCCACTGGGTAGCCGGTCAGTGCCATCTCACCGAACACCACGACGTGCGCGCCGGCGGCGTTGGCTTCCTGGCAGTGGTCGGCGATCATTGTGGCGTTGCCCGCGATGTCACCGACACACGGGTTCACCTGGGCCAGGGCCAGACGCAGCTGTGGCATGCCCATATCATCCGCCTCTGGTCGTGGAGCGCCCGCTCAGAGCCGTCCGGTGGGATCACTAGGATCTGCCGGATGCCGTGCCCGTTGCGCCCGACCGCTGTCCTGGCGGTCGTGCTTGCCCTCAGTGGTTGCACTGCCGGTGCCGGTACCCGCCAGGCGGTCTCGGGCGAAGGATCAGGGCTGGGCGCTGACGTGTCGCAGTACCAGGCCGGTCCCGCCGGGACGGTGCCCCCGGGCCTTGAGCGGTTCTACGCCCAGCGACTGACCTGGAGCGGATGTAAGGACTTCGCCACCACCGACTTCGACCGGAAGACCTTCGCCGACCCCACGCTGCGCTGCAGTCGGGTGGAGGTGCCGTTGGACTACGCCCACCCGCAGGGACGTACCGCGTGGATCGGAGTGCTCAGCCGCCCCGCCGACAACCACCAAGAGCGGTTGGGCTCCGTGCTGGTCAATCCCGGCGGTCCAGGTGCTTCGGGAATGACGGCGGTCGCGTCGCGGGCCGGGGCGGTAGCCGGTACCGACCTGGGCCGCCGCTTTGACCTTGTCGGGTTCGACCCCCGCGGGATCGGTGCCAGCCAGCCGAAGATCGTCTGCCGGAACACGCAGGAAGAAGACGCCAAGCGGCTTGACCTTGATCTGGACACCTCGCCGCCCGGGGTCGCGAAGACCGAGAGCGAGAACCGCGCCTACGCGCAACTTTGTGCCCAAAGGGTCGGCAAGGACCTGCTCGCCAACGCCGGTACCCGGGACGTCGCGCGGGACATGGACGTGTTGCGTTCCGCTCTCGGCGACGCGAAGCTCAACTTCCTCGGGTACTCCTACGGCACTCGACTCGGTACCT
>JBOHFC010000329.1:0-8421 GCA_050701375.1 Pseudonocardiaceae bacterium
GTGGCCTGCAACTTTTCGCTCGAAGTTGCCGGCCACGGCACACACGTAATGGATCCACCCGCCTCTTCGTGGGGCAGAAGTGGCGGAGCAGTCGCCCGCCGGGAGCCAACCAGCCCGTACCGCTGCACCACACGCCAGGTGGCTGTCGACGTCGTCGGGTCCCCGCTCTGACCGCCTGCCCAGGACCGGGTGAGATGCAACCAGCGAGACGTCGTAAGCGATCTTGAAACAGCCAAGCGGCGTGCCTGAAAACTGCTGAGGGCGCCAATGCATCTCTGCTGTCCCGGCAGTTGCGGGGGCCCTATCAGCATCCTCAGGAGTTTACCAACTGAGACACTCGCTGCGGTGAGACGCCCATGACGCTTGCGATGTCGGCACCTGACAGGCCAGCGGCCTTGAGGTCGCGGGCTACCTTGCGCGAGCAAGCCGCCGCACGGCGCTGCTCTTGCTCGGCGTGACGCACGGCCTGCTTAGCCGCCTCAGCTTCGGCGGCCAAGTCATCGTCCAGTTCGGGGATGACCTCGACGGTGTAGGAGCCAGGCTCCCCGCCGTATTCCAGTGCGAGGTAGTCCCGCGCCATGCGGGCCGCACCGGCGAGCGTGCGGGACTGAGTGACACCGACGCCCTCGATGTGCAACTCCCATCCGTGTTCCCAGCGGCGGGCTGCGACTCGGTAGTGGCTCATTGCAGCCATCCCTTCGGCAGGCAGGCCAGCCTGCGGATTGTGTCGCGGACGACACCGGGCGAGATGACGATGTGGCGGGGATGTTGGCCGTGTGCTCGCCGCATGGGCCGCCCCGGTTGGTGTGCGGTCCCCGATCGGAGACGATGTGGCAGCGCTGCTCGTGGAGCGCGGCCGCAACGTCTCGTCGCTTCATCGCGTGGTCACGACACTAACTCTATCCCCCCTAGATGACAAGAGTTAAGAAGGGGTAGACAGAAGGGTCCAGCCTCGAGTGGGAAACGCCGACGATCGGCACAGCGCCACCCTCGATCGGAGGGTCCAAGTATCGCGAGCCCACCGGCGGTCGAGCCCGGCACGAGTGCCAAGCTGTCTACGTCCCATCCGAGACCACGCTCGGACGGGATCGCCCCTGACGGGGCAGCTCTGGAAACGGGCGCACGACACTCACCTGGCGTTTCGAGCCAGGTAGGCACACAGCCCTCACCCGCCCGCGCATTGTACGCGTTTACGCACGTAGACGGCACGGGCCGATCAGGTCCAGCAGCCGCCTATCCCGTGGGTCGCCCTATTGGTCTCCGCTGGAGACGAGGTTTCTGCGTCCCTTTTGGCCGGCTCTGCGACAGCTAGAGATATTGGGTTGTGCCGGCAAGCCGGCTGTCACCCCGGTTAGGGAGGGGTGCGCCTCCGAGCGTGGCACACGGGCGCGACATCGACAACTTTTTGTCGATCGGATGATCCCAAGCGCCTAGGTAACGCGGGGCGCCAATCGGATGGGTGCGAGCGCGGCCGGGTTGAGCGGAATGTCCGGCGGAGGTGAGCCGCCGATGATGATGGCCGCACCGAGCGCGGCCAACGCGGGCGCGGACTCGATGCCAGAGCCACCCTGGCCGGCGAAGAAATGAAAACCGGGATGCTGCGGCCAGGCACCGACCACCGGAGCCCGATCGGCGGCGAACGAACGCAGCCCCGCCCAGGCAGAGTGCACCGAGCGCAGTCCGAGCCCGGTGACTGCCTCGACGCGCTCCAGCGCGACCGCCACATCGAGCGGATCGGGCCGGACGTCCCCCGGCTCGACAGGTGTCTCGTCGCCGGGTGAGAGCAGCAGGTTATTCCCTTCGGCCTTGAAGTAGCAGCGCTCCCGCGCCTCGATCACCATCGGCAGCGCGCCTCCACTCGGAGTGCACAGGCGGGCCGGATCCGACACCCGCGCGACGACGATCGTGCGGCGCAGCGGGCGCAGACCCAGCGCAGGTACCCCGGCCAGGCCGGCGATCAGGTCGGCCCAGGCCCCTGCGGCGTTCACCACGTCGGCGGCGTGGAGCACGTCGTCTGCGCCGCAGTGCACCCGCCAACCCCCGGATACCGGAGCCAGTCCCGTGACAGGCGCTGCCACCCGTACGCTGCCGCCGCGCTGGCGCAGCCCGCGGACGTAGGCCTGATGCAGGGCCATCGCGTCGACATCACACGCGGTCTCGGTGACCGCCGCGGAGCGCAGCACGTCCCGGAGCAGCGCCGGGCATCGGGCGAGTCCCTCCTGCGGCGACAGCTCGATCGCGCCGTCCGGCTCGTGCGCCTGTTCTGACAACTCGGCGCGCAATGCCCGTTCACCGTCGTCATCAAAAGCGGCCCACAGCACCGGACGGGGGCGCAGCAGCGCGGGCGCGCCCAGTTCCTCGGCCAGCCTGGCGAACCGGGGGCGGCTCGCGTTGATCAGCGCTCGCACCTGCGGGCCACCGTGGCCCGGCACGTACATGGCGGCCGAGCGCCCGGTGGAGTGGATGGCCAGGCTGGTCTCGGTCTCCAGCAGGGTGACCCGGCGGTGCGCGGCGAGCTCGTAGGCAATCGAGACACCGGCGATCCCGCCGCCAATCACCACCACATCCTGGTTGGGGCTCACCCGATCGACGCTAGACGAACTCCTTGCCAGCTACGGCATCTCCCGTGCTCGCCGTCCCACCACGGTCGGTCCCCGCCGCGGATCGGATGCGGCGGGGGATGCGGGGGTCGTGCAGATCGGTGTGGATCTCGTCCATTGGATTGTCCATTAACTCCAGTCCTTCGCGTACTTTTGGGGCATCGGCGGCGCAACCATTGCAAGCAGTGGCGGAGGCGAGTTCGAATGGGACAGCTCGATGTCGGTCTTTGTCCATTACGCCCGTGAGCCAACGGCCCAGCTGGTCGTGCTGCGGATGGGCAACCAGCACCCGGTCGCAGGCCGTCCGCCGTTCAGCGATCGATGAAGCGTCCCGGGTCGTGCCTCGCGCCGTCACCTGTCGAGGAGTGCGGCCTCGCTGGGGGCGAGGCAGCGGGTCAGCTGTGAAAACTCGCGCTTGGTTCGGGTGATTTGCCGCTGACGCGGGTGATCAGGTCGTGGGCGACGTCGCGCAGCTTGGTGTTGCGGTGCGAGGAGGCGGCGCGCAGGACGTCGAAGGCCTCATCGGCGGTGCACCGGTTTTGACTCATGACGATGCCCAGCGCCTGATCGATGATGCCGCGTGAGGTCAGAGCGGTTTCGAGGTGCTGGGTGAGCTCGACTTGGTCGGCTAGTCGCCAGGCCAGGTGCAGTGCCCGCGTCGCCTCACCGGCGAAGCCGTCGGCCCGCGCCCGCTGCTCAGCGGTGAAGATCCCAGGCTGGCGGGAGTAGAGATTGAGCGCCCCGTACACGCCGGGACTGATCAACAGCGGGACCGACAGGACTGAGCCGATGCCGTGGGCGAGGGCGTCGACGCGGTAGGCGCCCCACCGGTCCTCGGTGGCCAGATCGGTGATGGTCACGACCTCGCCGGTGCGCATGGCGGTCAGGCAGGGCCCGTCGTGATGGCCGTATTGCACCTCATCGAGGTTGGTCGCGGTGGGGTCGCTGCCGGCCACGGTGAAGGGGCTGCCGTCGCGGCGCAGGGTGATCCCGCAGAACAGCCCGGGTCCCAGGGTGGTGGCGGCGTACTGGGCCAACTCTGTCAGGAACTGAGTGAGGGTCTCGGTGTCGATGAGCAGTTGCTGAAGTTCAGCGGCGGCGGACGGGCCGAGGGTGGGCGCTTCCATGAGTGTCGTCACCAGCCTCGGCGCGGGGGACGCCGAGCGAGTCGCGGATCGTCGCAGACGGCGCGCCGGTTGCTCGACGAACTCGGGGTGCCTCCGATACCGGCTACTCTCGCACGTTCGGGGGGTTCGGGCCAGCACCGTGAGTGTTATGGTCAAAGCAGGTCCAGAAGCGCGGCCAGCCCACTACCAATCAAGTGTGGGGCGATATGCCGCCGGACCTTTTTCTTTATTGCCGGGTGTCCGTGACCGAGGGCTGGTCGGAGGCCCGTCCGCGGCGGCTACCGGTATCCGGTATCCCCGTCGATGCGTCTGCCGCGCACACTGACCGCGGTGTCTGGCGCGGCAGGTGCGGCCACGGACGTTTCCGGGCGGTCACGCCGGAGACCCCCGGATGCCGGCGCAGCTGCTCCGCGACCAGCCGGGGTGCCGTCCGCGCAGTATCGGCGGGCTTACCCGGCAGCCAGTTCAGCGACTCCTCACTGGTTAGACCCCCACTGTTGCACGGATGTTCGGAGGTGCCTCCGGTGAACTATCCCGTGAAAAAGAGCCGGCTGACCCCTGACGACCTCGGACCATTCACTTCAGACGTCATTGACAACCATCACTTCCCGCCAATGGCGGCCCGTACGAGCGTGCAGCGCCACCGCCAAGTCGCGCTAGGTGAGGAAGGGACATGACCAAACGGCTCGATGACTGCAACAGCTCAGTCGACACGCAGCTGGCCCGCGCAGGTGCGTGCGCCCAGATCCACCTGCCGTCCGGCCGGATATGCGTGTTGCCCCATCACCATCGCGGAAGCTGCCGGTTCCTGTCTGCCTCAGACGTCGCCGATGCCGAGGGATTCGTCCCGTGTCAGCGCATCGCCGGCGACCACGAACCCCGCCGCCCAGCCCGCGCCGCCCACCGGGCTCCGATGGCGACAGCGCACCAGGTTGATCCGGGTGGTACCCCGTGAGCACCGCCGCACCCCGGTCCACCGTGGCGATCACCGGTGGGAAGGATGCGTTCAGGCGAGCACCCTTAGGCGACGCGGCGGCGGGCGTGTTGGCTGCGGTGTGGTGCCGCTCGGTGGGCAGCGTCTGGACGCTGGAGCTGCGCGAACTCGACCGTGACACCCCGCTGGGGACGATCAGGGACTGGATCAGCTCGGGCGTGCCGATCTCGCAACCGAGGCCGTCGGAGGAGCTGGCCCGCGCGCTGCTCGCCGAACACGGGCTACAGCTGGTCCGCGATCCATCTACCGACCTTGGTACGCACACTCGGCACGGCATCGGCTACTGCGCGCCGCCGCCGCGTCCTCAGCCGCTGGTGTAGACCACCGTGTACCGGGGGACTTCCGCTGGAAATGACGGACGTCGCTGCCGCCCCCGGTCTTCGAGCAGGCGGTGGCCGCAGGCGCGATCGGGACCTCCACGGTCGGGGAGGAGCACGGTTGGCGCTTGGGCCGGGCCCGGATCGCGTTGCATCGACTGCGACCGGGTCGCGCTGGAACTGCTGGACCGCGAACACCATCCAGCCCGCGGCGACGACTCCGACCAAGCTGATCAGCCGGTACAGCAAGACCACGGGCAACGCCGCCGCGGCTGGGACTCCACCCGCGACCAGAGCGAGGACCAGAGCGGCCTCCACCACGCCGATCCCGCCGGGTATCAGCGACAGCCCTGAGCTCGCCATGCCTGCGGTGTAGGCGATGAGCAACAGCGGGACCGTCAGTCCGTGCACGCCTAGGGCCGCCGCGCATGCGGCCAGGCAGCCCGCGTCGAAGGCCCAGTTGAGCAGCGCGAACCCGGTCGCTGCGGTCCAGTCCCGGCCGCTGGGTCGCACGGATCGCAGCTGGGTGACCAGCTCGTCCAGCACGTCGGCCCCCGCGGCGGGATTGCGATGCCGGACCCGATTCGCCTTAGTCAGGACCCACCGGCCACCGGCGACGACCCGTTCGGGGTGCCTGCCGAGGTGGCGGGCGGAGATCGCCAGGGCGAGCACGCCGGTGATCTCCATCGTGAGCTGCACCGCGCTGCCCCAACCATCGACCAGCAGCGAGCCCAGCAACCCGAGCGCGACCAGAGAGCCGGTCGACACCAGCCCGCTCGCGGCCAGGCACCAGGTGGCCACTGCGCCACTGGCACCCTGGCAGCGCATCCACCTGAAGCTGTAGCCGGTGGAGAAGGCACCGCCACCGGGCAGCGTGGCGTGCAGGGAGTTCGCCGCATATACCGCCGCGACGGAGCCTCGCAGCGGCACCACCACGCCGGCAGCGCGCAGCAGCCGGCAGCGTGCTCGAGCGAACATACTCATCGAGGCCGCGGCAGCGACCATCGCGACGACCAGCCAACCGGCGTCGGCGCGCGCGAGGGACGTCAGGGCACCGGCAAGCTCCGGGCCGACCAAACCGGCCTCGACCACGAGCAGCGCTGCCAGCACGCATCCGACGAGGGCACGCCATCGCGGCCGGCAGGACAGTGTCGTGGCACCGCCATTCATGACCGTCGGTGTCGGTGGTGACTCCGGTCGGGCATCGTCGCCGGGAGCAAGTTCCCCAGCTGCCCATCGCAGAGTCGGCGCTGTCATGCCCGCGAGCGTCCCACCGGAAGTTGTGTGCAGGCTGTGCGGCTGCTGTCGATCGCATCCGAACAGGAGCACCACAGCTGCCGCCGTGCACGAACCGGCGCGCGGTGCAGACTGGGCAGGTGACCGATGCCCAGGCGGCCGCCCAGCCGGCGGGCGCGCATGAGCCCGCCGAGCCGACTCCGCCGGCGGTGCGGGCCAGGGGTGGGGGCAAGCTCCCCCACCCGGCCGTGCACGGTGGGGGGCTGTTCGGTCTCGCGCTCGGGGCGCTGGGCATCGTGTTCGGTGACATCGGCACCAGCCCGATCTATGCAGTGCAGACGGTGTTCTCGATCGACGACAACGCGGTCAGTCCCACTCCGGACGACGTCTACGGCGTCGTCTCGCTGATCTTCTGGTCGGTCACGCTCGTCGTCACAGTCAAGTACGTGACGTTCATCCTGCGGGCGGACAACGACGGCGAGGGCGGCATCATGGCGCTCGCTGCGCTGGTCCGCGGGGTGTCGGGCACCACTGTGCGGCGTGCGGCGGTCGCGCTGGCGCTGGGAGTGCTGGGCGCGTCACTGTTCTACGGCGATTCCCTGATCACGCCGGCCATCTCTGTGCTCTCCGCCGTGGAGGGCCTCGAGGTGGCCCAGCCGGGCCTGGCCGGGGCCGTGCTGCCGATCGGTGTCGCCATCCTCGCGCTGCTGTTCGTGGCGCAGCGTTGGGGCACCCATCGGGTTGGCCGGCTGTTCGGTCCGGTGATGGTGATCTGGTTCGTCACGCTCGCCGTGCTCGGCCTGCCGCGCATCATCGCCCGCCCGGGTGTGCTGGTCGGGCTGTCACCGACCTACGTCGTCTCGTTCGTCGCCCACCACCCCTACACCGCGTTCATCGCGATGGGCGCGGTGGTGCTGGTGATCACCGGCGCCGAGGCGCTCTACGCCGACATGGGCCACTTCGGGCGGCGCCCGATCCGGGTGGCCTGGTTCGCCTTGGTGTTCCCCGCACTGATCATCAACTACCTCGGGCAGGTGGCGCTGATCCTCGACGACCCCCGCGCCGTGACCAACCCCTTCTACCTCCTGGCGCCGAGCTGGGCGCGGCTTCCGCTGGTCGTGCTGGCCACGGTCGCCACGGTGATCGCGTCGCAGGCGGTGATCTCCGGGGCGTTCTCGGTGTCACGGCAAGCGGTGCGGCTGGGCTTCCTGCCGCATCTCACCGTGCGGCAGACCTCCACGAAGGAGAGCGGTCAGATCTACGTGCCCGCGGTGAATTGGCTGTTGTTCGGGGGCGTCCTGGTGCTCATGGTGACGTTCCGGTCGTCGGCGAGCCTGGCCACGGCCTACGGCCTCGCGGTGACCGGCACCCTGCTGCTGACCACCACGCTATTCCTCATGTACGCCGGGGCGAAGTGGCACTGGGCGCGGTGGAAGCTCGTGCTCGTGGCGGCGGTCTTCGGCGGCGTCGAACTGATCTATCTCGGCGCCAACCTCACCAAGGTCACGCACGGCGGCTGGCTGCCGCTGTTGATCGCGGCGATCGTCGCTACGGTGATGACCACCTGGCAGCGCGGCCGGCGCATCATCACCGCACAGCGCGTCGAGCTCGAGGGCCCGCTCCCCGAGTTCATCGAGCGACTGCACGCCAAGGGCATCTCCCGGGTGCCGGGCACCGCGGTCTTCCCGCACCCGACGAAGCGCACCGCCCCGCTCGCCTTGCGGGCGAACGTGGAGTTCAACCACGTTCTGCACGAGCGCGTCGTGATCATCTCGATCACGTCGGAGAACGTGCCGCACGTCCCGCACGCGGAACAGCTGACGATCGACGACCTCGGCCACACCGACGACGGGATCGTGCACCTTGCGGCCCGCTTCGGCTTCCAGGACGACCAGGACATCCCCGCGGTGCTGCGCCAGGCCCGTGGATTGTCCGGCGAGCTCGACCTCGACCCGGACAACGCGTACTACTTCCTCTCCCGCATCACCATCGAGCGCAGCCGTCGCCCGGGCATGGTCACCTGGCGCAAACGCCTCTTCATCGGGCTCTCGCACAACGCCGCCACACCCGCCACCTACTTCAAACTGCCCGTCGACCGCACCGTCGTGATGGGCTCACGAATCGAGCTCTGATCACATCCGCGAACA
>JBOHFC010000330.1:0-13666 GCA_050701375.1 Pseudonocardiaceae bacterium
GATCCACCACCCGTCCGGTAACGGTTGCCGTCTCCGCGACGGGGAGCTTGCGCAGGAACTTGGCCCCGGCCTTGAGCGCCGCGATCACCGGCCGATCGAATCGCACCGCAGGGGTCTTCAGCTGCACTGGCGACATCGGAGCCCAATCGAAGCGGATGTCGAAAGAATTTTGTCGCTGACCTCCGATATCCACCAACGCGTCGCACAGGTTCGCTGAGACACCGTCACCAACCCGCTCAACGAACGGTGTCAAATCGTCGTTCTGAGCGCTGCGAGCGGCGGCGTCGTGGGCGGCACTCGTCGCCTGGTAGAGGTGTAGCAACACTTCGCGGGACGACACCGGCTGCTCGAAGAATTCAATCGGCAACGGGGTCTCCATCCGTAGCACGTAGCTGCCCTTACTGGTCTGACCCAACCGCACTTGGTCGACAAAACCGCGTGCCTGTGGCGGTTTCTGGCTGGGCAGCACCGTCGGCCGTTCCGATGACACTGCGGACGTGGCAGCAGCCAGGAACAGGTCGTGCACCCCTTTGACGGCGAGGTAGCCCTCGTGGAGCGGCGTCGATCCACTCGGTCCGTCTGGCATCATCCGGATGTACTGCACATCGAGGCGTGACGAGCGCAGATCTTGCAAGACCTCGGACGCCGGCCGCTGCTCGACTGTCGAGAGCGTCTCCACCAGCTCTGCGAGCCGGGCCGAGTAGTCGCGCAGCTCTGCGCTGACTGGAACGAGCACCTCGGCCTCGGCGCCGTCCACGGGCCGCGTCCAGATCGCCGCTCGGCCGTAGCTGCCCGCCTCGAGCCAGCCGGATACCTGCAGGTAGGCGACGATTCCGGCGGGGTCGATCCCGGCCATCGCGTCGGCTGGTATCCCCGTCAGCATCAGGCCCCCGCCCGTGCCGAGGCGGTCGGCGTCATCAGCATGCGCAAGGTGTTCACAGTCAGCAGGTTCTCGACGGGGACATCCACGGCGACCTTCGCGTCCGGCGCGCCGTTCACGGGCTGACGATCCTGCAGCGACAGCCAGTAAGCACCGTGTTTCAGCTCCACCACGTCGTGGCGGGTTGTCGCGTAGTCAGCGCAGTCGTCCGGCACGATGACCAGCACCAGGAAGCGGGGCAGCGCGAAGTCCGTTCCGGCCAACTCGTTGAAGTGCCTGCCCTGCATCCGGTACTTCCAGTGCCCGCCTCGGCGGACCGGCCGGGACCAGGACTTGACCTGCACGTCGATCTTGGGGTGGCGGGTCACGCCGGACACGCCCTTGTGGCTGATCGTGAAGTCGCAGCCGTCCACATCAAGTTCGGCTCTGGATACGATGAGGCCAGCTGCCGACGCCAGCACTCGGACGAACGACTCGCCGAACAACCCCTGGTGCTGGTTCGGGTCCAATCCCATGACTCACCACTTCGTTCCGGTACGGATCAGACCGTATGGGATCGTCGAGCGGCGGGTGGCATCGACCCCGCCGCGGCTCAGACGCCTTGTCCGGCCCTGATCCAGTGCGCCCACACCCCAGGATCGCCAAGCTGTGCGCCGATACAGCGGACAAGCCGAGAGGACTGATCACGATGCGTTGGGCAGTGGGGTTCGCGTTGTTGATGGCGCTGGTCTTCGCGCTCACCTTCGGATACCGCCTCGGCGCGACATTCATCGACCAGCTGGTTGCCCGGTGAGCCGGTCAAGCGCCAGCTCCGCCTGCGCGCGTTGTAAGCCCCGCGCCCCCGTCATACCCACAGCCGCGGCTGGCGTACGCCCGGGTATGACGAATGGGGTGCACCGGAACAGCTTGCTTCATCGTGCCTGCGGTGCGTTGACCGCAGGGTCGATCGCCGCATTGACGAGCACGGCGAGCCGTCGAAGCTCCTCCAGGTGGGTGGCGGTGAGCAGGCCCAGCTTTTGCTGGCCTGCCGTGGTCAGGGTGAGGCGCACGACGCGGCGGTCGTCGCTGTCGCCGCGGTTGCGGGTGATAAGGCCGAGCTGCTCGGTGCGATCGATCAGCTGCACGGCGCTGTGGTGGCGGGTGCACAGGTAGTCGGCCAGCTCGCTGACGCTGGGCCCGCGCGAGTCGGGATGACCCCGGATTGCCAGCAGTAGCTGGTGCTGGGCGCCCGTGAGCTCCACCGTGGCCGCCTGCTGGTCACTCCACCGCAGGAAACGGCGCAGCTCCATCCGGAAGGCGAGCAACCTGGCGTACTCCTGGTCATCGAGGTGTGTGAGCGACGGCACCATGAAAACTTACCTCCTGGCATGATATTATCGTAAGGTGATATAGATGGCGAGGTGCCGACGCGAGAGGGCGACCGTCTCGGGGCACTCCGGCTGGTTTCGCCAGCCCAACGCAAAGGAGCCTCACCGCCGAAACAAAGCGACAACAATGTTGTGGAGAAGGTGGAATACATGACTACCGAGACTATGGGGTTGCACCCCGACATCGCGGAGTTGCGGGCAAAGTATGAGACTGCGGCGCAGACGCCGGTCGCCCACGCCGTCAACGGGCTCACCTTTCTGGCCGGGCTTTACCTCGCGATCTCCCCGTGGGTGATCGGGTTCAACCGTTTCCCGACCCTGACAGTGAACGACCTGATCGTCGGCGTTGCCCTGGCGGTGCTCGCCCTCGGGTTCTCCTCGTACGACCGGACTCGCGGCATCGCCTGGGCCGCGCCGCTGATCGGCGTGTGGACGATCATCGCACCCTGGGTGATTAGCGGAGACGTCGCCACCACCGCGACGGTCTGGAGCAACGTGGTGGCCGGCGTGGTCGCCGTGCTGCTCGGTTTGAGCGCAATGTCCTTCGGGATGAGCCGGAACCGCTGAGTTCCCAGTCATCGCCGGGGCGGGCGGAAGCCGGTACCACAAACCGACTTCCGCCCGAACGACTTCTGCCCACGATCGTCCAATGAGTGGTTAGCGCCGGAGGGGCAAATGCTTCGGGATCTGAATCTGCGGTTACACGTACCGATTCCCGAGGTGGCGATCGTGCGGGTGAGCGGCACCGTGAACACGCTCACCGCGTCGGTGTTGGCAAGGCGCGTCAGCTACCAGCTCAGCCGAGCGCGCCACGTCGTGGTCGATCTGGCCGACGTTAAGGTCGTCGACCCAGGCGGTCTGGCGGTTCTCCGCACGCTGCATCACCAGGCCATCAACTGCGGCTCGCAGCTGCACGTCGTCAGAGCTGAGCACGATGCGGTGCGCCGCCCGCTGCACACTGCGGGTCTGGACCAGTTGTTGGTCTTTGAGTCGACGGCGGAGGCGGTGATCGCAGGACTTCCGCGCCTAGTCCCGTCCCCCGGCGGTACCCGTTAGGTCACCTCTGGTCGTCGCGCCCAAGCCGACGCGCAGTGTTACCAGAGTTCGCACCAGCATCACCGCAACGACGCTCCGGGCGTTCCGTGCGGGGGCCTGACAGCATCACTCTTGTAGATCTTGTCCATTGGACTGTCCATTAACTCCGGTGATCCGGGTGCTGCTGGTAACGCAACGCGGATCGCCACAGGGGCGAACTCGATTCGTCGCATGAGCAACCATCGGCGCCCTTGATCAGACCCAGAATCACTCGCTGCGGGTCGTGGGCCAGCGACTCTACGAATCCGCTGTGGTACGCCTGGCAACATTTCTCGCTGAGCCAACCGCCGAGTACGGGCACCGCAAAAACGCCGCGTTCGCCGGAGAGGCCTTGGCCGAGGCCGTTGAGTTGGCGCATGAACAGTTCGCCTGGCTCCAGCATGGCGACCAGGGCATCTCCCACTGTCGCCCCGGTGCTACCCACCATCGGGGAGTCCCAGAGTGTTTCGGCATCGTTCGCTTTCCAGTTCTGGGCCGGATTGGTGGGTGATAGCCGCGGTATTCTTGTCTCGGCCAGGAATGCCTCACCACCAGCGCCGGACACCTCGCGCACCTTCTCATACAGGGCCTCCCTGCACAGAGCACTGCCTGACGCCCCCAGCCCGAAGGCGACCTCGACGTCGTCGATGCCGGCCCGCACCCCAGCCACGGCGAGCTCCTTGGTGACGCCCTCATCGACGTGGCCGTCGCCGAAGACGACGCCGCCTCCCTCGACCGCGAGCCCGTGGGTGTTGTCCCAGTCATGAAAGGTACGGGCCACCAGATCCCCCAGAGAAAGCTCGGGATATCGGCCCGTCCTGGTCGTGAGCTGCGACAGGGTGCGGTGATAGAGGAACCGGGCGGGCACAAGCCTCATCAGCCGGCTCAGCTCCCGCAGCGCCGCGGCGGTATCGGAGGCTACCCGGCGTTGGAGCTGCTCCCAGAAGCTCGGATACCGCGCCTTCCAGAATCTGCGGATGGTGGCAACCGGCGTTCGCAGGTGTCCAGCGGCGAACGCATCGGTCAGGTAGTGCGCGGCAGCGGCCTCCCGGGCCATCGCCCGGGAGGCGTCACCGCCTTGCCGGCCGAGGAGCCATGCCTCGTCCAGTGCTACCTGGTGGAGGTTGCGGTAGGCGAGCAGGGCCGAGCCGAAGCCACTGCCGGTTGCGACGTCTGATCTACCGGGGGTGACGAAGTGGTCGTCATTGCTCGCCGCCAGGGCCAAGTAGCGATCCCGGACCCGTCGCTCCACATCGCTGCGGGCGGCGCTGGGGTTGAACCGAAAGTCGGCGAACTGCCCACTCGGTTCGAATCTGGGATCCACGAAGACCTCATCCACGGTCGTCACCTTCACCGCGCAGATGATCTCGTCACGGGTGTCGAGCCGGGTCCCCGCCCGTCCCGGTGCGCAAGCCAGGCTGAACAACCTTCCCGACCCATCCGCTTCGGGTCCGGCGGCTTGCCGGTACTCGAGGCCGGAGATCGGTGTGCCGTGGGGTCGGAAGTAGTCCCCGCTCAACGCGACGACGTCGCCGAAGCTGAGCAAAAACCGCTCCTCGGCTGATTCGCCGCCAACGTTGACCTGGGCGGCACCGGTGGCGGCGGCGCCGATGGCACGATGCTCATAGGCCCTCACCGCGCGCGATCACACCGTCTAGGAGGTGCGCCACGTTGGCGCATAACGGGTGGCCAGCCGGGCGTGAAACGCCGCGGTCGTGCGCAGCAGCCGGATGGTCGCGGCAGCGTCGTCACGACTCACCGGTGATGGTTGAGGCACCACATGGTCGTAGAGGCGGCGACGGGGTCGGGTCGTCGAGCGCGGCGATCGCGTAGATCTGCGCCTTCCAGGACTCCATCTCTATAACTCATTCCTATTGACGAAACAGCTACCGGATTCTAATGTTAACACATCATGGATTTAGAAGGGGGTCGGCGGCGAGGAGGCTGAGATGAGCGAGCAGCTAGTGGTAGTCGGTGTCGACGGCTCCCCGGCCAGCTACACGGCGCTGCGGTGGGCTCTGGCGCACGCCGGGCGCACCGGCGCTCAGGTGTGCGCGGTCCGCTGCTGGACGCCGGTGTTCGCGAGGGGATGGGAAGCGGCAGTCACCGGCGAGCCGGTGCCGCCGAACGCGGAACAAGAAGCGCGGGCTGAGCGCGAACTCGGCCAGGTCGTGACGGCCGCAATGGCATGGGTCCCGAAGGGGGCGATGCGGGTAGCGGTGCTGGAAAGGGTGGTCCGAGGGCCGGCCGGCCCAGTGCTCATCTCCCAGGCCGTGAGCGCTGATCTGCTGGTCGTCGGCCACGGCCCCCGATCGATCGAAATGACGCACCGGTCGGTGAGCTGGTACTGCGTCCTGCACGCAACCTGTCCGGTGCTGGTCATTCCCCCCGCAATGGCTACCAGGCGAACACTGGCCCGAGCGACCGCGGAGGTGCCCGGATGACCACTGCGCCCGTCCGGCCAGGTCTCGCGCCCAGTGGCCACCTGGTCGTCCGCACCGTCCCGGGGATCGAGGAGGCCGATGCCGGCTCGGATCCCCAGGAGATGCGGCAACCCTTCAGCGCCCTCGACGAGGCCGGCTATCACCTCGATTCGGTCTCCGAACCGTGGAGCGTTCACCTGGAAGTCCGGCTCAACGGCACCGTCATCGAAGATCGCCTGCGGCAGGCCGTGGGAGCGGCGCTCGCCAACGAGCCCCGAATCCGCGCGCGAGCGATCATCGCCCGCGAGCGGCGTCCTGGGTGTAAGTGGGAGATCACCGCCGCGCCTGAGGTCGACCCCCTCGACGTGGTCATCTGCTCGGACGACGACGCCCTGCAGACCGCCCGGGCCGACCTGCAGAGCCTGGCAGTGTCGCTTCTGAAGTCACCACCGCTACGCATCCGCCTGGCCCACCATCGGAGGGGAGACGTGGTCATGCTCAACCTCCACCACGCCGCCGGTGACGGCATCGCCGCGCTGAGTCTACTTCGCTCCATCGCCCAGGCCTACGCCGGAAAACCCGACCCGGTGCCGCAAAGACCGCCCGAGAAGCTGCGGATCCCAGCGCCGAGCGGCCGATGGGCCCAGCTCGAGGCACTGGTGGGCGAACTCCGCCAAGCCGCCCCCCGCTCAGTGCACCTCGTGCCCAGCGGCGGCGAGGACCGCCCCGGCTACGGGCTCCATCAAGTCGTCCTCGACACCGCGCAGACCGCAGCCCTCACCGCCAGGGCGGATGCAGGGGCCACCGTCAACGACCTCCTGCTGGCCGGCCTTCACCTGGCCCTGGACAGCTGGAACGCCGAGCACGGCGGCGCTGGCGGCCAAATCAGCGTGCTCATGCCGGTCAACCTGCGGCCCAAGTCACGCTGGTATGAGGCGTTCGGCAACTACACCTTCATGGTGCCCGTCGTCACCCACCCCAAAGACCGCGGCGACCCCACCGCCACGGTCAAGACGATCAGCCGTCGAACCCGGCGCATCAAGGACGAACGCACGCCGGCCGCCGCCGTCACGCTGCTCGACGTCCTCCAGCACCTGCCGCTGCCAGCCAAGCGGCGCCTTGCCTGCCTCGCCGTCTCGGAGCGAGTGATGCCGACGGCCATCCTCTCCAACCTCGGCCGGCTCGATGCGTGCCTAGACTTCGGACCCGCGCTGCGCGCCGATGAATTGTGGTTCTCCCCGCCGGTCAGGATGCCCATGGGTCTGGCTGTCGGGGCGGTGACCGCAGGAGCCCGGCTACATCTGGTATTCCGCTACCGACACCCGCTGTTCGGCCCGGCTGAAGTCGCCCGCTTCGCCGACCGCTACCTGGCGACGCTCGGTCAAGTTGCCGCGCACGCTCGCGTCGGACCCACTTCGCGGCCGCGCAAGGCGAGTGGATCTGGTGTCGTGAACTCGACAGTACGGACGTTTCCGCCGACCAAAATGTCCGTGCTGTCGAGTTCACAACGTGGACGATCGCGCGGTGCGCGATCTCGCTTGCGTCCGACGCCGCGGCGCGCTGCGGATGACCCGTCAATCGTTCTTGAGCCAACCGGGGGCGCCCGACCTAATGGGTGGCGCTGGACGAGGCCGCGCTCCGGCGACCGCTGGGTGATCAGAAACTCCAGCGAGCGCGGCTGCTGCAGCTGACCGAGATGGCCCAGCGACCGATGATCACACTGCAGATCGTGCCACTCGACGCCGGTGCTCACGCCGCAGCAGATGGCCCGTTCACCATCCTACGGTTCTCCGGGCCAGACCTTCCTGACATCGTCTGCCTCGAACACCTCACCAATGCCCGCTATCTGGACAAAAACGCGACACCGTGCACGGCTGCAGTCGTCGCTACGCTGACTAAACTCCACGTGCGTCCCAACGATCGGGTACTGATCATGCTGCCCGACGGTCCTGGCTTCGCTGAGGCCTTCTCCGGCGCGATCCAACAAGGTGCAGTGCCGCTGCCGGCAAGCAGTGGGAAATTCTCCTGCCGCCAATCACGCCGCCAATTGAGGGGTTGAGCGAACGACCAGTCAGCCGAGCCGCTCCACGGAGCCGCACAGTGACCGGGTAACCCTGCGCGGATGCACCCGACCCGGCAACCAGCGAGCACACCCGACCCGGCTACGCCGGGAACGGATAGCATACCGGGCGGCGGTAGAACAGCCCCTATGTGACTCCGTTGCCGTTATTGGTATATCCTGTCAGGACAATTCCGTACTACGTGTAGGAGACTTCTGTGGCGCAGGTAACCAAGGTTGAGTTGGTCGATGACCTGTCGGGTGGCAAGGCTGACGAGACGGTCACGTTCGGGCTCGATGGAGTCGTGTTCGACATCGACCTCTCGGCGAACAACGCGGGGATCTTACGGGACATCTTCGAAGATTACGTCAACGCTGGCCGCAAGATCAGCAAGTCCACCCCCTCCGCTGCTCGCCGGAACACCACTGCGAGCACACGGCAGAGTCGCGATCAGACCGCGGCGATCCGTGAATGGGCCCGCAAGGCCGGTCATGTCGTCTCCGACCGTGGCCGGATCTCCGCGACGGTGACGACCGCATTTCAGGAGGCACACCGCAATCTGGCCGAAGTGGGGTGACCGACGTTCGGCCGTTCGTTACGGTACCCGGCCGGGTGGGCCGACGCGCGACACATCACTTCCTGGCTATCCTGAGTTAAGGGTGAGAAGGGCGACTCTGTCGCGCCTCGCTCGATCTGGGGGTTTCTAGATATCGTCGAAGCTACATTGCGGGCCCACCCGGTCGCCGATCCGAACCCGGCACTGCGCGCGCTTCCTATGGTTGGCAGACGTGGCGCCTCGACCGAACCTGCCCTTGATGGGGCGCAATAGGCCTGGTGAGGGCTCCGGTGGGAGGGTGGTCGTGGTCGGGGGAGGCGCGTCAGGGTTGCTCGCCTGTTTGTTGCTGGCACGTACCGGCCACAAGGTGTTGGTCGTGGACGGCGACGCGATGGATCCGGTGGCCGACGCGGCGGCCGCGTCGGCGAGCGCGTTCCGTGCCGCCGCACCCCAGATCGTGCAGCCTCACATCGTCTTGTCCCGGTGCCGGGAACTGCTGACGCAGCGGCTTCCGGACGTGTACGGGCCGATCTTTCGTGGACGCCTCGGGACGCCGCTCCATGCTTGATCGGTGGCTCGAGGAGATTGGCGCGGGCACGCCTGTCACGAGCTGGGCAGAAGCCGGCTTCGCCTATCACAGCCGCCACTACACGTTCCGCGCCGCGGTTGAGATACTCGGTGCTGCTGCCACCCGGATCGTTGCCGGCTTGGACCAGTTCACCGCGCTCATGTTCAGTGGCGATAACGGCACGATTCAGTTCTCGGGCGTTCCCATTGTTGAGGACAAGCCCTTCCGAGCCGTGCGAGATGCTGACACTTTTACCGCAGTGCTGCGCACTATCTCGGTCTTCCGAATGTGGCTAGAGGCCCTCGAACCGATCGGCCCGGTCTACCCGATGGGAGCCGACCAAGCTGCCAACGATTCTGCCCGGCTCGCGATGCCGCGTCACAACATCTTCGACGCCCCGGCGCCTCAGCCAGCTGACAATCCCGAGCGCGTGGGCTGCACGCAGCTAAGAGCTGCGGCGCTATTCGACCCGACGGTCTTCCGAGCGTTCGGGCAGGTCATGGGCATGCTGTCGCGATCCGAAGCCGTCTACACCGACCCCGCGGTCGTTACGAACACACGCGACGTCATCCGTCAGCACGGCATTGCCGCGCCGTTCAGGCAACCAACCCGCGAGAACCTGCTCGCGGTCCTCAAGACGTGAGCAGCGAGCGGGGCATGATGACTATGGTCTTGAATGAGCCGGACTCGCGGCTGATGGGAATCGCTATCGATGAGGCCCGGAAGTCGCTGTCAGAAGGGGGCGTGCCGGTCGGGGCCGTAATCGCCCGTGGCGATACACTGTTGGCAGCGGGCCATAATGAGCGGGTTCAGCGGGGCGACCCGATCGCGCACGGCGAGATTGCCTGCCTGCGCAACGGTGGTCGTCGAGATAGCTACGACGGCACGACGTTGTATACTACTTTATCCCCATGCGAGATGTGCTCTGGAGCAATCCTGCTCTTCAAGATTCCTCGTGTAGTAGTCGGTGAAGCGACGACGTTTCGTGGCGACTTGGATTATCTTCGTCGACGAGGCGTCGAAGTAGTTCTACTAGAAGACGATAGTTGCGTGCAACTGATGCGCAGTTTTCAACAGAGATATCTGCGGGTATGGCTCGAAGACATCGGAGAAGCTGGCCAACGCTGATTCGTGGCAACCCGACCGGGCGTCGAGCGCCCCGCGGTCCCCAGCTCCACCGCGTGCCAGCGGCTGGACTGAGCTGTGTTCGTCAGGTCGATCGACGAGCGTGCCGCCCATGCAGGTAACGCTCAGCCTGCTGGTTTTCGACCCGCGAGTCGCTCCACGATCCCTGCCGCGAACCGGTCGTGGCGTTCAATCCGGAACCCCGCGGCGCGGACGTGCTCGATCGGGCGGCGCAGGAAGTGCTCGCCCCCCAACGGGATCGTCACCAGCTCGAGGACGCGCTGGCTGGCCCGCAGCACCCGGTACGAACTGGCTACATGGTCGGCAAGCAGCAGAACTCCCCCGGGTCGCAGTACCCGTGTCATCTCAGTGAGGGCCTTGCGGTGATCGGGAATGGCGCACAACGAGAAGGTGCACACCACCGTGTCGAAAGTGGCGCTGGGGATGTCGAGGGCTTCGGCATCGCCGACGCGAAGGTCGACCTGACAGTCAAGGTCATCGGCGCGTCGCCGGGCGATCGCGAGCATGTCTGGGCTGAGCTCGATACCGGTCACGGCGACGTCGGGCGGGTAGTGTTCCAGGTTCAGGCCGGTACCGACAGCGACCTCGAGCACCTCACCGGTCGCCTGCTGGCAGATCCAGCGCCGGGTGTCGCCGAACAGGACGCGGTCGAGAAAGCGCATCTCGCGGTCGTAGGTCTTGGAATGCCGATCCCAGTAGCGGCGCCACCGCGCACGCCGCGCGCCGTCGCTCACCATGCGGCTACCTCCTGCACACCGACCGTACCAGCCAGCGCATTCATGATGCCTGGTCGAGGAGCCGACCTGACGCAGCGATGAACTCACCAGCCTGGGCCCGATACCATCGGTACGTGACCGACGAGCTGCCGGGATCCGCCGCCTTGCACCGCTTGGCGGCCATTGAACGACAACTGGCTTACCTTTACGCGCATTTCGGTCTCGACCCCAAAGCGGCCGATCAGGTGGAGCTGCCGCTACCAGCGGAGATCGAGGCCCTCATCGGGCAGGGCAAGCACCTCGCGGCAGTCAAAGCGTACCGCCAGACGTTCGGCGCCAACCTCGCCGACGCCACCAGAGCGGTCAAGCGCCTTGGTTCCTGAATCGGTCGGCACTGGCTCGAGGAGATCCCATCTGATCGGCCAGCGGTGATCGTCGCCGATGGCTTGGTGGCCTTCCCCCGCCGGGATGACCTCGTTGCGCTCCGCTGGCCCTGCGGCTCGTCTCCCGCGGCTGTTCGACGACCCCTACGCGCATGCCTTCGTCGAGGCGGGACGAGCGCTGTCTCCCGAACTGGCGGACTCCGGGCAGGACCCCAACCCCCACCGGGAGAAGATCCCACAGGACACCGGGATCTAGTTGACCGGTGCGTAGTCACGTACCGCAGAACGTGCGATACGAGCCGAAGCTCGGCGGGGCTGGTGCGGCGTATGGCTCCAGACCGGGTCGTTCATCGAACGGCTGAGCCAGCACGTCGAGTAGTTGTTCAAACGGTCCTAGGTCCCCGGTACTCGCCGCGGCCAGCGCTTCCTCCATCTGGTGGTTCCGCGGAATGTAGACAGGATTGACCCGGTCCATCGCTTCCGCGATCGCCCGTGGGTCCGACGCTTGGGACGATAGCTGCGCCCGCCAACGATCCGCCCACGCGTCGAAGGCGAAGGGTTCGGCGAAGAGCAATCGCGCAGGTGCCGCATCTCCGCGCACTGCCGACGACAGCGCACGGAAGCACGAGGTGAAATCGACCATCTGTGCATGCAGCAGCGCCAGCAGGTCGTCGATCAGCACGCCGTCGGATCGTTGGGCATCTGCCAGGCCCACCTTGGCGCGCATCCCTCGGTTCCAGTACTCGTCGTAACGGTCGGGGAACGACTGCAGCACGTCGGTGGCCGCCGCAAGTGCCGTGTCCGTCTCGACGTGGATCAGGGGCAGCAATGTCTCGGCCAGCCGCGCCAGATTCCACTGCGCGATGCGCGGCTGGTTTCCGTATGCGTAGCGGCCGACGTGATCAATCGAACTGAACACGGTGGCGGGGTCGAAGGCATCCATGAACGCGCACGGACCATAGTCGATTGTCTCGCCGGAGATCGTCATGTTGTCGGTGTTCATAACGCCGTGGATGAAACCAACGAGCATCCAGCGAGCGACCAGCGACGCCTGGGCGTCGACGATGCTCTGGAAAAACGCGAGATACCGGTTTTCCGCCTCGACCGCATTGGGATAATGACGCGCGATTGTGTAATCGGCGAGGCGCCGTACGAGTGTCGACCCATCCTGCGCTGCCGCGTACTGGAACGTGCCCACGCGGACATGGCTCGCCGCGACCCGGGTGAGCACCGCACCGGGCAGCACCGAGTCCCGCGCGACCTGACCGCCGGTCGCCACCACAGCGAGCGCCCGGGAAGTGGGGATGCCTAGCGCGTGCATCGCCTCGCCGATCGCATACTCGCGCAGCATCGGGCCGACCGGCGCCTTCCCATCACCACCTCGGGCGAACGGCGTGCGTCCCGAGCCCTTCAGGTGCAAGTCGCGACGGCATCCGTTAACGTCGAGCACCTCGCCGAGCAGGAGCGCTCGGCCATCGCCGAGGCGGGGCACAAGCCCACCGAACTGATGGCCGGCGTAGGCCTGTGCTACCGGCGACGCCCCGTCGGGCGTGGCGTTGCCAACGAGGACGGCGACACCGTCAGGCGCTCTCAGCGCATCGGCATCGACACCCAGCTCTGTGGCCAGCTCCTCATTGAGCGCCAACAGCCGGGGTGCAGGCGCCGGTGTCGCTTGCCACGGCTCATACAGGCCCCCCAGCTCACGCACATAGGAGTTGTCGAACGCGAACATCAGGCGGGCAGCGACGCTCATAATCCCGAGGCTAACGGGGCCGGTCGCCGCGGCAAAGTGGAGTGACTCAGCGAGGAAGGCGCGCTGGGCACGGCCGTTGCCCTCCCGGAATGGGTGCAATGGCTTTGACATCGGCCAGCAACGCGGTGAGAGCGTCGACGAAGGCCGCTCGCTCGAGACTCCGGAGATAACCAGCCCGGGCGAGCTTGCCGAACACGCCCTCGGAGAAGGAGCCAAGGTGTTGCGGGAGGCAGAACAGCTCGTCAGGTAGTCGCTTCCGTGTCGATCACATACCTGGATCCGCCGAGCCACTGCTGTGGGTCGCCGATGTGGTCGCCGGCGTCGTTCGGGCCAGCCGCCAAGGCAGTCCAATCCAGCTTGAGCTGCTCGGCGAGCGCGTGCACGTGCTGGAAGTGCCCACCAGTTGCTAGGGCCAGACATGCGTAAGGCCAGGCTCCCGGTCTGCCCCAGGTCACCTGGCCTCGCGGCTCGCCAGACACCCACGGTGCCCAGCTGCGTCAATGGTAACCACTGAATCGGCCAGCGTCATCCCCAGTCCGCGCTTCCGCTGCTTGTTCACGAGTCCCTGCAATTGGTCCGACCTACCGTGCCCGTCCAGAAGCAGCCCAACGATGCCTAGTACTACAGCCGCATCTTGGGATGTTTGATGCGTTGTCGCTGGTAGTGGCTGCGGCGGGCGCGGGTTTGGTGGCGTCGTCGCCAGTCTGACCAGTGATCGGCGTGTGTCTGAGAGTGTGTGT
>JBOHFC010000331.1:0-5829 GCA_050701375.1 Pseudonocardiaceae bacterium
GAACTCCTTCATGCTCTTCGTGGCCCGCGCCATCTCACACCCACCCTCCGCCCTGCCGTCACGGTTCTCGGCAAAGATGATCACACGCCCCGGCGCCGCAGCCGGGAGCGCGCCGGTCAGGATGGCGAGGGAGTGGGGCCAGTCCCAGCCTGGCGACAACGCAGACGACAACCTGGCACCAGCGGCACAGTGCAGAGCTGGGTCCCGGCGCAGATTGAGGGCACTGTGCTGCACTCGAACACCACCCGGCGAACGTCGCATGCCCATGTCGAGCGGTCCAATCAGGGACCTGCATGCACCTGGTAATCGCGGGATTGTTGGTTCGGTAATTCACCGGCCAGCGAAAACGTTGATTGACTCTCAATTCAAAGTTCTTTGAGAGTATCGCTGAGGAATGTCATTGTTTCGGTGGGCGAATTTGCCTGGACGCACAAGCGATCCATGACCATCAAATAATGCTGGACGTCCTGGCTCTTGTCCAGGTAGAGAGCGCTGGTCAGCTGCTCAAGATAGACGATGTCTGGCAGATCTGGCTCAGAAAATCGCAAGATCGCAAACGGACCACCTACCGCTACATGCACACCGAAAAAGAGCGGTATTACCTGGATTCTGACATTGGGAAGTTCCGCCATCTCGATCAAGTGCTGGATCTGTTCTCGCATCGTCGAACGCTCATCGAGTCGCCATAACGCGGACTCATCGATCAGGACCCAGAGGCTGAGCGCGCCAGCTTGGGTGAGGATTTCCTGACGTGTCATTCGGAGTGCGAGGCGGCGCTCGATATCGTCAGCGGATGCGTCTGGGTGTTCGAGCTGGATGACAGCGCAGGCGACCTCTCGTGTCTGCAACAGTTCGGGCACGAAATGGGGTTGATAGGTGCGTATGACTGAACTCGCCTGCTCCAGACCGAGATACATCTCGAACCAGTTCGGCAGGATGTCGCTGTACTGGTGCCACCAACCAGGCATGTTGGCCTGGCGGGCCAACGCTAGGAACGCTGCCCGCTCGTGTTCGTCAGTGATGCCGTAGAGGGTGAGCAGATCTGCCACGTCGCGCTCCTTGAAGCCGACCCGTCCGAGCTCCATGCGGCTGATCTTGGCGTGGGACGCCCGGATCGCGTAGCCAGCCGCCTCGGCACTGATGCCGTTCGCTTCGCGGAGCCGACGCAGCTGAGTGCCCAACGCTATGCGCAGCACTGTGGGCCCCTGCGGTCGCAGCTGAGCGTGACCACCGGTCGGATCCTGATTCGACCAAGGCGTGCCCACTCCATTCCTCCTACCGACGAAGTACTACCGATGAAGTACTGACGGACGGGACTCACTATAGTCCCTTCCGTCATGCCACCCGGACCGGTGCGCCCCTCCATATCCAGTACAGAGGACACGGGTTATACCGTCACCTCGCTCGCTCCTCTTTTCACACGAATCAACGAAAGCGGTCGTCTCGGCACGGTTTGGCACCACGCGCTGGATGCTGCGCCAGCAAGGCCGACGTCAGGGTTTTCGCCCGACACCGCTGAAATGAAACACCTCTATAGGGACACCGACGTCAGAGCGGTCGGGTCGCCACAGCGAACATGAGACCACCCCAGGATCCAGGAGCTCCAGACGGTCGAAGAAACGTACGAGCTCCTGACGGCTGCGCGCTACGATCGGCGCTGCACCGCTTTGGTTCCACAACCGCATGGCCTCTTTCATCGCCTCGCCGTCAATCTCTCCCGTTGGATGCGATATCACCAGGTGGCTACCCGAGGGCAGCGCGGCCATGAACCGGTTCACAATAGCGTGAGCCTCGTCAGTGTCCGGTATAAAGTTTAGGATCCCTAACAGCATGAGCCCGACTGGTTGAGTGAAGTCCAGTATACGGGCGGCTTCCTCCAGGATCATGTCCGGTTCGCGAATATCGGCATGAACGTAGTCGGTGGCACCTTCTGGCGTGCTGGTAAGCAGGGCACGCGCGTGAGCCATGATCAGGGGATCGTTGTCGACGTAGACGATGCGTGCCTTAGGTGCGATCGCCTGAGCGACCTCGTGAGTGTTGCTCGCTGTGGGCAGACCGGTTCCTATATCGAGGAAGTGGCGAATCCCCGCGGTTCGTGCCAGATGCTGAACAGCGCGGACCAAAAATCCCCGCTCAGCGCGAACAGTGTCGCGGAGGCTCGGGATGAGCGCGAGGATCTGCTCCGCGGCCTCGCGATCGACCGCATAGTTGTCCCTACCGCCCATAAGATAGTTCCAGAAACGGGCAGAATGCACCACAGCAGTATTAATCTGCAGTCCCTTTCCCTGGCTAGGTATACCTAAGCTGTCCGTCGCAAGTGTACTTTTCTTTCGCACTGCTTCAAGACTCACTGTATATCGCCTCGCATCTATCCGTGATACGATCGAAGACGTGTTGAATCCCGAACCGTTGTCAATCTACGTGATTCCGGTCACAGAAGTGATCGTCTTAACAATTCAATCCGCTTATGTCGCGCCGTCGTTACGTTCGTGGGCACACCTGTTTGTGGCGTTGCGGTCTGGGAAAGACTCTGTCGCCTTGTCTCCGGGCACCGCTTCGCGAACTGGGGATGGGCGGCCCGCGACGCTAACGCCGTGAGAGCCAGCATGATGATATCGAGTCCGGCTGTGGCCGCCTAAGCTGCGAGCCCGACGCGACGAAAGAAGCTGGCTACCCCGTGTAGTGCATTGCCGTCGCCCGATCATCACAGTTGATCACGGTACTCTCCGGTACTGGCTCTCACATCACCCGTTCGGCCGGTCGCTCTCCTCGAATGGGCGAGGCAGTTGACCTAGAGTTCCGACTGGATGCACCGCCCGTCGTAGGATCTCAGGAGAGCCTCGCAGCGCGTCCAAGGCTGGCCTCCAGGGTGCTCGGCGGCTGGTCAGACCGGCCACGGTGGCTCGACGTGAGCGCGCCGCTGACAATGCAGCGGTCGCTATACCACCGAGTTCACACGGCGGGTTCCCAGCGTATCCCGCTCGTAGCTGGATTCGCGATGATCTCCCTGTTGGGCGGCTCGCTCCAGGCTGGAAGCACCGCCACATCAGACCCAGCCGTGCATATTGTTGGTTCAGAAAGGTGGCTCCCGGGATCGGCAGGGTCGCCGAACCAAGCGGCCACAACCTGCTGCGGGTTTCGCGTTGTGTCTGCCAGCGCGGCGGGTGCGCGGCGGTCCAATTCGAGGAGTTGTGACTCCAGGCAGGTCATCAAGTGGTTCCGGTACTCACGTTCGAATGTGCGCAATTCGTCGACCCTCTTGTCGAGGACACTCTTCTCCTGACTGATCGAACCGATGATCTCGGCGTGCTCACGGGCCGCGTCACGCTTCAGTGACGCAGCTTTCTCGCGCGACTGCCGGCCCAGCGTCTCGGCCGTGGTACGGGCGTCATTGAGCATGGTCTCGGCTCGGGTCCTGGCCTCGTTGACCATGTCATCGGCCTTCGCCCGCGCATCGGCGAGCAGCTGCTCGGACTTGATCCGGGCCTCGCCCAACATCCCGTCCACCTGAGCTTTGGCGTCGCCGGTCAGCAGATCAGCAACCTGCTGGGCCATCGCCAATACCTTGGCGGCTTGGACATCGTGCTCGGGTCCTGGCGATGTCTTTGCCTTCACCCACGGCCGCACCGAACCCGTCATGGAATGAGGCGGGTCCAGCGGACGGGGGCGAGAGCCAGTGGCGACCGGCGCAGCGCGATGCTGATCGAGCGGCTCAACCTGGTTGCGGAGATCCTTGTTCTCCTGGATCAACCTGGCCAGCTCGGCCCCCACGAGGTCGAGGAAGACGTCCACCTCGTCCTCGCTGTAGCCCCGCTTGCCAATGGGAGGCTTACTGAACGTAACGTTGTGAACGTCGGCGGGGTCAACGGCATCGGATCACCTCATGCGCTCCTCGAGTGGCGCCCCGGTTGGCCTCCCCAGCCCCTGAGGAGCCGTCGGCCACTACACCTTTGGATCGACCACTGCATCCGGTTGGCCCACACACTCCGACGCCGAATCGTTTCCTGACCATGCCGCAGCTGTCCATGGCTCGCATTAGTCGTCTCTGTGCGGAGAAACCACAAGGATGCAACCTCCCTCGCATGGGTGGTTTTATCGACATTCCTTCAGTTACCGTCCCAGACCTTGCATGCGGGTGCAAGAGCGAATGCACGAGGGTGTAATTGCCGGTCGATAAGAGCCCGTACCGATGCAAGAACAATCGATCTGTTCATACAAACGTCGCGTACAGATGCAAGCACGTCCCCCGGGTCCCTATGCTTAAGCGCGCCTAGCCGTCGCGAAGCCAGCTGCGACAGGTGGGCGAAGCACGCCACGCGGCTCAACCAGCGACTGAATTTGTCAAGAGAGCGCCATCCATCGAGTAATCCACATTGTAGCTGTTCAGCTGGTGGATGGTCATGGAGTATCGCATCGAGTGCCGAGGTCGTAGCAGAATCTTGACGGGTCGGGTTTGGGGTCGTCGGAGGCCGTTGTCGAGCGGTCGCTCACGTGCGACCGCGACCTGGAGTCGACGGTAGTGCAGCAGAACCGAGCGGTCGCTGAGCTGCTAGCCTGTACCACGCATACGACACCAACTTCGTGCCTGCGTGGTGCGTCAGGCCGCCTGGTCCGGGCTGGCCGCGGACACCGGCAGTTGATGGGGATTCGACTGGGTATCACCGACTCCGGGGCCGGCGTCGTGCCACCACCGGTGCAGGCAGCCGGGACATTGGAGGAATACCAGCCGCGCCTCATTGGCCAACAGGTAACGCCAGTGCATCTCAGGGGAGGATCCGAGCGCGCAGGTCGAGCAGTCGTCGTCGCAGCAGCAGCGGGGACAGGGCAGCCATGCGCGGCGGCCCAGGTCGGCGTCAGGGTCCAGCATCCAGAACACCTTCCTCGCATAGCAGGTCGTAAACGGAGCGCTGCTCGGTGTTCAAACCCGAGTACAGCAGTGAATGCGCCTCGATTTCTGCGGCGAGAACGGCAGCAGGATCCCAGTCCGGCATCGCGTCCAGGACTGCGGTCATCCTGCGGATCTCATGTTCGGTGAGATCAAAGATGAACGGCCTCAGGTGGGTCCCCCAGGCCCTGTTGCGGGCTGCCGGGAGTCGTGGCTGGCATGCCCATATATACCCCGCGGATCGGGGCGGTAAGAACTGGTCGTGACCGAGATTACAGGTCGCTGTGACCAGGCCCACGGTCGGCAAGATCGCTGGTCAGGGCAGTGAGGCGCGCAGCGCCGTCCGCGAGCATCGGTGCCACAGATGAGTGCTCGCGCTAGCCCTCTAGTGTCTGCCCTTCACGAAGGGACGCTTGTCCGAGCCGTCCACGTTATTCCTGTCTCGCACGAAATCTCGCATTGCTTCATCGAATTCTGGAACACCGCCACGATTGCAGTCCACGATGATCCCCATGCTCTGGGCCATGGGCCAGACCGGCAGATCTGGATTGAATACGACATTTCTGTTGCGAGCTGCTTGCACGAGGAGTACAAAGCCGTCGTAATCGTCTTCTTCGATCGTCTGTAGAGCTCGCAGAACAGCAGCTTTATCAATCTTCTTACGAATCACCAGCCACCACCCTCAGGTCTGAATTTGTCATCGTTGAGCAACGTTGGTAGGACGATTGATGCTACAGCATAACTAAATCAGACATGGCGCCGCCGACGTGCGCATCTTCAGCAACTGCGCGGCACCGTCCGGCCGTGGGTCGACCGCCAGCTCAGACGCGTGACTGCGAACCAACACGCACGCTCACTCGTCTCTGAGTGGCGGCGGCGCCAGGGCTCTTACTCGCGGAGCGGGCGAGGGTCTGGTGGGGTTAATGGCTGGTTGGGCGGGCGCA
>JBOHFC010000332.1:0-2987 GCA_050701375.1 Pseudonocardiaceae bacterium
TCCTCAACCTGATCGGCACCGACGAGCCGTCCAAGCAGGCGTTGGCCGACGCCGCGGAGCGCTACACCGCCGCCAGCTCCCCGCTGGACTCTGCCCGCACCGCAGCGCAAAGCCGCCTGGTGACCCAAACCGCCCTGGAAGGGCTGTTCTACGTGCGGGCGGCCCGCGTCGCGATGGGTATGGACCCAGGTCCGGATTTGCCACCCGTGGCGGGCCAGGGTGGCGCGGGTTCAGTCACCGAGGATCGGGACGTCAACGTCGAGGGGCGCGAATACGCAGCATCGCCGAATCCTAGTGACCGCACGCCGCACTATTATCCGGGCGGCCGGATAGCTGGGCGCCCAGTGCCCCAGGGCTGGTACAGCGAGCCGTGGTGGAAACCGGCACTGATCGGTGGTGCCTGGGGCTTGGGCTCAGCGCTGCTGTTCAGTTCGATGTTCTAAGGAATGGGCGGGATCGCGTCGGCGGCGGCGTGGGAGCAGGGCTATGACGCCGGCCAGGACAACGCCTTCGGCGGCGGCGACTACGGCGGCGGCGACTACGGCGGCGGCGATTACGGAGGTGGTGGCGGCGACTACGGCGGCGGTGGCGGCGACTACGGCGGCAGTGACTTCGGTGGCGGCAGTGACTTCGGTGGCGGCGATTGGGGCGGCGGCGACTTCTGACCGCTGGGCATCGCTGACAGCTCAGCACCAGCCGCAGCTGTTGTGCTTCACTGCCGCACGGTGCCGTGCTCATTCAGCACACACAGGACGTAGGTTCGGCCACTTATCGTCACCTCCGAGAAGATGGGGAGTGTCTCGTCATGTCGCCGCAGGGCACGATTGGCGTCGAAGAGCACTTGGGCGATCCTGCTCGTCGCGGACGTTCCCGCGCTTGCATCGATTGTTGCTGCCGTAGTTGCCGGCGTGTTCGCATGGAGGGCGCGTAGGGCCGAGGCTGAGCGGGCCCGTGACCTGGAGAGTCGACTCTTTGATCTGAAGTACAAGGTCTATGAGCCGCTACCCGGATACCAGGGTAGAGCATCTCCTTGGGATGAGAGTGAACGATATTTACGAGATTTCGAACATATCCGATCGATCCTTCGAAAAAATCTGTGAGCGCCTGGATTGGCGACCACCGTGGCCGGTTCGCTGACAGTAAATCATGCATGGGTGTTATTAGCTCTCTTTCGAGTAGAGTCGTCGCGCTATCCGGTAGCTCAATGTCACATCAGGGGGCGCCTGCGTTGAGTCAAGCCTCGTTCATAGACCATGAGATGACCTGGCAAGAGGCGATCCAGATAGCAATCCCCGTGACCAGCACAGCGCCGTCGTGCTCGCACGCTCTGCTCCCCGTGCTTAGCTGATCCGAATGTTGCGTTCGTTGGGAGAGGTCGTTGGAGAGATGGTTGAGGGCGAGGGTTGCTCAGCGCGCCTATCTGGACGGTGCGGGGCGCGCGCTGATGGAGAGATCTCGACGCGTTCGCTATGCGGGCTGACCCTCTGATGCCGGAGGGTCACACGACACATCGACTAGCAGGTGAACACCAGCAGCGTTACGGAGGGTCACCAGTCTCAGTTTCCAGCCCGCAGGGTCGCTTCGCGGCTGCCGCTGCGAGGCTCGACGGTCGGGTGTTGCAGCGTGCCCGAGCGCACGGCAAGCACCTGTTCCACGTCTATGGCCCTGATCTGGTGGTGCACGTGCACCTTGGTCTATACGGTTCCTTCACCGACGCGACGTTGCCCGTGCAGCCGCCGCAGGGGCAGGTGCGCATGCGCCTGGTCGGCTGTACGCACTGGACAGATCTGCGCGGGCCGGCGGCCTGTGAACTGCTCACCGGGACCGAGGTGGACGCGGTGCGTGCCCGGCTGGGGCCGGATCCGCTGCGCCGCGACGCCGACCCGGACCGGGCCTGGGCCCGCATCTCCCGGTCCCGGGCGCCGCTGGCCACGTTGCTGATGAATCAAGCGGTGATCTCGGGAATCGGCAACGTATACCGGGCTGAGCTGCTGTTCCGCCATCGGCTGGATCCGCTGCAACCAGGTTGCGAGCTGACTGCTGAGCAGTGGGCGGCACTGTGGTCGGATCTCGTCGAGCTGATGAGCGACGGGGTGCGCCGCGGCCGGATCGACACCGTCCGGCCCGAACACGACCCGGTGGCGATGGGACGCGCTCCACGGCAGGACCGGCACGGCGGCGAGGTCTACGTCTACCGTCGCGCCGGGCAACCGTGCCTGGTGTGTGGCACGCTGGTGCGCACTGCGCGGCACGTCGGGCGCAACCTCTACTGGTGCCCCCGCTGCCAGCCGCGGCCAACGATATAGAAGTCGCCACCACCGAAGTCGCCGTCGCTACCCCGTCCCAACGGCATCATCAAGCTATGACCACGCCGCTCGAGGAGCGTGCCTCCGGTGGCGCTAGGCCGACGCGACTGGTGCACCCAGGGGGTTCACTGCGAAGGCGCCGCCTTGGTGAGAGCCGCAGCCGTAGGCACCACCGTGGTCCCGGCAAATGACTACCTGGTGCGGCGCAAGCTGACCAGCTTCTTGCGCGATGTTCCGCACTTCCCGATGGCCAAGCACACGACCCGATTCCTGAGATGCGGCCGCACGTCCTTCGGGCAATGAAATCTGCCCGTTAGGCCGATCTGCACGCCTCTATGGTGGCAACAACTATCTGACCTGTAAGAACACCACCAACGCCGACCTGGGCAACTGCTCAACAACCATCCGGGATCGGTTCTGAGGTTACCGCGATCTGCACCCGGGTCATGGCCGGCTAGACACACCCCGCAGGGATTGTGGTTGATCGGATTCTGCGTGGCTGGTACCGCTGCGGGGTCTGGCCAAGCACATCCGCCAGCCGTGGGTCGACGAGTCAGCTCAGACGCGTGACTGCGAACCAACACGCACGCTCACTCGTCTCTGAGTGGCGGCGGCGCCAGGGCTCTTACTCGCGGAGCGGGCGAGGGTCTGGTGGGGTTAATGGCTGGTTGGGCGGGCGCA
>JBOHFC010000333.1:0-10169 GCA_050701375.1 Pseudonocardiaceae bacterium
GGCTGTACTGGGTGAACCAGGGCGTGCACGTGACGCTCGGACTGGTGCTCATCCCGATCGTGCTGGCCAAGCTGTGGTCGGTGTTGCCCAAGCTGTTCGAGTGGCCACCGGCGCGCTCGATCACCCACCTCATCGAGCGCGCGTCGCTACGGCTACTCGTCGGAGGCGCGGTATTCGAGCTGGTCACCGGCGTGATGAACATCCAGTACTACTACGCCTGGCCGTTCGGTTTCTACCAGGCGCACTACTACGGCGCCTGGGTGTTCATCGCCGCGTTCGTCGTACATGTCGCATTCCGGCTGCGCATCATGGTTGGCGCGCTGCGTGGTCGCAGCCTCCGTGCAGAGCTTCGCACTCCGGTGTCGCAGACCGTTGCCGAGCAACCCGACCCTGATCACCTGGTGTCGGCTGATCCCGCCCCGGCGACAATCTCCCGGCGGGGTGCGTTGGGCATGGTCGCGGCCGGCTCGTTGACACTGTTCGGACTCAGCGTGGGCCAGGCCATCGGCGGAGCGACCCGCTCGACGGCGCTGCTGGCGCCGCGGGGGCAGAACATGGGGACGGGCCCCGCGGACTTCCAGGTGAACAAGACCGCCGCCGACGCGGGGATCGCCCCGGTCGGTGGCGGCTGGCGGCTCGAGCTCAAAGGTCCGGTTGCCACGTCGCTATCCCGCGACCAGCTGCTCGCCCTGCCGCAGCACACCGCGCGGCTGCCGATCGCCTGCGTGGAGGGCTGGTCCACCGGCGTGCAGACCTGGACTGGAGTGCGGCTGGCCGACCTCGCTGCCATGGTCGGCGCGGCGCCCGACACCAGCCTGTTCGTAGAGTCGCTGCAACGCGGACCCGGTTTCGGCTCGGCGACATTGTCCGCCGGCCAGGTGCAGGCTCCCGAGGCCCTGCTCGCGTTGCGGGTCAACGGCGCGGATCTGACCGCTGACCACGGCTTCCCTGCCCGGATCGTGGTGCCGGCCCTGCCCGGAGTGCACAACACCAAGTGGGTCACCCGCCTGACGTTCTTACCGGCGACAGCATGACCCGCCGCGAAGGGGTCCAACTGCTGGCGCTGCTGGCCAGTTTCGTCGTCGCCGGCTACGCCGGGGTCCGGTTGCTGGCCGGCAGTGTGATCGGGACCGGCACCTGGTTCGTCGGCAGCGCCGTCGTCCACGATCTGGTCCTGTTCCCGCTCTACGCGGGGATCGACGCCGCATTGGTGGTGCTGCTGCGCCGGCACCCCGGGTTGGCCACCGTGGCCGGCGTGCGGTGGCTGAACTACCTGCGAGTACCCGCGGTGGTCTCCGGGTTGTTGCTGCTGGTGTGGTCACCGCTGATCCTGCGGCTATCCGAGGGCACCTACCACGCGGCATCAGGGCTGTCGGCGCAGCCGTTCCTGGCGCGCTGGATCGCCGTCACCGCGGTGCTCTTCGCGATCTCCGCGGCTACCCTGGCGGCGCGGGTGGGCACGGTCCGCGCCGCGCAGCGCGTCGGGCCATGACCATGACCATGATCGGGGCCGCAGCGGTGCTGGTCGTCGATGACGATGTGCTGGTGCGCGACGTGGTCGGCCGCTACCTCGGCCGCGCCGGCTACCAGGTGACCGTTGCCGGCGACGGTGCGCAGGCGCTGCGCGCGGCCCAGGCCTGCGCGCCCGACCTTGTGGTACTCGATCTCATGCTGCCCGGCCTGCCTGGGCTGGAGGTGTGCCGGCGGTTGCGCGCGGCGGGCCCGGTGCCGGTCGTCATGCTCACCGCCCTGGGTGAGGAGGAGGACCGCATCCTGGGTCTGGAGCTGGGCGCCGACGACTACATCACCAAGCAGTTAAGCCCCCGGGAGCTGGTGCTGCGAGTCGCCTCAGTGCTGCGCCGGGCCCGATACCCACAGCCGCCGACGCTGCTGGCGCCGATCGATGACGACGGGCTGGTGGTGGACGTCGCCGGACGCCGGGCGCTACTGGGCGGTCACGAGTTGGCGCTGACCGCTCGGGAGTTCGAGCTGCTGGCCTTTCTCATCCACCACCCCGGCCGAGCGTTCACCCGCAGCGAGTTGCTCGAGCAGGTGTGGGGCTGGACGTTCGGTGACCATTCCACGGTGACCGTCCACGTGCGACGGTTGCGGGAGAAGGTGGAGCTCGATCCCACCGTGCCGAGGCGGATCGCCACCGTGTGGGGTGTGGGTTACCGCTACGACCGCAAGGAGTGACCGCGGTGCTCGACGAACTGCGCCACGTCGGTCCGATCGCGTTGCTGTGCACGCTGCCGGTGGCCCTGCTCGGCGCGCTGCTGATGCACCGGATGCGGCGGTACTCGATCACCGCCGCGGTTACCGTGCTGGTGCTGGTGCCGGTCGCCGCGACCCTGGCTGGGGTGCTGGGCGTCAATGGGTGGATGTTCACCCCCGCGCTGAGCACCGAGCTCGCGGTGGCCGCCGCGGTGGCCGCGGTGAGCGTTCCGACCGGGCTGCTGCTCGGCCGGGGGATCGCCCAGGAGGTGACCTGGCAGCGAGAAGCCCGCGCGCAGGACCGGGCGGCCGAATCGGCGCGACGCGAACTGGTCGCCTGGATCAGTCACGACCTGCGCACCCCCCTGGCCGGGATCCGCGCGATGACCGAAGCGCTGGCGGACCGCGTGGTCACCGACCCCGCCGAGGTCGCCCAGTACGCGCATCGCATCGGGCGCCAGACGCAGCGCCTGTCCGGCATGGTCGACGACCTGTTCCATCTCTCCCGGATCAGCTCCGGGGCGATGCGGTTGACGCTGTCCGCGGTGCCGTTGGGCGAGGTCGTCTCCGAGGCGCTGGCCGCCGAAGCCGTCACCGCCGAACGCAAGGGCGTCCGGTTGCGCGCCGACGCCGGCACCCAGTGGCCGGTCGTCCACGGCAGCGACCCGGAGCTGGCTCGGGTGCTGCGCAACCTGCTGTCCAACGCGATCCGGCATACCCCGCCGGATGGCACCGTGGTGGTCGCCGCGGGAGCCCGCGAAGGGCAGGCCTGGTTACGGGTCGACGATGCCTGCGGCGGCATCCCCGAGCAGGACCTGGACCGGGTCTTCGACGTCGCCTACCGCGGCAACACCGCCCGCACCCCGGCGTCGGCCGACGAATCCGGCGCCGGCCTGGGCCTAGCCATCGCGCGCGGCCTGGTCGAGGCCCACGCCGGCCACATCCAAGCCCGCAACCACGGCCCCGGCTGCCGCTTCGAAATCCTCCTCCCCCTGGCTCCGTCGAGTCCCGAGTGACGCGTCTTGCGCATTCAGCGGGCTCAGCGGGCCTATTCGCATGCCGTTAACCCCGCTGAGCCCGCTGAATGCGGCAGGGCCGCCTAGACCAGTCGTACACGAGCTATGTAGAGTTACGCCTTATGGCGGGTTTGCGGATGACGGTAGGTGTGCTGGCGGTGTTGGGTGCGCTGCTCGATCGCACCGACAGCGAGCTGTACGGGTTGGAGATCGTGCGGGCAAGCGGACTCGAGCCGGGCACGATCTACCCGATCCTGCAACGGCTGCGCGGCGCCGGATGGGTCACCGATCGGTGGGAGGACCCGGCTCCCGCTCGCCGCGAGGGCCGGCCCGCGCGGCGGTACTACCGGCTGACCATCGAGGGCCGCGCCCGCGCCGTGCACGCCCTGCAACGCGGTGGTGACCGCAGTGGCCTCAGCCGGTTGCTCGCCTCGCCCCGGAGCCCTGTCACTCCCCTCATCGAGGGAGGCTCAGCATGAGCGGCCTCATTACCAGTGTCCGGCCGGCCGCGGCGCCTTCTCGGGCAGGTGCCGCGCCGGTTCCCAGATCGCTGCGCTGGGTACGCGGACTGCTGCCTGGAGAGGAGTCCCCGGCGTGGTGGGGTGACGTGATCTCCTGCCTTGCCGAGACCTCCGATCCGGCCGAACGACGCCGGTACCTGCGCAGCTACCGGCAGTCGGTGCCGCAGTTGGTCTGGACCAGCTGGACATCCCAGGTTCGTTCGGTAAAGCCCGCGCTGGCGGGCGTCGATTACCGCAATATCAAGTGGAAGGGGACGGATATGACGTTTGCCGGGCCAGAGGAAAAGTTCGGGATCAAGATCCAGAGCAGTAGAGCGCCCCGGACGCCCGAGCAGAGCTTCTCGATGATCGCCGGCAGCATCTACGTGGTCGGTGGGATCATCGGGTTCTTCATCACGGGCTTCGGCAACTTCACCGAGATGACGAATCACGAGCTTTTCGGGGTTTTCATGTTGAACCCGTACCACAACATCGTGCACATCATTCTGGGGCTGTTGTGGCTGGTGGCGGCATTCGCGCTCACCCCTGCCGGTACGCAGGGGATGAACATCTCGATCGGTGGCGTCTACGCGCTGGCCACCGTGCTGGGCTTCCTCGGTGACCTGTCTGTGCTGTCCATTCCCAGCGGCGCCGCTGGAGACAACTTCCTGCACCTGGTGACCGCTGTCGCGACACTGGCTTTGGGTACTGGGCTGCTCAGCGCGGCCGGCGGTCGCGAACCCAGCACTGCGTAGTCACACCACCAAGAGCTTCTTCGGGCCGTGTTCCCAGGTTGTCCGGGAACACGGCCCCCCGTCAGCGAGACAATGCCGCTCAGCTAGGTAGCAGCGTAAAGCCTTCCTTGGCGGCCGCGGTGCGGAGTGTGCCGTCGAACGCCGCTACCGTGCGGCAGTCGGGAATGGCGTCCGCGGCGGCCATCGCGCTGGCCAGTTGGACCGCGTCGTAGGCACCCAGACCGTGCACGCCGACCAGCCGGGAGGCGATCTCCAGCACGGTGGCGGTAGCGGCCACCACGCCGAAGCGCGGGGGATCCACCGGGGAACCGTGATAGTCGGCCTCGAATGCGGCGACCAGGATCGCGGCGTCGACTACGTCCAGCTCGCCCATCCGATGCTTGCGCCAGATCGCGGCCGGTACCTCGACCCTGGCCAATGCCGACACGACCAGTGAGCCCTGCCCTCGGATCAACTGGTGATCCTGCTCGTCGGCATAGAGCTTCACCAGAGCCGACGAGTCGGTGAAGACAATCATTCCCGGCTGTCGTGGACCAGCTCCGCGAGCTGGTGACCCTGGCCGGCTCGACGACGCGCGCTGGCCACATCATCCTCGGCGGGTCTGGGCCAGGGCGCGCCGACGGGCGCCAGCAGGCCTGCTGCGGCCAGTCGCTCTCGCACCCGCAGGGACTCGTCGTCAGTCAGTTCCGGATCGGTGGCGGCATCGAGCACCCGAGTGACGAACTCGTTGATGCTACTACCGCGCTGGTCTGCGGCTCGGCGTACCCGGGCGACCAACTCATCCGGAGCACGCCAGGTCACCTGCGTCATGCAGGCATGATAGCAGGCATGACACCACTGCGCTGTTCACCCGGTTGCACCCGCTAGCGTGGAGCGGTGGCTGATGGGGCGTACCGCTGCGTGGCGCGGACCGCCACGGGCCTGTTCCGGGCGCTGGACCTGCAGATCGACGTCGTCGGGCAGGAGCACGTACCGGCCACCGGCGGCGCCGTGGTGGTGTTGAACCACACTGGTTTCCTCGACTTCGCACTCGCCGGTCTCCCGTTTTGGCGGGAGCGGGGACGGTTCGTGCGTTTCATGGCAAAGCAAGAGGTGTTCACGAATCGGGCGACCGGGCCGTTGATGCGCGCCATGGGCCACATCCCGGTCGACCGCGCAGCGGGTGTGGCCGCCTTCCGTCTCGCGGTGGAGGCGCTGCGGGCCGGAGAGCTGGTGGGAATCTTCCCAGAGGCGACGATCAGCCGTAGCTTCTGCCTCAAGGAGTTCAAGTCCGGCGCGGTGCGGATGGCGCGCTCTGCGGGAGTCCCGCTGATCCCCATGACGCTGTGGGGTAGCCAGCGGGTGTGGACCAAGGGTCGCAAACCCACCCTTGGCGCCGCGCGGCATATCCCGATCAGCATGACCATCGGCGCGCCGCTGCAGCCCGGCCGCGGCCGCGCCGCTGACGCCACGCTGATCGAGGTGATGAACAAGCTGCTCGACGAAACCCGCGCGCGTTATCCGGAAGCGCCTGGCGACGATCCCTGGTGGATGCCGGCACACCTCGGGGGCGCCGCTCCGACACCAGAACGGGCAGCCGAGCTGGATGCGCAGGAAAAGCTGGAGCGTGCCCAGCGCCGAGCTGATCCGTCGTGAGCGGCTGGACGGCACCTTACGGATCTACGATCGGGTCGCGGCCCGCTGCTGGGCCTGCGCGCGGCGCTGCTCGAACCGGCTGGCCTGCCCGTCGAGTTGGGTGAGGAACTCGGCCAACTCGACGCGAGCCTTCGCACCCTCCGCGTCGAGGCATTCGAGGTCGAACACCCCCCAGTGGCGCAGTAGCGGCAGGATCACTTCATCGTGGTGGATCCGGAGATCGTAGATGCCGGCTCGGGCGATCTGCGCGGCTTTGCGGGCGAAGCCGGGGATGACGATGCCGGGCATGTTGAACGCGACGACCTCGTCGGTGATCGCCCGCAGGGTGGGCCCGGGGGAGATGTCGAGGGCGGCCTTGAGCAGGTTGCGGTAGAAGACCATGTGCAGGTTCTCGTCGGTGGAGATTCGGGTGAGCAGCCGTTCGGCGAGGGGGTCGCCGGCATGGCGGCCGGTGTTGCGATGCGAGATCCGGGTGGCGAGTTCCTGGAAGGAGACGTAGGCCAGGACATGGAGCAGGGGCGACTCCTGGGTGTCGTAGCCGGTCTGCATGACCTGCATCCGGGCCCGCTCCAGCTCCACGGGGTCGACACCGCGGGTCACCAGGAGATAGTCGCGGATGCAGTAGGCGTGCCGACCCTCTTCGGCGGTCCAGCGATGCACCCAGGTACCCCACGCGCCGTCGCGTCCGAACGCGCGCTCGATCTCCCGGTGATAGCTGGGCAGGTTGTCCTCGGTGAGGAGGTTGACCTCCAGCGCGGTCCGGGCGATCGGCGACAGCCGCGACTGCTCGGGGTCCCAGGCCTGCCCGCCGAGGTCGGCGTAGTCGCGGCCCAGACTCCACGGCACGTACTCGTGCGGCATCCACTCCTTGGCGGCGGCGAGGTGCCGGTGGAGATTCTCGGTGACTACGGGCTCGAGTTCGTGCAGCAACCGGACGGTGTCCACGGTCGTTGTCATTGAGGTCCTCAGCAGCAGATCGGGACGGGCCTACCTGCACCACCGTATCGTTTCGCAACGGCCATCGGATCCGCGCGAGGCGCCCGGCATTCATGATCATCAGATGTGTGTCACGGACGACACGGGTGGTCGCTGGCGGCACTCAAACAGCGATCACTGACCGGAACCCGACTGGCGACTACGGGTAGTGATGCGAACACTCACCGTATGAGCTACCGGATCCAACCGAATGATGTCTTCACCAATCTGTGACTAGTACGTAGCGTGGAGCGACCGTCGGGGAGAGATGTTGGGTCAAGGCAAACGTGAACGAGAGGACCCATCCGTGCTCTTCCGAGGCCGTCTTCGCTCGCTGGCTGCTGTCGTCGTGGGCTTTCTGTTGAGCGTGGGCGGCACGTTGCCTGCGTCGGCCGCACCCGCAGTGCCGGACCTGCCGCGCCTGCTGGGTCTGATGGCGGTGCTGGACTCCCGATCGGCCTCGGTACCGAACTCGGTGACCGGCTGGTACATCGACCGGGCCAGCAACTCCGTGGTCGTGCTGGCCACCGACGACGCGGCCGCTCGAACCTTCGCGGCAGGTCAGCGCAACGTGCGCATCGAGCACGTCGACGCCCGCCCGCGGCTGCTCTCCGATCTGCGCGGGGGGGACACGATCACCACCAGCGTCGGCGGCCGCTGCTCGGTGGGTTTCAACGCTGTCAAGGGCCGCACCCGCTATGTCAACACCGCCGGGCACTGCACCAAGCTGGGTGGCACCTGGTCCGGCCCGGACGGCACCGCCATCGGCCCGGTTGCCAAAACCACATTCCCCGGTCACGACTTCGGCCTGGTCGAGGTGACATCGACGGCCTGGGCGCAGACCCACGACGTCGACAGCGACCACGGCTACCTCAACGTGGCCGGGGACGCACCGGCCGCAGTGGGCGACCAGGTCTGCCTGTCCGGGTCCACCACCGGGTACCACTGCGGCCAGGTGGAGACTGTCGGCGAGACCGTGAACTACGGAGACGGCGACGTCGTCAATGGGCTCACCGGGACTAATATCTGCGCCGAGGCCGGTGATTCCGGCGGCTCCATCATGAGCGGCACCCAGGCTCAGGGCACCCTGTCCGGCGGCTCCGGCGGTTGCCTGCTCGGCGGCAAGACGTACTTCCAGCCGATCCAGGAGGTGCTGACCACCTACGGGCTGACCCTCATCACCGGAGCGTCATCCGCGGACGAACGCTAGCGCGATGACCGCAGCCGCTGCGCGAAGGCGGCGGCGGTAGCCTGCGGGTCCGTTGCCTCAGTGATAGCGCGCACCACCACGACGCGCTCCGCGCCGGCGGCACGCACCTGCTCCAGCCGTTCGATGTTCTCGATGCCGCCGATGGCGAACCACGGGCGGGTCGGGGCTGCCGTCGTGATGCGACGGATCAGGTCGAGCCCGGCGGCCGGGCGCCCCGGCTTGGTCGGGGTGGCCCAGCATGGTCCCGCGCAGAAGTAGTCCACCCCGGGCTGGCCGGCGGCGTCGGCGGACTGCCCGGGATCACGCGTGGAACGGCCGATCACCACCTCGTCGCCGAGTATCCGGCGAGCCCAGCTGACCGGCAGGTCGTCCTGGCCCAGGTGCAGCACCTGCGCACCGGCGGCCAGCGCGACGTCGGCCCGGTCGTTGACCGCCAGCAGCGCGCCGTGGCGCCGGCACGCGTCGGCGAGTACCTCAAGGGCGGCGAGCTCGTGGCGTGCCTCCAGACCCTTGTCCCGCAGCTGGATGATGTCCACGCCGCCGGTCAGCGTGGCATCGGCGAATTCGGCGAGGTCACCCCGTGCGGTCCGGGCGTCGGTGCACAGGTACAGCCGCGCGCCGGCCAGCCGGGCCCTGATCTGCTCGCCGTCCATCCGGCGACCGTATCGAGGTAGGCTGAGAACCGGTCCGCACGGGAGCCTGACGGGGCTGAGAGGGGGTCATGGCGACCCCGACCGTCGAACCTGATCCGGGTCATGCCGGCGCAGGGAGCGTGATGAGCGGTTCGTCTGGGACCGTCGCCGTGGTCGGTGGCGGCATCATCGGGTTGAGTTGCGCGTGGCGCGCGGCGTCGGCCGGCTTCGCGGTAACCGTGCACGACCCCGCGCCGGGATCGGGCGCCTCGCGCGTCGCCGGCGGGATGCTCGCGCCGGTCACTGAGGCGGTGCCCGGTGAGGCGGAGGTACTCGCCCTGGGGACGGCGTCGCTACGCCGTTGGCCGGCGTTCGCCGACGAGCTCGTCGCCGCCGGCGCCGACCCCTGCCTACGGACCCGGGGCACCTTCGTGGTCGCGGTGGATCCCGGCGACCGCGCCGAGCTGGACCGGCTCGCCGAACAGCTGTCCCGGATCGGACGGCAGGTGGAACTGCTCTCCGGCCGGCAAGCACGCCGGGCCGAGCCGTCGCTGGGCCCCCAGGTGTGCCGGGCGCTATCGGTCCCGGGTGATCTCTCGGTGGATAACCGGGCGCTGCTGGATGCCCTGCTGGGGGCCTGCCGGGGTGCCGGGGTGCACTTTCAGGGTCAACGGTGCGCCCGGCTGCCGGCGGCTGAGGTGGTCGTGTTGGCCGCGGGTGCGCACAGCGCCGCGCTGCATCCGACCCTGGCCCGGGTGATCCGCCCGGTGAAAGGGGAGATAGTGCGGCTGAGGGGCCGACCGGGCACGTTGGCGCCGCCGTCGCGGACCGTCCGCGCGATCGTCGGGGGACGGCACAGCTACCTGGTGCCCCGCGACGGTGGCGGGCTGGTGCTCGGCGCCACCCAGCGGGAGACCGGATTCGACACCGACGTCACGGTCGGTGGCGTGCGCGTGCTGCTCACCGACGCCGAGCGGGTGCTGCCCGCGATCGCGGAGTACAGCCTGGAGGAGGTGGCGGCGGGGCTGCGTCCGGGCAGCTCGGACAACCTCCCGGTGATCGGCGAGCTGGAACCCGGCGTGCTTGCCGCCACCGGTCACCACCGCAACGGGATCCTGCTGGCCCCGCTGACCGCCGACGCGGTGCTCGCGCTGCTACTGGGGGAGCCCGTGCCGGTGGAGGCCGAGCCGGCTGCGCCGGCTCGGCTTGTGAGTGGCGATACGAGCCGCGGC
>JBOHFC010000334.1:0-4116 GCA_050701375.1 Pseudonocardiaceae bacterium
GACGCTATCGACGTTTTTTCGCCGCGGAAGGTCGCTGGTGTCGAGTTCACGGGGCCTGGCAACGGCACACCCGCGGAGTCGACTCAACCCGCACAGTTGACTCGAGATTGACGGCCGTGCCGCCTAACCGCTAGAGGGCGCGTCAGTGCCACCACTGGCGTAGGGGCACGTGAGCGTTGCCGATGCCGTCGGGGCGTACCGCCAGCACCTGGTGCAGCTGGATGCCGTTGCGCTCGAAGGCCAGTCGAGAAGAGCCCATGTACAGGCCCCACACCCGCGCGGTGGGCTGGCCGACCTCGGCCACGGCCTCGTCCCAGTGCTCGGCAAGGTTGGCGCACCACTGCTTGAGCGTCAATGGGTAGTGCTCCCGCAGGTTTTCGACGTGGCGCACCTCGAAGCCGACGTTCTGCGCCTCCGTGATGATCTTGCCAGCGCCGGCAAGCTCCCCGTCGGGGAATACGTAGCGGTCGGTGAACGCATCGGTCTGGGCCCGGCCGCGGTTGTCCGGTTGGGTGATGCAGTGGTTGAGCAGCCGGCCGCCGGGACGCAGCTTGGCCAGTAGCAGAGCGAAGTACGGCCGGTAGGTGTGTACCCCGACATGCTCGGTGAGCCCGATCGAGCTCACCGCGTCGTAGTCGCTGCCCGGAGCGTCCCGGTAGTCCAGGTGACGCACTTCCGCGAGCCCACTGAGACCGTCGCGCAGGATCGCCTGCTGCGCCCACCGGGCCTGCTCCGCGGACAGCGTGACGCCCAGCGCGCGGACGCCGTGGCGAGCGGCGTAGCGCACCATGCCACCCCAGCCGCAGCCGACGTCGAGCAGCCGCATCCCGGATCGCAGCCCCAGCTTGTCGGCGATCAGTTCATGTTTGCGCTCCTGAGCCTGCTCCAGGCTCGCCTCCGGATGATCGAAGACGGCGCAGGTGTACGCCATGGAGGGGCCGAGCACCAGCTCGTAGAAGCGATTGGAGACGTCGTAGTGGTGGTGCACCGCCTCGGAGTCACGGTGGCGGGAATGCGCCAGCCCGACCATCGTCCGGCGCCACCGGGGCCGCGACTCCTGCGGCGGCGGGGGAACCGGCCGAAGCAGCTGCCAGCCGAGCGAGCGGGTGATCAACGCCAGCTCGGCCATGGTCGGGCGCCGGAAGCGCAGCTGGTAGGCCATCACCCGCATCGCCTCGTACGGATCACCGGGGTGCACTCCCTCGGCCTGTAGATCACCGGCGATGTAAGCCCGCGCCATGCCGAGGTCGCCCGGCGCGGTGAACAGGTAGGTGGCACCGCGCGGGGTGGCCAGGTGCACGCTGATCTCGGCATCGGGCGGACCGGTGGCGCTGCCGTCATAGGCGGTGAATCGGACCGGGAACCGGCCATCGGTGAGCAGGTCCACGATTCCCGCCAGCGACAGCCGGTCATCCTTCACCGGGTCTGTCGCGGGAGTGGGGCGCCGGAAGGTCGTCATTGACGTCGCACCGCCTTCGCGTAGAGGTCCAGGAGCCGTTGGTTCGGGTCATAGCGCTGCTTCAGCGCCGCATAGTGCCCGCCGCCGTAGCGGGCGTCGAACTCCTCGCGCGAGTAGAACGAGTCCGAGTACAGCGACTTGTGGCCGCCTACGGCGTCCACCTGCCCTTCGATCGCCCGGTTGGTATCGCTGCGGCCCCCACCGGGGGTGATCGGCACGCTGGCCCAGAAGCCGATGTTGACGTAGTTCCGGCCGCGTTCCAACGGATACAGCGGCCAGGTGCGGTCGCCGCGCAGCCGCAACGGGCACAGCCACACCGGTTCGATGCCGACGTGCTCGACGAACCAACGCAGGAACTCCGGGGTGCGCTCCAGCGGGATCTCGACGTCCTGGATCACCCGTTCCCGACGCGGACGGTCGCGCCACACATCCCAGCGGTTATCCAGATCGAATCGGTTCGCCACCGCTACGATCTTCCAGTACACGTCGCTGCGGCGCAGCCGGGCCGGCCACAACGGCCGGATCAGGGGGTGCTGGACACCGAATGCCCCCGAGCACCAGAACCAGTCGGTGTCCCAGCGCCACAGGTAGTCATGGGTACGCAGAATGTCGTGGCGGCGCTGCTGGATCGAGCGATAGTAGATCTGCTGACCCGTGTAGTCGCTGGCCGGTCCGGTGTGGTCGGCGCGCCGCCCCAGCGTCAGATAGGACTCGGCGGAGCTGAACATCACGCCGTCGAGGTAGTCGACGTCCTCGCCGTCGCACTGCCGGGTCTCCATGATCCGCGCGACGGTGGCGCACAGCTCGTCGGGATCGTCGAACCGCAGGTGTCGCAGCGCGACGTGCGAGCGCACCGGTTCGAGCTCGATCCGCAGCCGGGTGGCATAGCCCAGGGTGCCGTAGGAGTTGGGGAACCCGTCGAACAACTCGTCGCCGGCAGCGACCGTGACGATGTCGCCGGTGCCGGTGAGCACATCGAGCTCCAGGACCGACTCGTGCGGCAGACCGTTGCGAAACGACGCCGCCTCGATGCCCAACCCGCTCACCGCGCCGCCCAGAGTGATCGTCTTGAGCTGCGGCACGACCAGCGGGGTCAGCCCGTGCGGCAACGTCGCGGCGAGCAGGTTTTCGTAAGTGCACATGCCTGCGACGTCGGCGGTGCGGCTGGTGGGGTCCACCTGCAGCACCCCGGTCAGGCCGGAGACATCCAGGCCCGGGCCCGCCGTGACGCGGGATCGGAACAGGTTCGAGGTCGGTTTGGCCAGCCGCACCGGCGACCCCGCTGGGATCGCTCGGTAACTGGCCTGCAGCCGCGCAACGGCATCGTGATGCCCGCGCTCCGCCCCGGTGAGCTGCACACGTGCCACGCTACGGCCAATCCTGCCCGGACCGCACCGGTTTCCAGCGATCTGCAGTTGACTACCCTGGGACATGGCGACCCTGGGACATGCAACCATGTGCGCAGAGGGGTCTGATACCTCAAGCGGGCCCGGAATCCACGAGAGGAGCCGCGGTGCAACCCGGCGGAGCACCTGACATGCAGATGATCCTGCAGCAGGCCCAGAAGATGCAACAAGAGCTGATGAGCGCGCAGGCCGAGCTCGCTGAGGCGGAGGTCACCGGCCAGGCCGGTGGTGACCTGGTCACAGTGACGTTGGCCGGTTCCGGGGAGGTTCTCAGCGTGAAGATCGACCCTAAAGTGGTCGATCCCGACGATGTGGAAACTCTGCAGGACCTCGTAGTAGGTGCGATGGCCGATGCGCACGAGGCGTTGCAGGAGCTGACTCAGCAGAAGATGGGGCCGCTGGCCAGCGCGCTCGGTGGACCAGGCGGAGGTCTCAGCCTGCCCGGCATGTGACCGGCCGGTGACTGGGCAGTCCGCAGGCGGCATGATGGCAGCGTGTATGAGGGAGTCGTCCAAGACCTGATCGATGAGTTGGGGCGGCTGCCCGGCGTCGGGCCGAAGAGCGCGCAGCGGATGGCCTTCTACCTGCTAGCCGCTGATCCAGCTGACGTGGCCCGGTTGCAGCAGGCGTTGCAGCGGGTCAAGGACGGCGTGGTGTTCTGCGCTGTCTGCGGCACGGTAGCCGAGAAGCAGATGTGCCGGATCTGCGTCGATCCGCGCCGTGACGCGCGGATGGTCTGTGTGGTCGAGGAGCCCAAGGACGTGGTCGCGGTGGAGCGGACGCGGGAGTTCACCGGCCGCTACCACGTGCTGGGCGGGGCGCTCGATCCACTGTCCGGTGTCGGCCCCGACCAGCTTCGGATCCGCGAACTACTCACCCGGATCGGCGTCGACGACGTCTCTGAAGTGATCATCGCGACGGATCCGAACACCGAGGGCGAGGCCACCGCCACGTATCTCGCGCGGCTGCTGCGAGACTTCCCAGGCCTGTCGGTGACCAGGCTCGCCTCTGGCCTACCGATGGGCGGGGACTTGGAGTTCGCCGACGAGCTCACTCTCGGTCGCGCGCTGTCCGGCCGCCGGGCAGTCTGACTCAGCCTCCCTGTACAACGCGCGGGCGCTACCACAGCCGGCGAAATCGTCGCAGGGATGCTTGTGGCGCTCGCACCCAGTCTCCCGAGCATCCACAAGCACCCCTGCGGCCCCCAAACGCCCCCTCGCTCATATCAGTCCTCGTCTGGCGGGTACTCCA
>JBOHFC010000335.1:0-4047 GCA_050701375.1 Pseudonocardiaceae bacterium
ACACAGTGTAGGGCGTCGGCGACCATCTGCGGATCGGCAGCGCGGTGCGGCCAGCCAGCGGCCGCTCCGATCAACGCGGTGATCCGGCCGAACGAGCGGTCGCGGCGGCCGAGGTCACGGGCGGCCAGCACACCGGCCAGCGCGAGCCCGGCCAGCGCGGTCACCGCGAAGCCCGTCGAGCGGCGCGGGCTGATCGCGGCCGGGACTTCGCTGGTGCCCCAACTCGACGTGGTCGGCGGTGCCCCAGGAATCGGCCACGGACAGGGTGTCTGGGCGTAGGCGAGGAATCCATCGGTGAGCAGCTGGTCCACCAAGGCGCTGGCCTGCCCTGCCGGCACGCCGAGAGTGTGGGCGACCGTGCGACTGTTCCCGGTGCGCGCCAGTTCGCGCCACGCGCGGTGGCCCCAGCCGAGAAGGGCGTCGACTCGACCGGTGCGCAGGCTGATCAGCACGGTGGCCGTGCCGAGGTCGGCTGACCGGACGTGCGGCGGGCAGGACACGAACCCGGTCATGATCTCGCCTGCCGGGTGGGTTGGTGTGGCGCTGGTGCCCACCGTGCCGCTGGCGTGCCGTGCTCGATGGTGCGAAGCCAGACTTCGGCGGCGAGCACCGGCTCGAACTCGCTGAACGCGACCGGAAGACCCGCCTCGGCCCGCGTCAGCTGGCGCCGCAACTGGTCCGGGTCGACCAGGCCGAGCTCGGCGAGCCGGCCACCGGCCAGGGCGTGCAGTGGGCGAGAATTGCCACGCAGACCGAGATAGTGATCCGGGGTGAAGTCGCCCTTCGTCCGCCGTGCGGCGATCGTCGGCGGCAGCAGGTCGTCCAGTGCCGTGGCCAACAGCGGCTTGTACCGGAACGGCGATGCTCGTAGCCAGGCCGGCACCGACAGCACCGCGGCGATGACCTGCGGGTCAACGAACGGGTTGTGCACCGTCACGCCGTAGTGTTCGGCGACCTGCGCGTCGCTCCGGGCAGTCCGGCCGACCACCTGGATCGCCTCCATCAGCGCAGTCGCGCCGGCGCCACCGGGGATCGGCGCGGTGTCCTGGGACGGCGCAATCACCTTCCTGGCGAGCGCGCGGGCCGAGGTCGTCGACCACGCTGGCCATTCACGTCGGTGAGTCGGTGACCACGAGCAACGGCGCGACTGGATCGCGGTCCTGGCTGCGTCGGCCACCAACGGCCAAACAGAGCTACGGCGCAACCGCGCCCACCCGATCGCGTGCCGGTAGAGTCGGCCCGCCCGACCCGACAAGGCGAGTTCGGCCAAGTATGCGGGGTGACCACCCAGCAGGGCGTCCCCGCCGTCACCGGTGAGATGGCAGTCACTGCCCAATCGACGGAGCAGATCGAACTCAGCCACCGCGCGGGCGATCGCGACCGTCGTCGGGGCAGGTTCGTCGGTCGCGGGCATCAGCTCGGTCATGCGGCTGTAGGGCAGGTGGCGGGCATCCATTGGGCACGGCTGGTGCCTGATGCGTGGCTGCTCGGCGACCGCAGCCGCGGCGTAGTCCAGGTCCCCGCCGCCGCCGGGACCGGCCGGGTGGATGGTGACCGCGTGCAGCGTCGCCGGGCTATCGAGGTGGGTCGCGGCCAGCAGCGTCAGGGAGGTCGAGTCCAGTCCACCCGAGCAGTCCGAGGATGGTTGTTGGCTGTCATCGATCCGGACCGCCACTGCCGCAGCCAGCGCGGTGCGCAACCGGTCCGCGCCCTCGTTCAGGTCAGCGACGGCCGGTTCCGGTCGCCACGCCACCCGCACCTGTGGCTGCGCGCCGTGGGCGAGCACCAGGCACGAGCCGGGTGGGACGGCGGCGACGCCGGAGAACGCCGATCGGCCGGCGAGCAGACCGGGCTGGTCGGGGGCCAGTAGCAGCGTCGCCAACCACGCAACGTCCGGTGCCGCGCCGCACAGAGCGGCCAGTGCGCGAGCGCTAGAGCCCCACAGCGTGCCGGTTCTCGTCGCCGCGAGGTAGATCGGCTGGGCGTGGGCAGGATCGGTGAACACCCTGGTCGCCACCGGCGTGGACTCGACCACTGTGTAACTGCCGGCGAACGCCGTCAGCGCCTCATCGGTCACGCCAGCGGCGGCGAGCCGGTGCAAGTCGTGGTGGGTCGCTGAACATGGCCCGAACACCGCGACCTGGCGACCGTCGGCGACCGCCGTCCGAATCTTGGTCGGCGACCAGTCGCCGACCGTCCACCACGCCTCGCGACCGCTCACGAGCAGACGAGCGCCTTCGGGCACCGCGGCGCCATGCTCGCCGGATTCGACCCGGCCGCCGAACCACCGCAGCGTCGTCATCAGCCCCCTCCACCTCCTTCTGCCTTGAGCGGTGCGTGGCACCCGACGCTGTTGGAGGACGGGTGCCACGTGAGTCGCAGCCGGTCAGTTGTAGACGTAGCGTTTGTCCTCGGAGCTACCGCCGCCGCTACCCAGCGTCAGTTGGGTCGTCTCACCGAGGCAGAGCCGGACCACACCGACCGCGTCAGCCTGATCCAGGTGCTGAGTGTTCTGCTCATCCACTGTCTTCTCCGTTCCGTACGAATGTGATTGAAGCAATGTGCCTGATCAGGAAACCGGGACTGGGCCGCCCGCAGCCAGAGGATGTGCGCGAACCGCACCGGCTTTGCGGAATTCGCAACGGACTCGACCGCTACCGCCCTGTCGCCGCGGTGTCCGGTGCGTCACGATGGGTAGGGAGGCACTGATGGACACCACGGACCCCATTTGGCGCTCTCCCGCCGTCCAGCAGGCCGCCGCGGCGGGACAGTTCGGCGCGCTGATCAGGATGACCCGCACCGCTCGGCGACTGTCCCTCGCCCGTGTCGGCCACCTTGTGCGGTACTCGGCCAGCACGCTCTCGCGGATCGAGACGGGTCAGCGCAAGCTCGTCGATGTCACCGAGCTGCGAATGTTCGCCGACACGCTGGGCATCCCGCCTCACCTGTTCGGGCTGACCTCGACATCGACCCCGGTGGCCGGCCGCGCGGCCGCACCGACGCTCCTTCCCGTGCCCACTACGGTGTGCCAAACAGGGGAAGGTGGTGACGACGCCCTGCATCGACGCCAGTTGCTCGCCGGTCTCGTCGGAGTCACAGGTGTGGCGCTGCTCGGCCCATCCACCCAACCGGCCATCGCCGCCGCGGCCCCAACGGCGGACGCGCACCTCCAGACGCTGCTCGACGGGCCACAACGCGTCGTCGGCCAACCCGCCAGCGTGCCGATCCTGCGCACACGGCTGGCCGATGCCCGCGCCACTTACGAAGCCTGCCGGTACCACGACCTGGCGGTGAGCCTGCCCGAGGTGATCGCCACCGCCCAAACCAGCCTTGACGAGGCCACCGGCCAGCGGCACGAGCAGACCGCCGCCGTGCTCGCCGACGCCTACAGCCTCGCCGCCGACCTGTGCAGCCGACTCCATGACGACGCCCTCAGCTGGGTCACCGCCGAACGGGCCCGATCCGCCGCGCACCTCAGCGGCAACCCGGCCAGCATCGCCGAAGCCGCCCGCATGACCTCCATCGCACTGCGCCGGCACGGCCACCACGAAACCGCTACCACCCTGCTGACCGGTACCGCGCTGGATCTCGGCGCCGATGTCGGCAACCCCTGTCCCGAGCGGCTTGCCGCCTATGGCGCGCTCCTCTGCACCGCCGCCTACACGGCAGCCCAACAGAACAGCCGGCATCAAGCCTTAGACCTGATCAGCGAGGCCGAGACCGCCGCGACCCGGCTCGGCGACACCCACGTGCCTGGCAACGCCTTCAGCGCCACCAACGCATCCATCTACCGCATCGGTGTGCACACCGCGCTCGGCGACCCCGGCACCGCGCTGGACCACGCCCGCAAGATCACCCTGCGCAGCATCGCCACCCCAGAACGGCAAGCCCGATTCTGCCTGGACACTGCCCGCGCCTGGGAACGCTTCGGCAGCCCGACCAACTGCGTCAACGCCCTCCATGTCGCCGAACGATGCGCACCCGAAGAACTCCACCGATCCTCGGTGCGCTCCATGGTCGTATCCCTGTTGGAGGCACCCGGACCAA
>JBOHFC010000336.1:0-4262 GCA_050701375.1 Pseudonocardiaceae bacterium
GGGGGTCGGGAGACGTATTCGCAGCACAACTGCTCGGTGATGACGTTGAGCTGGTCAATGGTGTCTCGGCCGACGTCGGTACGGTGGATCTTGCGGATGAGGTCGCTGAACACGAGCGGATCGCGCCCCAAGTGAAGTAATCCCGGGGCGGGTGTCTGTGCACTGGCATATGCGGCGATGAGCTGGCCGCCTGCATGGAGCGCTCGGTCCAGTCGCTCGACTGTGCTTTCATCGGGCACGAATGAGTTCTGTTCGGTGCGGCTGATCTGGCTTTGGCTCCAGTTGGCCTGTTTGGCCAGTTCACCCTGCTTGAGACCGGCTTGGGTGCGGAGACGCCGCAGGGTGTCGCCGAACATCTCCACAGACCTCGCCACCTCCTGAATATGCGCATGTGATGCGCGCATGCCGCATCTGCTGGCTTCCGGCCCAGGGTAGCCCGCAAGCTGAGCGTGGCGAGGGGTTACCCGCTGTTAGACACAGGAGAGGAGGCAGCCATGTCCTTGTTCGTCGTGGTTCATCCGAGGTTCGGTGATACGGCGCGTGTGGCAAGCGATGAGCGGCAACGGCCGCAGCTCGTGGCGGACATCGGGACGGGCAGTGCGCTGTCCATTCAGGTAGATGACGAGCCGGGCAGCACGGAGTTGGCGGCGCGGTTCGCGCGGGCGTTGGCGGCTGCGGCGCTGCGATTTGCCCAGCGGTGCGAGGAATCGATCCCGGGGCCGACGGTGGCGTTGCCAGTGATGTGCGGCGAGGTACTTACCGGCGATCTCTGATCAGGACCGGCCAGACATAGGGGAGCGGAGGCAAACGGAGATGAGCACGTCACCGCGAGCGGAGAGCACTGCACGGGTCACTGAGCAGGAGTGGTGGACTGTCCTGGCAGCGGCCCGCGACTTGGCAGAAAAGGTGTCGGGTCTCAGTCACCGGTTGGCCGCAGTGGAGCAGCGGCTGAACTCTGATCGGCAAGCGTCTGCTCGACGGCAGCCATCCGGTCGGTGAGGTCGTCGACGGATCGGCTGACCTGGTGAAGAAGGTCGAGGAGTTCGGCGACGGTGATGGATTCGTTCGCGGTGGGTTGTCGCAGGACGTAGGCGCCTTTGCCTTGGCGGGACACCACCAGTCCCTCAGTGGCCAGGTGCCGGATGGCGTCCCGCGCGGTCATGACCGCGATGGTGTAGCGGGTGGTGAGCTCGGCGAGGGTGGGGAGTTGGTCACCGGGCTGGTAGGTGCCGGCGGCGATGGCCTGGCGCAGGTCGTCGGCCACGCGTTGGTAGGCCGGTCGGCGGTCGGGCTGGTCCATCTCCATGAACCAACAGTACCGCGTGAACTAGCACAGACATAAATCACCCGTTAGAGGAGGAACAACAAACCTTGATCCATAGTTAACCAGCACACATGACTAAGTTGGATGTCTCGCCGCTCCTGCGGCGGGGCGTGAGATGAGAAGGAGTGTTGACCAAATGGGTGCACCCAGGAACATGCGGCTACCAGCAGACTTCGCTCAATGGTACCCCCAAGGCCTGTACCTGGTCGGTGAGATCACCCCGGTGACCGAGTACCAGTCACCGGAGGACCGATCCCGCAACCGGCCGGTCCGGCCCCGGATCGACGAGGCCACCGGCCTGCCCCTGTACCGGGGGACGTTCGCTGATCCGGCGGCGGAGAAGGATCGGGAGAAGTCGGTCACCGTCGAGTTCGCCTGCGCCTACCAACCGGTGCCACCGGAAGCCGTGGCTGGTGTGCCGTTTCGGCCGGTGGTGCTGGAGGGGATGACCGTGGCGCCGCGCGCGGAAACCTCGGGTCAGGCCAAATGGATCACCTGGGTGGTCCGGGCCAACGGCATGAGGGCACCCGGCGGCGCCTCGGCCACCGTGATGGCGGGGAGCAAGCCGCCGTCGAGCAGGCCCGCTGCTGGTCCGTCTGACGCGACGGGCAGGGCTGCGGCATGACCGGTCCCGACTCCTCGACGACACCGCCGCTGGTGTGCTCCGCTGAACCAGTTGAGCCAGATCCGCCACGGACGCTGGCGCAGGCTCATGAGGCGGTGGCCGCCATTCGACCGGCTCGCACCGCGCCGCTGGTCGAGTGGCTGGCGTTTCACCAGCGGTCGGCGGCGATGTACGCCGAGGTCGCCGAGATTGATCGAGGTCACCATCACGAAGCGCTGTTCATGGTCGAGCGGGAACGCCACCGGGTGACCGAGATCAAAACCGAGATCGCCGTATCAACGACCAGTGAGAATGAGAGGTGATGACGGTGACGAAGACGGCGAAGCCCGGGCCGCCGCTGACGTTGATGGCGGCGCATGAGGAGCTGGTCCGGGTCCGTCCCGACCGGACGGCGTCACTACCAGTGTGGTTGTCGTATTACCAGCAGTCGGTAGCGGTGTATGAGCAGGTCGCCACGACCGATCCTTGGCACGATGGCGAGGCCCGGTATTGGGCGGCGCGGGAACGAGTCCACGCCAGGGGAATCGAAGCCCGAATGAGGGCACTGGTACCCGGGTGAGTCCACGACCGCGCGGGACACGCGAGTCCGAGGAAGGAGGGGGCCGCTGGGGCAACTGGTGGACTGGGCTGCGGGCTCGGCGGCGGGCGCGCCGATGGCGGGTTCGCCTGAGCTGGCAAACATGCCGCCGATGCGGAAGTTTCTCCTTGCAGCCGGTCGGTATTGAGCCGATCTGTGGAAGCTGCCGCAGCCTGCACTAACACACGAACACAGAAATAACAGAAATAACTGTCAACGCACCAAGGGGTGGTGCGGTACTGCCGCACGCCCTCATCAATAACAACAGAGACGTACGCGCAGAAGCGGATTTTTCGGCTACCAACCTGGTCCGCTTCTGCGCTGTCCCTCCCGAGTCAGGAGTGAACAGTAGTGAGGATACGCAGAACCCCCAGGCCAAGCGCAAGCCCCCTACCCGGTCTGAATGCCCACCGCACCCAACAAACACCCACCGCGATCGGCCTCGCCTCATTCGGGGGTGGTCGGTGATGGACGCGCAGTCAATTGCCCTGATGGTTGCCGGCCTCGGCGGCCTGGGCGTCGTCGTGTGGGTGCTGGCTAAGGTCGGTAAGGCCCTGATCAAGATTGCGGAGGTACTGGCCGCTGCGACGGTGGTGGTCCTCGCCGTGTGGCTGATGGTCAAGGCCGTGGTCTGGGCGTTGCGTCAGGTGTTCGTGCACTGGCGAACCAGCCTGACCGTGGTGGCGCTGTTGGCATGGTGGGCACTGGTGGGGCTCGGTGTCGCTGGCGGTCACTGTGGGTGTGGTGGTGGGGGTGCTCACCGGATGGCGCCTGCTCGATGTGAGGTCGTTCGATGCGTGGGCGGGTCGGTACCTGCGCTCGTGGTGGCTGCGCTGGACGATCTACGCACCCAAACTGCCCGACTGGCTACACGCCTGCGGTCTGAGCACCACCCAAGACGCGGCGCCGGTCGTGGTGACCCTGACGCCGCTGGGGCGAGCCCTGGGCGGCAGCCGGAATCGGAGTGGTAGTCGGGTGCGGGCCGAGATGCCCAGCGTGGTCGGGGTGCGGTCGGGTGCGTCGTGGGATGAGGTCCGGGTGCGCCTGGTACCCGGTCAGAAACCCGAGGACTTCGACCAGGCCGCCCGGGCGCTGGCCTCGGCCCGGGGGGTGGCGCGCTGCCAGGTCCGGGAACTGTCCCCGAACGTGGTGTCGATTGATTTCCAGCGCCGCAACCTGCTCACCCACCCGGTGACCTGCCCCGATCTCACCGCCCTGGCCGGGGTCGCGGGTGGGGAGGTGGATTTGCGGCGGGTCTGGTCCGGGCGCACCGAGTATGGGCAGGACTGGCATGTTCCGTTGGCCGGGGGTCACACCCTGGTGGTGGGCGGGACCGGGGCGGGCAAGAACTCGGTGATGTGGTGCCCGCTGGTCTCGATCGCCCCGGCGATCCGGGATGGGTGGGTGCGGGTGTCGGGGATCGACCCCAAGGGCATGGAACTGGCCTACGGACGCGGCATCTTTCACCGCTACGCGGTCACCGGCACCGACGCCGTGGCCGTGCTCGATGACCTCATCAGCGCGATGAACGCCCGCAAAACGGAGTCCGCTGGGCGGGTGCGGTCGGTGCCGATCAGCCCCACCCACCCGCTGGAGCTGCTGGAGTTCGACGAAATCGGCGCACTAACGCGCTACACCGATCGCAAGACCCGCGACGCGATCACCGAACGGGTGGCCCTGTTGACCACCCAGGGTCGCGCGTTGGGGTTCACGGTCCGTGGTTACGTCCAGGAACC
>JBOHFC010000337.1:0-7260 GCA_050701375.1 Pseudonocardiaceae bacterium
TGCTGAAGGTCAAGGCCCAGTCTGCTACTGAAGCGGAGGCGGCTTTTGAGATTCCCGCCACGGAGCCGTCGGGCAAGGAGAAAGATGAGGAAGTCCTCCTCTGGCTGATGGCGTCGAACGTCGAGACCCTCAAGCACCGATCTTTTGGCGAGTGCACCGAAGCGGAGCTTGCGGCGATACGACGCATCATGGCGCGCATCAAATTCACCCCACCCAAACGCCGTACCCGCCGCACCAAGACAGCAACTGACGGCCGAAGGCCCGATATGCGGCGGACGATTCGCGAGTCACTGCGTACCAATGGCGAGATGGTCGACCTCTACTGGCGGCGCCGCCGGGTGCGGCTGCGTCCGCTTGTTCTCATCCTCGACGTGTCCGGATCAATGTCGGACTACTCTCGCGCCTTGCTGCAGTTCGCCTACTCCGCGAAGCGCGCCTCCCAGAAGGTAGAGGTGTTCTGCTTCGGAACTCGCTTGTCTCAGGTGACCAAGCCGTTGCAGACCCGCAAGCCCGACGAGGCGCTTGAGCGGGCCGCGAAGCTGGTGGTCGACTGGGAAGGTGGTACGCGGATCGGCGAGTCGATCGACCACTTCGTACGCAAGTGGGGCCGTCGAGGCATGTGTCGCGGTGGCGTGGTGGTGATCTGCTCCGATGGCCTCGACCGGGGCGACCCCGAACTGCTCTCTGATTCTATGGAGCGGCTTTCCAGGTTGTGTCACAACATTGTGTGGATGAACCCGCACAAGGGCAACAACACCGACTATCAGCCACAAACCGTGGGCATGATGGCGGCCGCGCCACACATTGACGTGATCCTGTCCGGCCATGATCTCAGCAGCCTCGAAGAGCTCGCCGTCCTACTTCCGAAGCTCGGCTAGGAGACCGAAACCATGTTGATCAGATGGAGCGTCGGTATCGAGGCGCAGGGGGACCGCATTATGAAGCTCGAAGAGGTCGTCGAGTTAGCGGACGCGGTCGCGCCCATCAACGGCATCGCGACTGGCATCGGCACAAATCGCTACGGTGCCCAGGTCATCGTGTTCGCGGACAACCGCGAGGACGCGATCGCTAAGGGTAAGGAACATTTCGCCAGCGCGGTTCAGAAGGCCGGTCTGCCCGTGTACCCAATCGTGCGCGTCGAGGCAATCAGCGAAGACGAAGACGAGGCCGAAGACTTGTGAAAAGAAACATCCGCAACCTGACGTCACACAACACGAGGATATTTTAGATGAAAGCGCAGGTCTGGAAATGATCCGCCTTGGATCACTAGCCGGCTACTCATTCGAGGGCCCGCGGATTCTCGGCGGGTGGACACCACCCGCGAGGCCGGCTGTTTTTGCAATCATGTACAAAGCAGATGCCGAGAACAAGCCCGATCGTTACTCGGTCATCTACGTCGGCCATGAAGACAACATGGCCGAAGCCGGCTTTCCGTTCAAACATCCGCGGTCGAACTGCTGGATCGCGCGGGCCGGCACGCGGTGGAAGCTGCACATCTGTACCTACGAGGTCGCTGGTTGGGCGCGCTCACACCGGGAGCAGATTGCCCAAGAGCTCACCGCCGTCTACAACCCGTACTGCAACGAGCAGAAGTACGACACGTCATGGAAAGACGAGTGGATCGGCTCGTACAAATCCGAGCTCACAGGTCCGCTAGCCCAACGGGGGCCCGGAGGTGGTCCTAGTGGCCATGCTGTCGGTGATGGTGGTGCCGGAGGCAACGCTGTAGGTGGCGGTGGTCCCGGCGAAGCGTCCCGACCACCAACCCGCCGTCAAACGTGATAGTGGGCAGCGACCGCGTGGTCACTGCCCACTATTTGCTACCAATCCTCTGCTACCGACGGAGGACCGAGAGAGATATCTAATGGTGCCGGCCGCGAATACCTACTGTGTCCATCAGACGGGACCGACGCCGACCCGAAGCCGGCACGTTCGTGTGCCCGTTGACCGGAGCTGGAACCGGAGGCGCCAACTTGGTGGCGATTTTCTCAGCACCTCCGTACAGAAGTGGTAGCGCACCAGCTACAACTCCTCCCGTGCGGTTGATGTGCTCGACACCAGGAATAATCGTCTCGGCTTGCTTGGCAATCGTCTTCACGTTACCCAAGCAGTCATCGAGATTGTCAGCGATTCGGTTAAGTAGCACACCGATGACGAAGAGGAAGATGGCCAGAACAGCGACCAACGCTACGATGACGATTACCGTCAGGAGGATAAGAGTCATGTCTAGCCCTTTCCAACCGGCGTTCCAGAACCAGTCAGAACCCTGGTCAGGAACAGGTGATGCTGCAGACCCTCTGCCAGTACCGCGTCGACCCGATCAGCGGTAATAGGGATAAGGGCACAATTGGCGGTATTCTCCGGGATGGCCCTTAGGGTGTCCCGCACGCCCACTACGCTGCTGTCGATTGACCTCACCATCGACACCAGCGAACCCAGCAGAAGGATCACCACGACCAAGACCACGAAGCCCATGAGTATCGCGAGCCACCAGAAGGTCGCCTCTTCAGGCGCATAGCCATCAGGCGCGCCCGCATAGCCCAACATAAACAATGATGCCACCATCGCTAACCTCCCAGCCGAGCACGACCGCGTTCCAGACCGCCGATGATGACCTCAGCGTGGTCAATCGTCTGTCGCAGGTCCGCCAACGGTAGCGTGTTTCGATATGACTGCTGCAGCGCAGCATTGATCTGGGGCGCCTGACGGGCGATCCGGGCGGCGAGGACGAGGACCGGGGCCACCAGTGCGACCACCACTGTGATCACCACAACAGCGATCGCGAAACCCAGGTACCAACCGAACAGATGCGCTTCTCCGGGCCCGGGCGCTGGTGCCGCAAGAAACATCATCCCCCTGCCCTCCTTTCGGTAGCAGTTTTCTTGTTCTCAGTCCTGGAACACAAGAACTAACGTTCCTGTGTTGTCGTCACGCAAGTAGTCTCCAGGTAACCCAACAGCGTCTGGGTCGCCGTCTGGACGTTGTGGACCTCCTTCAGGTGGTCCGCAACCTGCCGCATCAGAACGTCCTTGTCCGACGCAGTGAACTGCGAGGCGCACTCCTGGTGACCGCAGTTGAACTCGTGCATATCATGCCCCTTTGATCTGGTTCCAACTCCGACCTTATCGGTCGTCGCTGGGTCTTAAACCTGTTCTGCCATGGATCGAACCGGCGCGAGGTTGGCGTTGACCGAAGGCAAAACCTCCGGCACCGTCCTCGTCTGGTACGCGATAGCATTGACTCCCACGATGATCGCCCCAAGTGTCCAGGCTACGTGCTTCAGTTGCGAAATCACCTTCAACAGCGAGATTCCGACAATGGCCACGACCACCGCGACGAGTAGCAGCGTGACCCACGCGGCTGCAGGCATGGCTACCTCCCTTTCCTAGTTCGAACCTATGGTCCGCTAGCTAGACGCCCAAGGCACCCAGCAGATGGCCGACGCGTTTCACGTAGCGGGTTGCGCCGATGGAGACTTCCTTCACCGTGCTGTCCGTCTCAGCCAACAGGCTCGGGACGTTGTCAAGCTCTCCAGTCAGGATGACGCCGTTGTACAGGATGCCGTCGACTGTCTCCCGGATTCGATCCACTGGCGCGACGATACGTTTCATCAGCACCAAGACGACGAGGGCAACGACGACCAGGATCAGGTTACCAATCCACCACAAAAACATGCTCGGTCTCTCCTTCCTTCACGGATCGTTATCACGACTTCCCTCGGCCGAAGAGGCCGCCGAAGAATCGCTTCAGTGCCGTCATCATCGCCTGCATGCCGATACTGAAACCCTTCACTGGAGCAGCACTGCGCTGTACCGGTCCCTCGCCCCGGGCCGATCGCCCGATGTCGTCCGCGATGCACTTGGCGAAACTCTTCATGATTACGCTAGTGACGTCCTGAACCATGCCTCTGCCGAACTGGGCAGCCGCACCGGAGAGCTGGAGGTCCTGGGCGACCTTGACGCGGGTTCCTGTCCCGGAGGACACCATCGTGGAGGTCACCTTCATGGTGGCCTGGCCCTTGCCCTTCTCCTCAGACCCCGACGCATCCATTACGATCCGCTTCGCGGCCTCGTCCCGCAGCACGATCTGGGCAGTCCCGGAGAACTGCATTTTGACCGGCCCCATCTTGGTCGTCACGCGACCCTTGTAAACGTCGCCGTTGACGTCAGTGAGCTCGGCACCTGGCAGGCAGGGTGCGATCCGCGGCACGTCTTGCATGTGCTTCCACACTAGTTCGAGTGGAGCGGCAACCTCGAACTCGCTCTCGATCAGCATCGACTACTCGCTCTCCTTACCAACAGGCTGGGTCCGAACTTGCCATTCACGACTTTGCTCCCGACCCAATGAATGCGCCAGGGTCCCCCGAGAACGCCTTGAGGCATCCCGGACAGCAGAAATAGTACGTGCTTCCGTCGTGTTCCAGCTTGTGACGCGCGGAGCCAACCTCCACTGTCATGCCGCACACCGGATCGACCGCCTCGGCGATCTCCGGTATCTCCGGTCGCACGCCCTTACCCAGATCACCAGCAGCCCTTAGTTGCACCAACTCGGCCAGGACCCCGACCGCGATCTCGCGGTGCGAGACTTTTCCGAGATCCAATCCTGCCGGCACCTTCACTCGGTCCAGCGTCTCTCTGGGCAGCCCGCGGCCCTCCAGATACTCCAACACCGACTTTGCTCGCGGCCGAGAGCCGACCAATCCAACGTATGCGGGACCCGCGATCAGTGCCTGCTCTACCGCTTCCTCGTCGTGATGGCCTTGCGTGGCAACCACAACCAGTGAGCGCTCATCAACGCCGGCAACCTTGAAGTCAAGTTCGCTCACGACGCACTGTGCCAACGGGTGCGTCTCCGCAGTGCCACCGTCAGGATCGACGAGCACCGTTCGCCAGCCGATCGCTTGGCCCATCTGTACGAGCGCTTCCACCATCGGTGACCGCCCGACGACAACCAGATGGGTCTTTGGCTCTACCGGCTCGATGTAGATCTCCAGGGCACCTTCACTTTGGCAGGACATCGGTACGTAGCTGATGCCCTCCCGTACTGCCATCTCCCCGAGTTCGTCGGCTGTCCCGAGGAACACGAGGCGCGGCACACCCTCTTGGAGGATGCGCCGCGCCTCGCGGACAACTACCGGTTCGGCGCAGGCGCCACCGATGAAGCCGAACACCTGCCCCGCGGCTGTGATGACAGCCCGGCAACCTTCCTTGCCGGAGGACGGGCCACGCCGCCACACAACGGTGGCCAGCGCAAACGCCTCACCCCGCTTCGACAGCTCGCGGGCATGCTCAAGGACGTCCCACCCGTCCATCGTCATCTACCTATCCATCCAGTCTGTCTAGCTGTCGGACTTGACCGGGGGTGCACCTGAAATGTCACGCTTGTACTTCATTGCCTCCCACACGCGGTCCGGGAGCAACGGCATGTCGATGTTGCGTACCCCGGTGTCGTCGATGGCATTCATCACTGCATTCACGAATGCCGCCGGCCCACCGACAGCTGCACACTCACCGATGCCCTTGGCGCCGATGGGGTGATGCGGGCAGGGGGTGACGACCTCATGGAGCTCGAACCCAGGGGTTTCCCACGCCGTCGGCAGCAGGTAGTCCATGTAGTTCGACCCCACGCAGTTGCCCTCGGCATCGTAGGTAATGAACTGCATGTTTGCCATCGCATAGGCCTCGGTCATGCCACCCATGATCTGACCCTCGACGATCATCGGGTTGATGCGCACCCCGCAGTCGTCGACCGCGACCATCCGCAACACATCCCAGACACCCGTCTCAGGATCGACCTCAACCGTCACGATGTATGCCGCGAACGGCCACGTCATGTTCGGCGGGTCGTAGTACGCGTTGTTCTCAAGCCCCGGCTCCATGCCATCGGGCATGTTTCCGTAGGCCGCCATCGCGCACTCCTGGATGCTCACACCGTTGCTGGGAGCACCCCGCACGTGGAACCGACCGAGCTCCCACTCGACGTCCTCTTCGGAAACCTCGAGAAGATGTGCCGCCAACTTCCGTGCCTTGGCCCGCACCTTGCGCGCCACCATGGCGGTTGCCGCCCCGGCGACCGGCGTACTGCGGGACGCATACGTCCCCATGCCGAACGGGGTGTTGTCGGTGTCGCCGTGCTGTACGAGGATGTCAGCCGAGGGAATCCCGAGCTCGTGGGTGACGATCTGGGCGAACGTCGTCTCGTGACCCTGACCCTGGGTCTGCGATCCGATCTTCAGGATCGCCTTCCCACTCGGGTGCACCCGCAGCTCCGCAGCGTCGAACATCTTGATGCCGAGGATGTCGTACTCGCGGCTGTTGCCAGCCCCGAGTGGCTCGGTCATGGTCGAGATACCGATCCCGAGCCGCCGGCCCTGCCCGCGAGCTTGCTCCTTCTCGCGCAGGAAATCGTCGTAGCCGATGGCGTTCAGGCCCACGTCGAGGCACTTTTCGTATTGTCCCGAGTCCAGCAAGAAGCCGTACGGCGTCCGGAACGGGAACTGATGATCCTTCACCAGGTTGAGCCGCCGGAAGGCGGCCTGATCCATACCGATATCGTCAGCCGCGGCCTGGATCGCGCGTTCCTGGAAGAACATCGCCTCGGTTACCCGGAAGGAACATCGATACGCGACACCGCCAGGTGCCTTGTTCGTGTAGGAACCCTGCGCCGTCATGTATCCGAACGGAATGTCGTACGCAGCGAACGCGGAGTGGATCAGCCCGATCTTGAACTTCGTGGGTTGAGCGTCAGAGAAGAAAGCCCCGTTGTCGCTATCACAGTGGAACCGCACAGCAAGGATTTTGCCATCCTTGCGGAGCGCGAGTTCGCCCTTGTAGTAGATATCCCGCGCGTAGTGGGTGGAAATGAGGTTGCCGGTCTTGTCCTCGATCCACTTCACTGGCCGCGCAAGCAGGATCGAGCAGAGGATGGAGGCGACGTATCCCGGGTACACCGGGACCTTGTTGCCGAACCCGCCACCGATGTCCGGGGAGATGATCCGGATCATGTGCTCCGGAAGCTCCGCGACGATCGCCACGGCCGCCCGGATGATGTGCGGGGCCTGGGTCGTCATGTAGACGGTCAGCTTCGCGGTCGCCGAGTTGTAGTCCGCGATCGATCCGCAGCACTCGATGGGCGAAGGGTGCGACCGCGGGTAGTGCAGCTCCAACTTCGAGACCAGGTCGGCCTGAGCGAAGGCGCGTTCGGTGCCTTCGCGGTCACCGACCTCCCAGCGGTAGCAGACGTTGTCCGTCTGCCCTTCCT
>JBOHFC010000338.1:0-14692 GCA_050701375.1 Pseudonocardiaceae bacterium
AGGAAGGGCAGACGGACAACGTCTGCTACCGCTGGGAGGTCGGTGACCGCGAAGGCACCGAACGCGCCTTCGCTCAGGCCGACCTGGTCTCGAAGTTGGAGCTGCACTACCCGCGGTCGCACCCTTCACCCATTGAGTGCTGCGGCTCGATCGCGGACTACAACTCGGCGACCGCGAAGCTGACCGTCTACATGACGACCCAGGCCCCGCACATCATCCGGGCGGCCGTGGCGATTGTCGCGGAGCTTCCGGAGCACATGATCCGGATCATCTCCCCGGACCTCGGTGGCGGGTTCGGCAACAAGGTCCCCGTGTACCCGGGATACGTCGCCTCCATCCTCTGCTCGATCCTGCTTGCGCGGCCGGTCAAGTGGATCGAGGACAAGACCGGCAACCTCATTTCCACGCACTACGCGCGGGATATCTACTACAAGGGCGAACTGGCGCTGCGCAAGGATGGCAAAATCCTCGCCGTGCGGTTCCACTGCGATAGCGACAACGGAGCCTTCTTCTCGGATGCTCAACCCACGAAGTTCAAGATCGGGCTGATCCATTCGGCGTTCGCTGCGTACGACATTCCGTTCGGGTACATGACGGCGCAGGGCGCCTACACGAACAAGGCACCGGGTGGCGTCGCCTATCGATGTTCCTTCCGGGTGACCGAGGCGATGTTCTTCCAGGAACGCGCGATCCAGGCCGCTGCCTTCGATCTGGGAATGGATCAGGCGGCGTTCCGGCGGCTCAACCTGGTGAAGGATGATCAGTTCCCGTTCCGTACGCCTTACGGCTTCTTGCTGGACTCGGGACAATTCGAGAAATGCCTCGACGTGGGTCTGAATGCCATCGGCTATGACGATTTCCTGCGCGAGAAGGAAGCGGCTCGCGCGCAGGGTCGGCGGCTCGGAATCGGCCTCTCCACCATGACCGAGCCACTCGGGGCGGGTAACAGCCGCGAGTACGACATCCTCGGCATCAAGATGTTCGACGCCGCGGAGTTGCGGGTGCACCCGAGTGGGAAGGCGATCCTGAAGATCGGATCGCAGACGCAGGGTCAGGGTCACGAGACGACGTTCGCGCAGATCGTCACCCACGAGCTCGGGATTCCTGCCGCCGACATCCTCGTACAGCACGGCGACACCGACAACACCCCATTCGGCATGGGGACTTACGCGTCCCGCAGCACGCCGGTCGCGGGGGCGGCAACCGCCATGGTGGCGCGCAAGGTCCGGGCCAAGGCGCGGAAGTTGGCGGCACACCTCCTTGAGGTCTCCGAAGAGGACGTGGAGTGGGAGCTCGGCCGGTTCCACGTGCGGGGTGCTCCTAGCAATGGCGTGAGCATCCAAGAGTGCGCGATGGCTGCCTACGGAAACATGCCCGATGGCATGGAGCCGGGGCTTGAAAACAACGCGTACTACGACCCGCCGAATATGACGTGGCCGTTTGCGTGCTACATCGTGACCGTCGAGGTCGATCCTGAGACGGGTGTCTGGGATGTGTTGCGGATGGTCGCGGTCGACGACTGCGGTGTGCGCATCAACCCGATGATCGTCGAGGGTCAGATCATGGGTGGTATGACTGAAGCCTACGCGATGGCCAACATGCAGTTCATTACCTACGATGCCGAGGGTAACTGCGTGGGCTCGAACTACATGGATTACCTGCTCCCGACGGCGTGGGAAACTCCTGGCTTCGAGCTGCACGAGGTCGTGACGCCGTCACCGCATCACCCCATCGGCGCCAAGGGCATTGGTGAATGTGCGGCTGTCGGCGGGCCCGCGGCATTCGTGAATGCGGTAATGGATGCCATCGACGACACCGGGGTCCGTAACATTGACATGCCTTTGCTTCCGGACCGCGTGTGGGAGGCCATGAAGTACAAGCATGACATTTCGGGAGCACCGCCGGTCAAGTCCGACAGCTAGAAAGACTGGATGGATAGGTAGATGACCATGGACGGGTGGGACGTCCTCGAGCATGCCCGCGAGTTATCGAAGCGGGGTGAGGCGTTTGCGCTGGCCACCGTTGTGTGGCGGCGTGGCCCGTCCTCGGGCAAGGAAGGATGCCGGGCTGTCATTACAGCCTCGGGTCAGGTGTTCGGTTTTATCGGTGGTGCCTGCGCCGAACCGGTGGTTGTTCGCGAGGCGCGGCGGATCCTCGCAGAGGGTGTGCCGCGTCTCGTGTTCCTCGGGACAGCTGACGAACTCGGGGAGATGGCAGTTCGGGAGGGCATCAGCTACGTACCGATGTCCTGCCAGAGCGAAGGCGCTTTGGAGATCTACATCGAGCCGGTAGAGCCAAAGACCCATCTGGTTGTCGTCGGGCGGTCACCGATGGTGGAAGCACTCGTACAGATGGGACAGGCGATCGGCTGGCGAACGGTGCTCGTCGATCCCGACGGTGGCACTGCGGAGACTCACCCGTTGGCGCAGTGCGTCGTGAGCGAGCTCGACTTCAAGGTCGCTGGCGTCGATGGGCGCTCGCTGGTCGTGGTGGCCACGCAGGGCCATCACGACGAGGAAGCCGTAGAGCAGGCACTGATCGCGGGTCCTGCCTACGTTGGGTTGGTTGGCTCGCGGCCGCGAGCCAAGTCGGTGTTGGAGTACTTGGAAGGCCGCGGGTTGCCTCGGGAGACTCTGGACCGGGTGAAGGTGCCGGCGGGTTTGGATCTGGGAAAGGTCTCGCACCGCGAGATTGCCGTCGGGGTGCTGGCCGAGTTGGTGAAACTAAGGGCTGCTGGCGAGCTGGGTAAGGGTGTGCGACCGGAGATACCCGAGATCGCCGAGGCGGTCGACCCGGTGTGCGGCATGACAGTGGAGGTTGGCTCCGCGCGTCACAAGGTGGACCACGACGGAAGCACGTACTATTTCTGCTGTCCGGGATGCCTGAAGGCGTTCTCGGGCGATCCTGCCGCATTCATTGGGTCGGGAGCAAAGTCGTGAATCGCAAGTTCGGATCCCAGCCTGTTGGTAAGGAGAGCGAGTAGTAGATGCTGATCGAGAGCGAGTTCGAGGTTGCCGCGCCGCTCGAACTAGTGTGGAAGCACATGCAAGACGTACCGCGGATCGCACCCTGCCTGCCAGGTGCCGAGCTCACTGATGTCAACGGCGACGTTTACAAGGGTCGAGTGACGACCAAGATGGGGCCGGTCAAGATGCAGTTCTCCGGGACTGCCCAGATCGTCCTGCGTGACGAGGCCGCGAAACGGATCGTGATGGATGCGTCGGGTTCGGAGGAGAAGGGTAAGGGCCAGGCCACCATGAAGGTGACCTCGACGATGGTGCCCTCCGGATCAGGAACGCGCGTCAAGGTTGCCCAGGACCTCCAGCTCTCCGGTGCGGCTGCCCAGTTCGGCAGAGGCATGGTTCAGGACGTCACTAGCGTGATCATGAAAAGCTTCGCCAAGTGTATCGCAGACGATATCGGGCGGTCGGCCCGGGGCGAGGGACCTGTACAGCGCAATGCTGCTCCAGTGAAGGGTTTCAGTATCGCCATGCAGGCGATGATGACGGCGCTGAAGCGATTCTTTGGCGGCCTCTTCGGCCGAGGGAAGTCGTGATAACGATCCGTGAAGGAAGGAGAGACCGAACATGTTCTTGTGGTGGATTGGTGACTTGATCCTGGTTGCCGTCGTCTTCCCCATCGTCGTGGTGTTGATGAGGCGTATCGTCGCCCCAGTTGATCGAATTCGGGAGACGGTGGACGCCATCCTGTTCAACGGCGTCATCCTGACGGGCGAGCTCGACAACGTCCCGAGTCTGTTGGCTGAGACGGACAGCACGGTGAAGGAAGTCTCGATCGGCGCGACCCGCTACGTGAAACGTGTCGGGCATCTTTTGGGTGCGTTGGGCGTCTAGCTAGCGGACCAGAGGTTCGAACGAGGAAAGGAGGTAGCCATGCCTGCTGCCGCGTGGGTCACGCTGCTGGCCGTCGCGCTTGTCGTGGCCGTTGTAGGACTATCGCTGTTGAAAGTTATTTCCCAATTGAGGCACGTCGCCTGGACACTTGGGGCGATCATCGTGGGAGTCAATGCTATCGCGTACCAGACGAGAACGGTTCCAGAGGTTTTGCCTTCGGTGAACGCCAACCTCGCGCCGGTTCGATCCATGGCAGAACAAGTTTAAGACCCAGCAACGACCGATGAGATCGGAGCTGGAACCAGATAAGGGGCATGATATGCACGAGTTCAACTGCGGTCACCAGGAATGTGCATCACAGTTCACGTCGTCGGACAAGGACAACCTGATGCGGCAGGTCGCGGACCATCTGAAAGAAGTCCACAACGTCCAGACGGCGACCCAGACGTTGTTGGGTTACCTCGAGACTACTTGTGTGACGACAACACAGGAGCGTTAGTTCCTGTGAACCAGGACTAAGAAGAAAACTGCTACCGAAAGGAGGGCAGGGGGATGATGTTTCTTGAGGCACCAGCACCCGGGCCCGGAGAAGCGCATCTGTTCGGCTGGTACCTGGGTTTCGCGATCGCTGTCGTGGTGATCACAGTGGTGGTCGCACTGGTAGCCCCAGTCCTTGTCCTTGCCGCGCGGATCGCCCGTCAGGCACCCCAGATCAATGCGGCGCTGCAGCAGTCATATCGAAACACACTACCATTGGCGGATCTGCGACAGACGATCGACCACGCTGAGGTCATCATCGGTGGTCTGGAACGCGGGCGTGCTCGGCTGGGAGGTTAGCGATGACAGCTTTTTTGTTGGGGTATGCCGGCGCGCCTGACGGCTATGCTCCTGAAGAGGCCACTTTCTGGTGGCTCGCGATACTCATGGGCTTTGCGGTCCTGATCGTGGTAATCCTACTGCTGGGTTCGCTGGTGTCGATGGTGAGGTCCATCGACACCAGCGTGGTGGGAGTACGGGATACCCTGCGGGCTATCCCGGAGAATACCGCCAATTGCTCTCTTATTCCTATCACCGCTGACAGGGTCGACGCGGTACTGGCAGAGGGTCTGCAGCATCACCTGTTCCTGACCAGGGTTCTGACTGGTTCCGGAACGCCGGTTGGAAAGGGATAGATATGCTTATCGTGCTGACTGTAGTCTGCATCGGAGCGTTGATCGCTGGTCTGGCGATCTTCCTCTTCGTTATCGGCGTGCTGCTCAATCGAATCGCAGACAATCTAGACGACTGCTTGGGTAACGTGAAGACGATTGCCAAGCAGGCCGAGACGATTATCCCTGGTGTGGAGCACATCAACCGCACAGGTGGGGTTGTCGCTGGTGCACTGCCACTGCTGTACGGAGGTGCTGAGAAAATCGCCAACAAGTTGGCACCTCCGGTTGCGGCCCCGGTCAACGGGCACACCAACGTGCCGGCTTCCGGTCGGCGTCGGTCCCGTCTGATGGACACGGTAGGCATTCGCGGCCGTCACCATTAGAGACGTTTTTCCTCGGTCCTCCGTCGGTAGCAGAGGATTGGCAGCAATAGTGGGCAGTGACCACCCGGTCGCTGCCCACTATCAGTTCGAAGCAGGTAGTTGGTTAGTTATTGAGGGGGACGACGAGGTTCACCCGGAGTACTGCCACTGACAGCATTGGCACCAGGAGTACCGCCACCGACAGAATTAGCACCGGGAGCGCCCCCAGCGGGTCCCCGTTGGGCGAGCGGACCGGTCAGCTCCGACTTGTAGGAGCCGATCCACTCGTCCTTCCAGGCGTTGTCGTACTTTTGTTCGTTGCAGTGTGGGTTGTAGGTGGCAGCTAGCTCTTGGACTATCGTCTCGCGGTGCGAGCGCGCCCAACCTGCTACCTCGTAGGTGCAGATGTGCAGCTTCCATCGGGTACCTGCCCGCGCGATCCAGCAGTTCGACCGCGGATGCTTGAACGGCAACCCGGATTCGGCCAGGTTGTCCGCCTGGCCGACGTAGATGACTGCATAGCGATCGGGCTTGTTCTCGGCATCGGGCTTGTACATGATGGCGAAAACGGCCGGCCTCTGCGGTGGTGTCCAGCCGCCGAGGATCCGCGGGCCCTCGAAGGAGTAGCCGGCTAGCGACCCGAGGCGGATCATTTCCAAACCTTCGTGTTCATATCTAAAATGTCCTCATGTTGTGTGAGCCGTCAGGTGGCGTGCCTCCGCGTCACAGCAGGTCTTCGGCCTCGTCCTCGTCTTCGCTAGTTGCCTCGACGCGTACGATCGGATAGACGGGCAACCCAGCCTTCTGTACTGCGCTGGCGAAGTGTTCCTTGCCCTTAGCGATTGCGTCCTCGCGGTTGTCCGCGAACACGATGACTTGGGCGCCGTAGCGATTGGTACCGATGCCAGTCGCAATCCCGTTGATGGGTGCTACTGCGTCCGCTAACTCGACGACCTCTTCGAGCTTCATGATGCGGTCGCCCTGAGCCTCGATACCGACGCTCCATCTGATCAACATAGACTTCGGTCTCCTAGCCGAGCTTCGGAAGTAGAACGGCGAGCTCTTCGAGGCTGCTGAGATCGTGGCCGGACAGGATCACGTCGATGTGTGGTGCGGCAGCCATCATGCCCACTGTTTGTGGCTGATAATCGGCGTTGTTGCCCTTGTGCGGGTTCATCCACACGATATTGTGGCACAACCTTGAGAGCCGCTCCATAGAATCGGAGAGCAGTTCGGGATCGCCCCGGTCGAGGCCATCGGAGCAAATCACCACGACGCCACCGCGGCACATACCTCGACGACCCCACTTGCGCACGAAAAGGTCGATCGACTCGCCAATCCGCGTGCCGCCTTCCCAATCGACCACCAGCTTCGCGGCGCGCTCCAGCGCCTCATCGGGCTTGCGGGTCTGCAATGGCTTCGTGACCTGGGACAATCGTGTTCCGAAGCAGAACACCTCTACCTTCTGGGAGGCGCGCTTAGCGGAGTAGGCGAACTGCAGTAAGGCTCGAGAATAGTCCGACATCGACCCGGACACATCGAGGATGAGAACAAGGGGACGCAGCCGCACTCGGCGGCGCCGCCAGTAGAGATCGACCATCTCGCCGTTGGTACGTAGTGACTCACGAATCGTCCGCCGCATATCTGGTTTGCGGCCGTCCGTCGCCGTCTTGGTGCGGCGGGTGCGACGTTTAGGTGGGGTGAATTTGATGCGCGCCATGATGCGTCGTATCGCTGCGAGCTCCGCTTCGGTGCACTCGCCAAAAGATCGGTGCTTGAGGGTCTCAGTGTTCGACGCCATCAGTCCGAGCAGGACTTCCTCGTCCTTCTCCTTGCCCGACGGCTCCGTGGCGGGAACCTCAAAAGCCGCCTCCGCTTCAGCAGCCGACTGGGCCTTGACCTTAAGCATCTGTTGGATGGGGGCGTCAGACGCGAGGAAGAACGATTTGAACACCTCGTCGTAGACGGGCAGATCTTCGCGACGCAGAACCATCGTCGTCCGGCCGGCCCAATACAGGTCAACAAGGTCTGTTGGATCCAGCGGAGCCATGGCGGCGCAGTAAGTCAGGATGTCGCCCGAACCGACCGCTAATCCCTTGGAGCGCAGTGCTCTGCCGAAGTCGACCAGCACCGTAACGAAGCCATTGTCGTCGCGTGACATCGGCGTCAGACAGATCTGTGCGGTGTGTCAGGCATTGGACGTCACTTCCGCCAGGTTGTCCCTGACCAGCTCGAGGTCGTCGCGATCCTTGATGATCGAACCGAGAGTGACATCAGCGGCCCTGGCAGTCAGGCCGGTTTCGCCCAGGAACGACAGGGTGCGGGCCCAGTCAATGGTCTCAGCGACGCCAGGAGGCTTCGCCAGATCCATTTCGCGGAGCCGGTGAACCGCGGCTACCACCTTGCGGGCGAGCGCCTCGGATACTTCGGGGGCTTGCACTGTGACGATCTCGACCTCTCGGTCGGGGTCGGGGTAGCCGATCCAGTGGTACATGCAGCGGCGCTTCAAAGCGTCGTGCAGATCCCGGGTGCGGTTCGAGGTCAAGATCACCAACGGTGGCTGCTCCGCCTTGATGGTGCCCACTTCGGGAATGCTGATCTGGAAGTCGGACAGCACCTCCAGCAGGAAGGCTTCGAACTCGTCGTCTGCGCGGTCGACCTCGTCGATCAGGAGTACGCACTGATCGCCGGCCTGGATAGCCTGCATCAACGGACGCTCGAGAAGGAACCGTGGGCCGAAGAGCTTCTCGATGGCCTCCTCGCCGCCGACGTCCTGATCCGACAACGCGCGGATGTAAAGCAGCTGCCGGGCGTAGTCCCACTCGTAAAGGGCTTGATTGGTGTCGATGCCCTCATAACACTGCAACCGGATGAGCTGGCGCCCGAACACCGAGGACAGCACCTTGGCGATCTCGGTCTTGCCGACGCCCACCTCGCCTTCGAGGAGAAGCGGTCGCTTCAGGGACATCGCCACGAACACCGCCGTCGCCAAGCCCCGGTCCGCCAGGTAATCGCCCCCGCGTAACGTGTCGGTCAGTTCTGTGACGGTACTCGGATAGTTCATCGAGTGGTCTCCTTGACAACCCTGGCGGCCGCTGGACGGCGAGATCGTGCGGGGGGAGCCAGCCGCGCCCGCGTTTCGACGCCGGCTGGTTACAGCGAGGTGACCCCTTGGGGATCCGAGCCCATCAAGGCCAAGACCCCCAGGGGAAACTCAGTTGAGCGTTTCGTACCCGCGACCATCGTGCTGCATGGCGTTCACGTAGGACGTGGTCTTGTTTACGTTGCTGGTCGCCGGTGCGGCGTCCTGGCCGATGCGGTATGAGGTGGTGCGATCCGACTCGGTATCAGCTGGCTTCGCTTCGACCTGGGGCTTCTTGCGTCCGAACATCAGGTGTCTCCCTTACTTCGCATCCGACCCTGCGCTCGAACGAGCGGGGCTTCCTCATCTTGTTGGTCACTCTTTGTTGTCAGACGAACCGAAGACGAGATCGCGTACGCTGCCCGCCTCGGAGTTGAGCTTGCCCTCTCGCTCGAGCTTCGTCTTCCAAGCGGAGCGCAGGTTGTTGCCGACCGCCTGCTTGGACTGGTCGGACAGGTCGTCCACGTCTTCGTTCAGCCCCTGGAAGCCGACCGCCTCCATGCTCTTGCACGCCTTCGTGTTGCCACATGCTTCATCAAGGTCAGCGCTCGTCTGACCCTGGGCTTTCCAGATACCGCGCAACGCCGAGAGCGCCGCCGCACCCTCATCGCTGTCGGTTAGCTTTGCGTTCTCGTGCTCTTGGCTCATGGTCGCGCACCCTCTCCGATGCAACTAGTCAGGGGATTAATGTGAAACCGTACCCGGCTCGTGACGTTCACGCTGAACGACGACCGTGGTGGTTACGTTTGTGGCGCCTCCCCAAACCGCCGGCTTACCTCTTCCCAGTTCACGATGTTCCAGAAGGCGTCGATGTAGTCGGCCCGCGCGGCCGGGTACCGGAGGTAGTAGGCGTGCTCCCACAGGTCGAGCCCGAGGATCGGGGTTTCCTCCGCGGTGAGCGGGCTGTCCTCGTTGGGAAGGCTGTAGACGATCAGCCGGCGGCGGGCCCGCACCAGCCATGCCCAGCCGCTGCCGACGTGGGTGGTCGCGACGCGAGTGAACCGATCCCGGAAGGCAGGGAAGGAGCCGAACTCCTCCGTGATGGCCTCGGCGAGGCTACCGGAGGGTTTGCCACCACCGTCCTTGCTCAAGATGGACCAGAAGAAGGAGTGGTTCGCGTGCCCACCGCCGTAGTTGCGGACGGCATTGCGGTACTCCTCGGGAACCTTGCCGATGTTCCACAGCAAGCTGTCGATGGACTGGTCGCCTGATGAGGGCCCACCGCCGCTCGCGCTCAATGCCGCGTTCAGCCGATCCACGTATTGGTGATGGTGTTGGTTGTGGTGCAACTCCATGGTGCGAGCGTCGAAGTAAGGCTCAAGCGTGTCGTAACCGTACGGCAGGTCGGGAAGGCTGTAGGCGCTCATGTGCCCCTTCCTGAGCTGGGCCTCGTACTGGTCCGTAGTCGACCATCGTACACGGAAAACCACTGCCGGCACGCGGGCCGTGACCCCCAGGGAGCCGATCCAGTGATCATCTTCGGCGAGCCGAAGGGTGCTCACAACCGGTGCTGACGGGGTCATCGGGAGCCCTCGGTCCGCAGTCTGTCTGCGGAACTTACGTATGCCGGCGGCGATCGGTTCGGTCGGCGGTCGGCGAATGCCGATGACCGGCTTTCCTGAGGATGATGCACCGCAAACGGCGGTACCGCTGCGAGCGTTTGGACTAATGTGCAGCTCTTCGTCGCGGACACCGTACCTGTGGGCGCCGTCGGGTGCCGGGAGCTCTCAGGTCTGGGCCTGCTCGCTACGGCGCGTCGTATGGTCCGCCGCGGCGACAAGTGGTCACCGCGGTTCCACCCGGCGCCAACCGTCCATACCCGTGATGTCTGCAGTACAGCCCGGCTGCGCGGGCCGCGCCGCCGGGCGCTGGCGGGTGCCTACCGCCGGAAGTCAGTGACCGCCGGTGGCCCCACTGATGATCACTGCCCTGCTCACTGTCTCGAGAGAGGTGGCGTTGGTGACTCCCCGCACACCACGCATGGTCCGCTGGAGCCTATCCGCCGTCGCGGCCGTGCTGCCGATGGCGATGATCGCGCCGTGGCCGGCTCAGGCGGGTGCCGAGCTGGTTGCACCGGCGAGCGCCGCGGTGCCGGCGGGCCAGGCTGCGGCCACCCAGACCGTGAATCCGATGGACGACGCGACCGCTGCGCGGACCGAGGACGCGGCCGCAGACCCAGCAGATCCGAATCCGGACCCGGGCGGCGGCCACCATGGACGAAACAATAATGAGGGCCACGGCCGGCAGAACGACGCGCAGGACGGCGCGAAGGGTGACGGCGGGAAAGCCAAGGCGGCCAACCCGAACTGCACGCTGATCGTTCCGCCAGCGCCACTGACCGCGCAGGGCCTCGCTACACCCTACGAGCTGGTATCGACGAATCGCCGCAAGGGCCCATGCCACGAGGCCAACGACAACCAGTCCGCGTTCGTCGAGGCCGCGATCATCGATCCAGGGACGGGAAAGTTGGGCCTTTACCGGCCGCTGGTTGTGGACCGGGGAACCCAACCCGCGGCGGCGCCGATCGTGCCGAGGCTACCCACGGGTTCCGTAGTCGCAGTGTGGTTCGGATTCCAGGGCACCACCTTGACCCTGGATGGCGACACCGCCGGTTGCGTCAATGGGTTGCGCGGATCGCCGTTCGGGCAGTTCGCTTACTGTGGCGCGCCCGAGTTCTTCCGCGCGGCCAACGCCGCGATCGGCGCTGGCAAGCTGAAGGTGCCACCCGTCGGCATGGCTCGCGACGGCCAGCCCTGCCCGACTACCCGTGACTTCTCGGTAATCGACCAGGACCAGAGCGACAACCTCACCACGCGCTACCTGGCACTGCCCAATGGGCGCACCGCCCAGGACACTGCGGCGAACGTTGCGGCGCTGCCCGTACGCACCGTCCTCCAGAACGCCAGCGATAACCGGCTGTTGACCGACTTCATCAACCCGGCACTGGGCTGCACCCCCTTCACCGCACCCGACCTCACCGCACGCGGGGCGCCGGCACCAGCGCTGGCGCTGAACGAGCTACAGGCCGCAGCCTCCCAGCGAAAGCCAGTGGCCCTCGTCCCGCCCAATGATCCGATGGCGCAGGTCAACGGGAAGCCGAGCGTGGCCAAGACCAACCTGTACCGGGCCGGCGTGAACCAGCCGCCGCTGGATGCTGCGGTCGATACCGCGAAGAACTACTGCACGGACCTGGCCAGTGTCGGCCTAGCGCGGCTGCGTCTCGATCGGGCGCTCACCGCCGCCGCGCCGTCGCCGGACGTGGCGGCGGCGAAGAACCTGTTCTCCTTCCTGCAGCAGCGGCTGAAGGCCTCATTTACCGGCTTGGCCTGTGCCCCGGTCCGTCGAAGGGGCTGACCGAAACCACCCGGCCGGCGCAACCGCAACATCAATGAGAATGACCGTAGTAACTATCGGGGACGAGCCCCTGAAGTCCACGCCAAATTCCACGGAGCGCCTGGCCGGCGTTGTCGATGGCGTGCGGGGCCGAGTTCGCGATGAGCGGTCCCACCAAGTTCAGCAGAACGATGATCAAAATCACCACCACGAAGAAATTCACCACCCTGATGACTGAATGACCCATGTTTGGTGCTGCCATCAGATTCCCTTCCTACGCGTGTGGCGCGATCGGATAGTACGCATGTTCGAAACCGGGCAGAGCGCACGACGGCACCCGTGGACGTAGGCCTGGCGGACGGCGCCGAGCGCCGCCGCGAGACCCCGAGCGGGGTCGCCGTGCGTAATCACAGGCACTAGGGTACGGGCTGCGTCTAGATCCCCACGCACCGCAACGGATTACTCGCCCAGAAGGACTACTGGGCGGTGGCGATGCGCCCTCTCACCAGGCAGTCCTACAGTGCTCTGCGGTAGGGACCACCGGCCCGAGACGGCGTGGCGACGTTCCCGCCAGGTGTCCCGTCCCTCGAGGCAACAGTGCGGGTCGTGCCGTTCGGGTATCGTGACCGCCCGTCGTGGGCCTGCGCGGACCTGCCCTATATGGTGAGAAGGGTGGACAACGACTTCCCCGCGGACATCATCGGACTGCAGGTTGCCGAGCATGGAGCCGACGCTCGTGTGGTCACGGTGACCGGGGAGATCGATACGCTGACAGCGCCGAAACTGGCCAGCTTCCTCAACGAGCAGCTATTCGCCGCCCAGGTCGTCGTGGTCGACCTCGATGGCGTGGAGTTCCTGGGATCCGCCGGTCTGTCCGCGCTGTTCGAGGCCAACGAGCTCGCCACCCGCGAGCGCCGCGCCCTGCGGATGGTGTGCCACTCCCGCATCGCCAACCGGGCCCTGGAAGCGACCGAACTGCGCAGTCAGTTCACCTTCGCCGACACTGTGCCGGAGGCCTTGAAGCACTCAACCTGACGAGCGGACCGCTACCAAGAAGAGCAGAGGAGACGACGGTGGCTGCTGCAGCCGGGCGCGTCGCACTGACCGGGGCCACCACGGACGCGGCCCGGTCGCGGTGACCTACGTGGACAGAGGTCGCGTGCCCAACCGCGGAGCGGATGCCTCGCCCGATGAGTCGGTGCTGTCCCTGGAGCTGCACACCGCGGCCAGCACCGTCGCGATTCCCACGATCCGGACCGTCGCGGCCGATCTCGCCGCCCGGGCCGACTTCGACCTCGACTCGATAGACGACCTCCGAATGGCGGTCGATGATCTGTGCGCCATGCTGGTCCGGGTTGCCGCCGCCGACGCGTCGCTGCACTGCACGTTCACCGTCCGCGCCGAGCGGATCGAGGTGGCCGCCGAAACCGACGTCGACGATCTGGCGGATCCGCTTCCCACCGGCTCGTTCGCCTGGCGGGTGCTGCAGTGCCTCGCCGATGAGGTCGGCGCCACGTCCGTGCCCGCTGAGCCTGGCCGCCCTGGTCGGGTACGCATCACCCTGGCCAAAGACGCCCTGACGGCGCCACAGCCGTGACCCGGTCCGTGTCGTCGGTCGGGACCGAGCACGGTGAGTACTCGCACCTGGTTCCGCTGCAGCGTCGGTACGCCGCGCTTGCCCCTGACGACCCCGAAAAGCACCGGCTGCGCGAGCAGTTGATCAGTGGCTACCTGCCGGTGGCCGAACACATCGCGCGCCGCTTCGCCGGCCGCGGTGAGCCGCTGGATGATCTGGTCCAGGTCGCGACTGTGGGACTGATCAACGCGGTGGACCGCTTCGAACCGGCCCGAGGCTCGGATTTCTTCTCCTTCGCGGTGCCGACGATCACTGGGGAGGTGCGCCGGTACTTCCGCGACCATGGCTGGTCGACCCGGGTGCCCCGGCGGTTGAAGGATCTGCACATCCTGATCAGGAGCACGCTGGCGGAACTGTCCCAGCAGTTGGGCCGTGCGCCGAGACCCAGCGAGATCGCTGACCTGTTGGGCTTACCGATCTCTGAGGTGATCGAGGGGCTGCAAGCCGGGGAGGCGTACCGAAGTTCGTCGCTGGATGAGATGCTCGGCTCCGGAGAGGGCAAGGCGACGCTGGGCGAGTTCATCGGCGGCATGGATGGGGAGCTGGCCCTGATCGACGATCGCGAGGCGCTGCGCCCGCTGCTGGCTGAGCTTGCCCCCCGGGAACGGACGATTCTCGCGTTGCGGTTTTTCCGCCAACTGACTCAGACTCAGATCGCCGAGGAGGTGGGTATCTCGCAGATGCACGTGTCGCGAGTGCTCCGCCAGACATTGCAGTTCTTGCAGGAGCGCACCGCCACCCTGGAGTGATGGCAGGACTGCAAGAGTCGCCAGCTCAGCGGCCGATGGCCAACCGGACGGTGGCTGCGGCCAGCCGCTGGCTGCGTGCCCGATGCCCACGCAGCGCTGATCGAGCGGCGTTCGCCCCGCATGCTCCGTGCACGGCGCCCCCCGGGTGGGCCGAGGACGAGGCCAGGTAGAGCCCGGTGATGGGCGTCTCCGGGCGACCGAGGCCGGGGGTGGGTCGCAACACCAGTTGCTGGTGTAGTGCGGTGGTGCCGCCGTGGAGAGCGCCGCCGCCGAGGTTGGCGTTGTGCTCGGCGCTCTGCGGCGGCGCGGCCACCGTGCGGGCGATGATCCGGTCCTGGAAGCCAGGGGCGAACCGCTCGATCTGCGCTTCGATGCGTCTGGCGATGGCCTCCCGGTCCCGCTCGTCCCAGGCGCCGGTGATGCCGGTGTCGCCGGCGTCGCCGCGGACCTTGCGGGGCACGTGGG
>JBOHFC010000339.1:0-9842 GCA_050701375.1 Pseudonocardiaceae bacterium
AAGACATCCCGGCTGACGAGCCGCTGACGCGGATCAAGGCCCGGCTGGGCCTGTAGCCGCCGTTGTACACGGTCACCACCGACGAGCAGTCACAGCAGCAGGTCGAGGCGCTTCCGGCCAAGGCGCTCGCGCCGTTCGCCGAGGCTCGCGCGACGCTTGAGGTCGCGCCCTGGAATGGCGCGCCGTACCACAAGCACCGGCCGGACAGTCCCATGCGAGCCTTGACGTTCGGCCCGGCCGGGCAGGGCGACGTCGTGTACCTGATCCTGGACGATCGCCGACCGGTCGACATCCTGGTGGTTGTCTGGCTGGACTGACCGGTCAGCCAGCGGCATACACCGACAACCAGCCGACGGCGATGACCCGGAATTTGGGAGCCATCCTGGCTGACGCTTTGGAGATCCGGCGGCGGAGCGTGCAGCGTGCGCGTCGAAAGTCACCGATATGTCGTTCGATCTCCATATCCGTGTGACTTTCGGCCCCCGGGTGTCACTGTTTGCTGGGCAGACCCGTTTCGGGAGACGAATTGTGATCGATCCCCGTTGTGAAGCCGTTCTGATCGCTGATCAGAACACGGGACAGTTCGCTGATCGGACGGACGATGTCGTTCGCTACGAAACCCAGTCCAGCGGAAAGATCGACATCGTCTACCGCGGTGGTCGGACATACCCATACGGGCCGAAGCGCGTGCGGATCTTGCGTAACCCCGCGCGAGTCCCGCACCCCCCAGGGGCAAAGGTCGAGGTGCGCGGCGCCATCTGGGAGTACGCCACCGAAATCTGGGCCTTCACCGACCAGGTCGGTGCCTGGCGGCGGATCTTCTACCGCAGACAGGAAGGGGAGGAGGTGTTCCGCACCTATCCTGCGTCGCAGGTCCGCATCGTCATGAGCGCCGCGCAGGCTCCGGCCGCGGCCGAGGTGCTGCGTTGCTGGCGGGACATAGTGTCGCGTCTTCCCGACGACGATCCGCTGCGGCGTCCTTACGGCGGGCTGGACTTCGTCCACCCCGAGAACGTGCTGGGTTGCTACCTGGCCGCTGCACCGATCGCGTCCCGGGAACGACCACCACTGGCGATCTTTCCGTTCCGCTGCAACATCAGCCAGCGGAAAGCGGCCGACCTGGGCCTCACCCGCTCCGTCTCGGTCCTCGAGGGCCCTCCGGGCACCGGCAAGACCGAGACCATCCTGAACCTGATCGCCAACATCCTCACCGCTCAGGGTGGAACTGTCGGCGTGGTCTCGTTCACCAACGCCGCGGTCGAAAACGTCCGCGACAAGCTCGACGAGCTCGGATTCGGGCACGTGATCGCGAGCCTCGGACGAAAAAGAAAGCGAGAGGAGTTTTTCGCGGGGCAGGCAACCCGGAATGCGCGGGTCACGTCCTTCGCGGACGGAGCTCCGCCCGCGCCACCAGCCCGAGCGGATGGACGAGCTGGACCGTCGCCTCCGCCGGTTGCAGGAGGCTGAACGCACCCGCGCCGACCTGCGGCGGCAGATCGATGCCTACCGGCTGGAGCTGCGGCACTTCGTGCGGTACCTCCAGCGGGATGAGGCGCCCGACCTGGAGGGTCTTCCGTTGCTGCGCCGCTCCTCCGACCGCATTCTCGACTAACTGGCCGAGAGCGAGGTGGAGCACAACGGAGTACTCGCGGACGTCCTCAGCACCGACATCGGCATCACGACGCCCTACCGACGCCAGGTCCATAAGGTGGCGGACGCACTGATGGATCAGATCGAGGCCGACACCGTCCACAAGTTCCATGGGCGGCAGAAGCAGGTGGTCATCCTGACGACGGTCTTGGATGAGGGCTGGCGCGGGCGGACCGGACTGACGTTCGTCGACGACCCCCAAAAGATCAACGTGGCCGTGTCGCGAGCGGTCAGGCGGTTCATTCTCGTGACGAACCACGCCATGCTGCCCACGAGCCGCTACATCCGCGACCTCATCGGCTACATCCGCTACCACAATCCCGACGAGGAGGTCGTCGACAGCGCCGTGGTGTCGATGTTCGACCTGCTCTACTGCGACTACAACCACCGGCTGCGACCGCTGGCCGCGCGGCTGAAGAACGAGATGACCTACAGGTCCGAGGACATCATCTGGACCGCGCTCCACGACATCCTCGCCGAGGACCGGTATGCGCACGAGTACGGCGGTGCGGACACTGACGGCCTGGGCATAGAGGCCGAATGACTCGTGGAACGGGACAGCTCACCGATTGCCCCGTCCACGGTGTCGGCCTTCAGATCGTCAGGGTCGTCGAAGTAGGCCAGGTCGACCTCCATCGAGGCGGTCGCGGCCAGGGGCAGCTCGTCCTCGTCATAGCTGGCGAGCAGCGACTGGCTACCGATCACCAGGATGTCGGGGTCGTCGACTATTCCGGACGCGGTTCGTAGGACGTGCGCCAGCTGTTCGAGGTTCATGCGCTGGCGAGCCGTTCGGGGTCGGATCGCTCATGCGTGGCGGTGTGTTCGTCGCGCCAGTGCTTGACGAAGGCGGCCAGCACCCGAGAGCGACTGTCCTGTGACAGGGCTCCAGCGAAGGGGGAGTTCTGGCGCAGTTCCAGCGCCAGTGGGCCCCGCAGCACACGGTGCTCACCACCGGGCAGGCGGCCGACATACTGGGAGTCTCCCGGCCAACGCTGGTCCGGTTGCTGGAAGCACGAGAGATTCCGTTCGACAAGCCTGGCCGCCACCGGCGGATCCGATTGGGAGATCTTCTGGCCTACCAGCAGCGTGCCCGCCGCGCTCGTGCTGCGGGACTCGACGAGATGGTGCGCGTCTCCGAGGAAGCCGGGATTTACGATTTGCCAGCCGACGCGTCCTTCGAACGGGCGGCTGACCGCCCGGAGGTCGACACCGACTGATGTTTCGCGCCCTGCTCGACACGTGCGTGCTGTTCAAGCCGCTGGTCTGCGACACCCTTCTGTGTATCGCCGAGGAAGACCTCTTCCAGCCGCTATGGTCCGAAGACATCCTTGACGAGCTCCGCCGCAACCTACTGCTGCACGGCGTCGCGAAGTCCAGTGTGGACCACCGCATCGGCCAGATGGTCGATCATTTCCCTGGCGCGATGGTCACGGGGCACCATTCCCTGATCAAGTCCATGACGAACCACCCCAAGGACCGGCCAAGCTTCGCCGGTAGCTTCCGTGACGAGTAGCTGGAGGCCACAGCGCCGGCGCAGCCGGCGTGACACCAGATATGACGCGAACTCACGTCCACTGGGACCGATATGGTATTCAGAACGATCACTGTAGCCATTGAAGTCGCTGGTAGCCGCCATGGTCAACGCGGAGGGGGAGTCTTGTAAGCGGTAGGTTCGGGGTTCAAGCCCCCGCGTCGGCTCCACTCTGACCCGGTCACCACCGACGACCAGTCACCGAAACTGCCTTCGAGGCCGGTGACAACGCAAGGGCCGAGGGGCCCGCGCGTCGGGCTGTCGAGATCGCCAGGCGGCGCTGGGCGCGGACCACCCGGACGCCGCCGCTGATCTGATCCCGTTGGGATGAGCTGCCGCGCAGCAGACGGTGTGCCGACGCTGAGGCCGGGGCGGCAAGGCCGGCAGCGACCCGGGTGATGTTCGGGTGCGCTCGCCCGTGGTCAGCGGCTTAGGTGCGCGGTCACGGGCACAGTTCGAAGCGCTCCCCGTCGAGCGCACGAAGCGCGTGGAAGTGTCGATGATCCAGAGTCAGGATCCGGTGGGTGCGGTAGCGGCCGGCCAGGACGACCAGTGACGCATCGGTGAGACCGATGTTCGACTCATGGTAGCGCTCGACGATATCGGCTGCCGTCCCGAGATCCGCGGCGCTCACCATCGCGAGCGCGTATGCCGGAGAGGTGAGTTCACGGAGCATGGCGAGTTCGGCCGCTACTCCGATCCTGCTGCTGATCAGGTAATCCAACTCTGCCAGGACGTAAGGCGAGACCACCAGCGCCTCGGTTGTCTCTTCCAGGCAGCGGCGAACCCGTTCGTGTTGGGGCTCTCGATCGTTGAGGGACGCGAGTAGGCCACTGGTATCAGCGATGATCACTGCAGGCCGAAACCGTCGAGATGCGCGTCGACATCGTCGGCCATCAGCACATCACTCGAGAACAGCGCGCTGCGAGGGCGGGGGATCTCGTCGTTCGCCACCGCAGCGGTCACCGCTTGGCGGATGACCTCGGCTTCGGAGATTCCGCGGCGGCTCGCGTACCGGCTCACCGCGCGCTTGAGCTCCGCCGGAAAGTAGACGGTGGTCTTTTCCACATACGTATGGTACTACCGCTGGCAGATGTAGGGCGGCGTCACTGTGGCGCACGTCGCCGTCGAGGATGACAGCACGGAACGGCGGGCGGCCATCGCCGCCACGGCCTACGGATAGTGCTGGACAGGTCCGCCAGCTCCGGGTCGCCCCCGGCGAGCAGCTCCCGCAGCGAGGCCATCCCAGCCTGGCGCAGCGCCACGCGCCACGATTCGGGGTCGCCGCCGGCTGCCAGCAGATCAGCCAGCACCGTCCGGCCCGCGTGCAGCTCTCCCAGCCGGTCGCTTCTCGCGCGTTCCAGTAGTCTGGGCGGCAAAGGCCACGGCAGGGTCGGGTTCGCACGACGTTGGGGGGTGTCGGTGCGTTCAGCTCATGGTTCCTTTGACCGAATGGCTGATCGGCCGCCGGGTGCATTGCTGTTCGTGCGCTATGCCTTTCCGCCCAACGAGCTGGGTTACTGCGGTCCATCGGATAGTCAGGAGCTGCTGGCATACGGTGCCACCGGTGTCGTCGATCGAGGGTTGGCCGCGCTCGCGCGGCAGTTCGACGGCGCCTGGCCATACTTGGAACTCATCGCCGGAGCGGCCGGGATTTCCGACCCGCTCGATCACCGGGTGGTGGAGGCCTATTGGGTGGGCAACTCGCTGCTGGATCGGATCGGGATCACTGCGCTCGGAAACTCGATGGAGCAGCGGTTGCGCCGCCACACCGGTCGCCAATTCAGCATGATCGCTGAGAGCGTCCTGGCCGGCGGGGTACCGCACCACAGTTTCCACGTATTCGGCGTGTACCCCTGGGTGGGCCTGCTCAGCAATAACCGTATCGCTGACCAGGCGCTGACGGTGCTCGACCGGTGCCGGATCCGGTGGGGCCGGGTGGACAGCGTGAGCGGCGACCAGGTGCTGGTGCGGAGCCAGCCACTGACCTGGGACGGCCGGAACCTGCGGTTGGGAGAACCTGTCCTGGAAACCGTAAGGCGAGCCGTGAACGGAAGTGGGTTCGTGGAACAGATTGCTCCCGATGACTGGGTTTCGCTGCACTGGGACTGGGTGTGCGACCGTCTCGGTCCCCGCCAGCTTGCTGATCTGCGTCGCTACTCACTGCGGCAACTGGAGATCACCAACCACGAGGTGGCTCACTCCGGCCCGGCAACAGTGTTGGGCTGAACCCATTTAGACGCCTGTGGCTCGCACCCTGACGGCGGGGCCGCCAGCGATCGCCGCGCCGACCGGAAATCTGGCAAGCAGGCTGGTCATCGCGGCCGTCGGCGCCACCCCGAGCTCCCGGCAGAGCAGCTGCTCGCAGGCGATGTAGGCTCGCCGCGCCTCGCTAAGGTTGCCTTCGGCCAGATGGATGCGGACCAGGGCGCGGTGCGCGCTCTTGGGAAGCGAGTTGGCCCGAAGGATTGACAACACCGGCAAGGCGGCTGCGGCTGAGCCGATCTGTCGCCGTCCCTAGCCCCGGTCGCAGCGTCTGGGCAGGTAGCACCCGTCTATATAGGGCTTCAGCTCGGTGGGCACAGCCCCGGGGTCGCCCCCCACAAGGATCGGGCTGGGCAGGAATCCTCGGGACAGCACAAACGCGTGGCCCTGGTCAGTGAGCAGGAAGTGCACGAAGTCGACGGCGACCTGGTGGTTGGGCGTGCGTTGCAAGACGGTGACGCTGTCATAGATCGGCGCGCCGCGGAAGGTGTTCCCGTCCTTGTTCGTGAAGCTGACCGTGGCGTAGCGCTTCGCTTGGTCCAGCACGCCGAGATTGATCTGCGGCGGCAGGGCGAGGTAGCTCAGGTGCTTGTCGATCGCGCTGCTGAGGTACCCGAAGGTGGCATCGGGTACGGCTCCCGAGGCCGTTGTGGTGAACGACGGTGGTGTCAGGAGCTGCTGGGGGTTGGTGTCGCTGCCCAGGAGTCGCTGCTTGAGATCAGGGATGTGGTAGAAGCGCTGCGCCAGCTCCGCAACGAACAGGGCGTAGTAGCCGCCGGGGTCGGTGTTGGGATCGGTGCGCCCCAGGACGAAGCCCGGCTCCATCAGCACCTGGTACCACGGCACCTGCCCCAGCCGGGCCTTCTCCAGGTCGGCGAAGAACCTGCTCTTGGGTGTGTAGGAGATGACCTCCTCGTTGCGCGCAAACGTCAGGTACCACCGCACCCAGTCACCGTTGTCCGGGCCCATGAGCGTCTGATTCACGTGCGCGTCCGCGCTCAGGTAGACGTCCCCGGTCAGAGTCCCATCCTTTATGCCGTCTGCCAGACCCACCGCCGGGCCCGACTGGTCGGTGACCGTCGCTCCGCAGGCGGAGAGAAATGACGGACCCAGGCTCAGGGTGACCAGATTGGTCAGCGAGCCGGCGTGCAGCACATGCACAGTCGCCCCGGAGTCCCGGGCGCAGTTGACGGTCGTGGGACCCGGGCCAGCGGCCGCCTGGCCCGCCGACTGCAACCCTGCAACTCCCAGGATCACGGCGAGAACAGCTACCACCCCTGCACGCCAAACAGCAGTCCTCCGGATCCATCCCTGAGGTCGCTGCGTCGATCCCCGACGAACTATGGCAACAGGTTTCACAGGTCCTCCCTGCATCGGATGAAGCGTTATAGGGGAGTCCAGGATGACAAACGGCGCAGCCGACGGCTCGCGTCAAGGACCGGTAAGACGTGGATGGAGCACAAGTACTCCCCGCTGAAACCCTCTCCTCCCACGTCGTCATGACGGATCCACCCTGGCGCCAAAGCCGTCGCGCTAATAGCCATGTCACGTGGGCGAAACGATGCGACTCGAAGGTGGACAGCACAAGTCCAGCACCCGGACAGAGGACGACGACCTACCCCACAAGGGATGACCAAACCTGCAATTGCGAAGCGAACCGAGCACACACCACCGCAGCAGAGGAACGCACCAATAGTCCCAGCGGACTGCCTATCGAGGCTTCGCCTGTGGCAACAACCACTGATGGGGCGTTGATCGCCTATTGCGCACGGAACGGCGTAGACACCTCAACAGTGCTCCGAGCGGCGGCAGGCGTCTCACCATAGGCCGGGGATTAGCCGCCGGTGGGTGGCGGCGTAGCGGCGGTAGGAGTCGCCGAGTTGCGCGCTGAGCGCTTGCTCCTCGACGGTAATGCGGCGTACGAACCCGAGCGTCGGCACGAGCGCGAGCACCGCTAGGGACAACCAGTTGCCCAACGCTAGGCCGATCCCGAGGAAGGTCAGCAGGGCGCCGGCGTAGCTGGGATGGCGCACCAACCGGTAGGGACTGCTGTCGATGACCGGTTGGTCTTCAGCTACCCGGACCTCCAAGGTGAAAAATCGGCCCAACGTCGTGATCGCCCACTGCCGCAGACCAGCGCCGAGCACGATGAGCGCAACACCGACGCCGAACACGACCCACCGGACCAGCGGCATCGACTCCGCGATGACCGCACCCGCAACTGCCCCGCCGAGCGTGAACCCGGCGATAAACGCTGCCCAGATACTTGCGACGACGAACCGCTTCGACCCCCGGTCCAGGTCCGCGGGGCCCGCGGCCCGGTCGCGGCTGCGCCACGCCACGGTCACCTCCACCGCCGCGGACACCGCGTAGGCCACCCAGAACACCCCCGCAGCGATCGGGTGGTCATAAAACACCGGCAACACCACAGCAGTCTCGCACCGGCACCCGGCCCTGTCGGACGTCAGCACACAGGGGGCCGAAATTCGCCGTCAAGGGGCGTCAAGGGGTCAAGATTCGAGTGACATCAACCAAGCCGTCGGCCGCCAGGCAGGGTGTCCGATGGCCGAGCACTACGAACTCGAGGTGGAGGAATTCGTGCTGACACCCACCCTCCCAACGCCCGCAGAGCTTCGATGATCAGGTTGGTCCGCAGGTGGTCGGCCGCGCGTGGGCTGCTCGCCCGCACGCGCCGTGATGGGCAGCTCGCGGCGTCCCGGGCCGGTCGGAGTGTGCGCTATCGGCTGGCCGGCGCCTTCGCCGCGGCGGTTCACCGTTAGTCAGTCATCAATGATGACAACCCACTGGCGTCTTGCTGTGGCGCGCCGAGGGAATGTAACTAGCGGCGGCAACTACACGTCCGCGGTCGGTGCGAGCACGCACCGCATAAGTGATCTCCCCGACCGGCTGAGGGGGTCTCGATGTTCCTGGGACGACGCCGCACCTCTGTTCCGGTGCCCTTACAGCATAAGGTCAAGTTTCCGGTGCCCAGTCGAGCGGATCTATCTGGAGATCAGCGCGCTAACGCTGCCGACGTGACACGACTCGTGACACGAACTGGTGTCCTCCGAAGTCGTTGTGGCCACCTGAGTGATCACTGTAGAGAATGAAGCTGCTGGCAGCCGCTGCATGCGTCACCACGATCACCTACATCACGCGGGGCGTAGCGGCCAGCCGCTCGGCCATACTTCAGCTACCTGGAGGAGGTCGCCGTGACCGTGCTGCCCGAGCTCTCGTCGTATGCCTCTGGAGTTTCGCAGGTCGCGTTGCTGGGTGAGACCATCGGCGACAACTTCGATCGCACGGTCGTTCGGTGCGGCGATCGGGAGGCGCTGGTCGATCGTCCTAGTGGCCGCCGGTGGACCTACTCGCAGTTGCGCGCCGAAGTCGACGCGATGGCGCGCGGGCTGCTGGCCGTCGGGATCGGCAAGGGCGATCGGGTCGGCATCTGGGCACCGAACTGCCCGGAGTGGCTGTTCACCCAGTACTCCACCGCGAAGATCGGCGCGATCCTGGTCACCATCAACCCCGCTTACCGGACCAGCGAGCTGGAATACGTGCTCACCGCGGCCGGGATCAGGCTGCTGGTCGCGGCGGAGTCGTTCAAGGCCGCAGACTACGCCGCCATGATCTCCGAGGTGCGGCCCCGATGCACCACGGTGGAAACGGTAGTGATGATCGGTTCCCCAGAGTGGGACACGCTATGTGCGCATGATGGCGATGCGTCGCTGCTCGTCGACACGCAGGCGATGCTGTCGCCGGACGATCCGATCAACATCCAATACACCTCGGGCACGACCGGTTTTCCCAAGGGGGCCACGTTGTCGCACCACAACATTGTCAACAACGGCTACTTCGTCGGTGAGCTGTGCGGTTACACCGAGGCGGACCGGATCTGCGTGCCGGTGCCGCTGTATCACTGTTTCGGCATGGTGATGGGCAACCTGGCCGCCACCTCGCACGGCGCCTGCCTGGTGTACCCGGCGCCGTCCTTCGAGCCGGCAGCGACCCTGTCGGCCGTCGCGCAGGAGCGGTGTACCTCGTTGTACGGGGTTCCCACGATGTTCATCGCCATGTTGGCCCAGATGAAGTCGACTGAGCCCGATTTCGAGTCCCATGATCTGACGTCGTTGCGTACCGGGATCATGGCGGGCTCGCCGTGCCCGGTGGAGGTGATGAAGCAGGTCGTCGACCGGATGGGCATGACCGAGGTGACCATCTGCTATGGAATGACCGAAACCTCCCCGGTGTCCACCCAGACTCGGGCCCACGACACGCTGGATCGCCGGGTGTCCACGGTCGGCCGGGTGCACCCGCATCTCGAGGTGAAGATCGTCGACCCGGACACCGGCCTGACGGTGCCGCGCCGGACCCTGGGCCAGCTGTGCACCCGGGG
>JBOHFC010000340.1:0-2740 GCA_050701375.1 Pseudonocardiaceae bacterium
TGCCCACGGCAGCGGGTCGGGGTGCGGCGAGTTGTTCGATCAACGTCCGGAACGCCGCGCCGTGTTCGGGTGCGAGGTGTCCTTCGAGCCCGAGGCGCCCGTCGCGGCGGTCCCACAACCGCAGTTCCCCCGCCGCTGGGGCCGGTTCCGGCTCGTCGCGGGGTGCGGGACCGTCGGGGTCGAGGTGCCCGAGGATCCGCTGGCCGATTTTGTGCAGGGCGGTGGGGTGAAACGACCGGGCATGGTGCGCCAACTCCGCTTCCGCCACCTCCCGCTCGCGGGGGTTCACGCCGGCGGGGATCGCGCCCATCGCCTCAGTCAAGCGTCTTTCATGTACCACGAGATGACCTGGCAAGAGGCGCGCAGACAGTGGTCAAGCCCTCATGCACTACGTGATGACCTGCAATGGATGTGGCTCGGACAGCAACTCCGAGGGCTGAGGCAGGTGGTGAGGCACTGGCCCCCCGCCGAGGCACATGCCTCACCCCCGTGCCCGGCTACTGCCCCGCACCTGACCTGCGGTGAGGCAGACAACCCGAGCAAGGCAGACCAGCACCACGACCCCCAAAACGGCCCCGTTCAGCGCCTCGGGTGGGGTACCCCTGCCTGCCTCGCGCTCAGTGACCGGAAGGGCGCCAGCCGTGGGAGGGCGTGCGGCACGGGTACATGACGCTGGTCGCGCTCGTCCGCGCAGCCAGCGAGCCAGCGGTGCGCGCCGCGTAGTCTGGCGGAGTCACCTCCTCGCCGAGGCGTTCCGTCCCCGGGTCGCTCCCGGGGGCATCGGCGGGGAACCTGGCGAGTGAGAGGGCGGTCCTCATGGACGCTGTTAACACCCGGACGGTTGGTGCCCGGCTGCGCGAGATCCGCAGTGCCCGACGTAAGTCGCTGGCGGTGGTGGCCGGGTTGGCCGGGATCTCGGAGAGCTACCTGTCGCTGCTGGAAACTGACAAACGTGCGCTGGACCGGCGTTCGCTGATCGTGGCCCTGGCTAATGCGCTGGAGGTTTCACCGAGCGAGCTGCTCGACCTGGGCGCGTCACCATTGCCGGCCGATCCGGCTACCGAGGCGGCAATCGGCGCGATCCGCGATGCGATGCAGGCCGTCGCGATGGGCATACCTGGCGGGCAGGTGCAACCCGTGGAGCAGGTGCGGGTTCGCGCCGAGACCGCGTTGGCCGCTAAGCAGGCGTGCCGGGAGCCGGAAGTGGGGGCCATGCTGCCCGCGCTGATCCGTGACCTGCACACCTCGATTAACGCGGGTCGGGATGACGCCGAGTTGCTGCGCATTGCGTCGCTGCTGTACCCGCAGGCGGTGCAGGCGTGGCTGTTCGCGGTGCACGCGCCGGGTGATCTGGCGTGGCAGGCGGTCTGTATGGGCCGTGACGCCGCGCAGGCACTCGATGAGCCGACCGCGCTCGGGGTGACCGCGTTCGGTCTGGCTAACGGGCTGTTGACCACGGGCGGGTTCGCACTGGCCGGGCAGTTGCTCGACGCCACGACGGCGACTGGTGATGACCAGCTAGACGGGATGCTGTCGTTGACCCGGTGCCTGCTCGCCGCGTCCGACTCCCGCCCGGCCGACATCGAAGCACCGCTGGCCATGGCCGCCGAGCTGGCGCAGCGCACCGGGGACGGCAACGCCCACTACATGAGCTTCGGCCCATCGAACGTCGCCCTGTGGCGGATGAGCGTGGCGCTGGAGGCGGGCGACCACGAGCGGGCCGCCGAGCTGTCCGTTGCGGTGGACCTCGGGGCGTTGCCACCGAAGCGGCGGGTCAACTACCACGTCAACCGAGCCCGAGCGCTGGCCCAGGTCCGTCGGCGTGATGAGGCGGTGGTCTCACTGCGGGCAGCCGAGAAGATCAGCCCTGACAGTGTGCAGCGTTCGCCGGGTGCGCGCCGCCTGCTCTCTGAGCTGGTCACTCGGACCCGTGATGATGCGGTGGGTCGCGAGCTGCGCGGCATGGCGTACCGGGCCGGTCTGCCCGTGTAGCCCCATCCGGGGGTAATTCGGGCGTTCTTTACCCGGTGTAAAGGTGGTGCGCGGCCGACGTTGCATGGTCGGGAACCATGTCCGACGCCCCGGCGATGCAGTCTCCCGCTGACCGTGTCCTTACCCCTGCACAAGCGCTGGTCGAGTTGTTTCTGGCAAATGCCGATCGGGGTTGCAACACGGCAAACGACGTCTTCGTGGAGGAGCTGCTGAGACGACGGCGAGCGATCCAGGCGCTAGCCAACCCCACCGGGCGATGACCCCCCAGCGCCAGCGTCAGCGTGGCGCCGGTCTGCCGGAGAGCACCCAGCGTTTCCTCGTGGGCCTGCCTCGGCATGGTGACCCGGTCCGCTCCGTATGGAACCGGCTAGCTGACCTGGAGCGCGCGGGCAACGACCCGGCCGTGGTGGACGCGCTCCGGGCGGTGTTGTCGCCGCACCAGCCGCCCCGGTTCGGGCGGTGTCCCGCGTGCCCGAAACGCTGTTGGCGTCGCCGCCGGTGGCCGTGCACCGTGTGGTGCCGGGTGCACGCGGCGCTGTTCAGCGGCTGCGTGGGAACCGGGGAGCAGCGGTGAACGCCGACCAGCCCGGAGTGGTTGGAGTGACGGCTACGGCGTTGCCTCCCTAGGTGGCTGGTGTTTTTCGCGTGTCGGTGACTCGGTGGCGCGGACCGCTCTGGAATGATGATCATGTGACGTTGGGTCGGGCGCCGAGACAGCGAGACTTGTTGCGGTCGACGGTGGAGTTCT
>JBOHFC010000341.1:0-3738 GCA_050701375.1 Pseudonocardiaceae bacterium
GGCGGGTGGACATGCTGTGCAGCCACATTCCGCCCGCGGTTCCTGAGCTGCTCTACGACGTGCAGGCCCGACGGCCCGAGCTCGGCTCCGAGCAGCTGCTGATGGTGATCCGTCGGGACCGGCCGCAGTTCGCGGTGTTCGGGCATGTGCATCAGCCGCTGGCTCCGCGGGTCCGGGTGGGACGGACCGAATGCATCAACGTCGGGCATTTCCAGCGGACTGGGTCGCCGCACGTGTTGCGATGGTGACCACTCCCGGTGGCGATGTGCCTGGTAACCTGCGCGGCATGCCCGACCATTCAACCCAGTCCATCGTCATCAATGCCGATCCTCAGGCGATCATGGACGTGATTGCTGATTTCTCCGCCTACCCGCAATGGGCGTTGGCAGTGAAGAAGGCCGAGGTCGTGGTCCCGGGCGCAGATGCTCGCGCGGAGCGGGTCCGGTTCTCGCTGGACTCCGGCCTGGTCAAGGAACGAGTACCTGCTTGAATACGTCTGGTCTTTGGACGGGCTGACGGTCGCCTGGGAACTGGTCGACGTCCAGTTCCAGAAGGGGCGCACGGCTCCTACGTGCTGGAACCCGTGGGCGCGGCGACCAACGTGACCTATAGCCTGACCGTCGAGCTCGCGATTCCCATGATCGGGATGATGAAGCGCAAGGCCGAGAAGGTCATCATGGACACCGCGCTGAAGGAGCTCAAGCGCAGAGTAGAGGCGTGAGTTGCTGCCTACTGAGGGCTAAAGCTGCGCCCCGTCGTCGGATCCTTCTTCCGGTGCCGCGTCGGGCCGCAGCCCGATCACCAGCCAGCCGATGCCGGCGGTGACGGTGAGTAAGCCCAGCGGGGTGGCCACCCGCTCACCCAGCCCCAACAGCTCTGGCAGCGCTAGCAGCAGCACGCCAACGGTGAGCGCGATCACCCCGCCTACCGTTCGGGCTCGGGGCGCCGCCAGTGGTGCTGGCTCGGGCGGCTCGAAATGGTCCTCGGGGGCGTCGCTCGCCAGCCAGCGAGGTTCCTCCGGGTCAGTGAAGGACAACGTAAGGCACCACTCTCCGTGCTCGGGGCGGGTTCGCTGCGGGGCTGAGCGTAGCGGGCGCGGCGTGACTGTAAGGCGGCATCGAACCCGCCCCTCCCAGGGTCGTGTACGCCAGGGTGGAGGGCGACCGTTGTGCCCCGGATACCGTGCTCCGTAGGCTGGTTGACAATGCGGCTCGTGAGGGCAAGGGAAGGATCGGTGGGCGGTGTTCTACTGGCTGCTCAAACACTTGCTGCTCGGGCCGTTGATGCGGTTGACGTGTCACCCGCGGGTCCAGGGCGCCGAGCATATCCCCGCTCGGGGTGGTGCCATTCTGGCCAGCAATCACCTGGCGGTCGCCGACTCCTTCTTCCTGCCCCTGATGATCCGTCGTCGGCTGACGTTCCTGGCCAAGCGGGAGTACTTCACCACCCCCGGGATGCGGGGATGGCTCAAGCGGCAGTTCTTCAACGCAGCCGGTCAGGTCCCCATCGACCGTTCCAGCGCGTCGGCCGCGCAGGCGGCCTTGGACACCGGGGTGCGTTTGTTGGCACATGGCAAGCTGCTCGGCATCTATCCGGAAGGAACTCGATCTCCGGACGGCCGGTTGTACAAAGGCAAGACTGGCGTCGCCAGGATGGCACTGGAGGCCGGCGTCCCGGTGATCCCGGTCGTGATGGTAGGCACCGACAGAGTCAGCCCGATCGGCAAAAAAATGTGGCGGCCGCATCGCGTTGAAATACGCTTCGGTCCGCCGCTGGACTTCTCTCGCTACGCTGGACTGGCCGGTGACCGGTTCGTCGAGCGATCTGCTGTTGACGAGATCATGTACTCCTTGATGGAGCTGTCGGGACAGGAATACGTCGACAGATACGCGACTTCGATCAAAGATCGAGAGCCGCCTCCACCGCGGGTGACCCTTAGGGCGTCCTGATCGCTCCGGTTTCGCCAACGCTGCGTAGGCTGACTGACCGTGCGGTTCTTCTACGACTGCGAGTTCATCGAGGATGGTGTCACCATCGAGCTGATCTCCATCGGGGTGGTGGACGAGCAGGGTCGGGAGTACTACGCGGTATCCACCGAGTTCGATCCGGAGCGGGCCGGCGACTGGGTGCGAGCACACGTTCTGCCGAAGCTGCCGTCGCCGGCCGACCGGGCATGGCGCGGACGGACCGCCATCCGGGACACGTTGCTCGAGTTTCTCACCGCACCGGGCGAGCGGGTGGAGTTGTGGGCCTGGTTCGCCGCCTACGATCACGTCGCTCTCGCCCAACTGTGGGGCCCGATGCCGGCGTTGCCCCGGACGCTACCTCGGTTTACCCGGGACCTGCGGCAGCGCTGGGAGGATGCGGGCAAGCCAACGTTGCCCCCGCCGCCCAGTGACGCCCACGACGCGGTGGCTGATGCCCGATACAATCTTGCCCGATGGCGGGTGATCGAGCAGCACCGCCTGGCGCAGCGAAGCCGTGCCCGTTGACCAGTCGCTTTGCCGCATCGATCGTTCTCATGCCAGGCTCTCGCTCGACAATTCGGTACTTCAGCGGGGAAGGCAAATCGACATGCGCATCGGCGTGCTCACCGGGGGCGGTGACTGTCCAGGGCTCAATGCGGTGATCCGGGCGGTGGTCCGCAAGGGCATCGAGGTCTACGGGCACGAGATCATCGGATTCCGGGACGGCTGGCGGGGCCCGATGGAGGGGCTGGTCCAACCGCTCGGTCTGGCTGACGTGGAACACATCCTGCCACTTGGCGGCACCATCCTGCGGACCTCGCGCACCAACCCGTACCGCAACGGCGGGGCGGAGCAGGTCAAGCGGACGCTCGTCGAGCAGGGCGCCGACGCCCTGATCGCGATCGGTGGCGAAGACACCCTCGGGGTGGCCAGCCGGCTGAGCGAGGACGGGGTCGCCGTGGTGGGAGTACCCAAGACGATCGACAACGATCTCAGCGCCACCGATTACACGTTCGGGTTCGATACCGCGGTGCACATCGCCACCGAGGCGATCGACCGGCTGCGCACCACCGCGGAATCGCACCACCGGGCGGCGGTCGTCGAGGTGATGGGCCGCAGCGCGGGCTGGATCGCGCTGCACTCCGGGATGGCCGGCGGGGCGAACGTCATCCTGATGCCGGAACGGCCGTTCTCCACCGACCGGGTATGCGAGTGGGTCCTGCGGTGCCTCGGGCGGGAAGCCGCCGCGATCGTGGTCGTCGCCGAAGGTGCGGTACCCGAGGGTGGCGCGGAGCTGCTCACCACCAACGAGGTCGACGCCTTCGGCCACAAGCGGCTCGGTGGCATCGGTACCTGGTTGGCCGACGAGATCGCCCGCCGCACCGGCGCCGAGTCCCGCGCCGTGGTGCTGGGGCATACCCAGCGTGGTGGCACGCCTACTGCCTACGACCGGGTGCTGGCCACCCGGTTCGGCGTCCATGCGGTCGATGCGGTGCACGAGGGCGACAATGGCGTGATGGTCGCGTTGCGTGGCACCGACATCATCAGGGTGAAGCTGGCCGAGGCCACTGCAGCGGTCAAGACGGTGCCGCCACAGCGCCACGCGGAGGCCGAGGTCTTCTTCGGCTGACCAGCCCGCCGCATCGGTCCGGGGAATCACGGCATACGCTCAGGCACCGTGAACTGGACCGTGGATGTTCCGGTCGACGCGCTGCCGGAGCTGCCGCCGCTACCCGCCGACCTCCGTACCCGACTCGACGCCGCGCTGGCC
>JBOHFC010000342.1:0-2130 GCA_050701375.1 Pseudonocardiaceae bacterium
ATGCCTACCTGGTGCGTGGCCGCCCCACGTTCGCCCAGCGAGGGCGGGGCATACCGGCGGTGTTCCTCAACGCGCGCGGCGCTCGGCTGTCCCGGCAAAGTGCGTGGGCAGTCTTGCGAGAGGCGGCGGCGCGGTCTCAGATCGCGGCAGCGGTGTCACCGCACACCTTGCGGCACTGCTTCGCCACCCACCTGCTGGAAGGCGGCGCTGATGTGCGAGTGGTGCAGGAGCTGCTCGGGCACGCATCGGTGTCCACAACGCAGGTCTACACGCTGGTGACGGTGGACAACCTGCGTGAGGTCTACGCGACGGCCCATCCGCGGGCGAGGGGCTAGCTGCCCCCGTGAGTGGGGATGCGAGCTATCACTCACATCCCCACTCACGGGGGCAGCTACGCTGCCCAAACCATCGCTCGGAAGGGGGATCGGTTTCATGTCGACCTGGGCATCCGCGCAACAGCCGCTGGTTGCGCCGTGCGGGCCTATCTCCCCCGACGCCGGAGCTCCCGATGATGGGGCGCCTGGCGACGGGATCGATCCCGTTGGGCGCCGGCACCGCGTGGTGCCGCAGCCACCTCCGCTGGATCGGCACGGCCCGGCCCGGGTTCTGGCGATCTGCAACCAGAAAGGCGGCGTCGGCAAGACCACATCGACGATCAACCTCGGGGCCGCGCTCGCCGAGTACGGTCGCCGGGTACTGCTGGTCGACTTCGATCCGCAGGGCGCCCTGTCGGTCGGGCTCGGGATGTCCTCGCATGACCTGGACCGCACCGTCTATAACCTGATCATGGACCAGAGCGTCTCGATGGGCGAGGTCGTCCGGCCGACGTCGGTTCCGGGCATGGACCTGCTGCCCAGCAACATCGACCTGTCCGCCGCGGAAGTGCAACTGGTGACCGAGGTGGGTCGCGAGCAGGCGCTCGGGCGAGCTCTGCGCCCGCTGGTACCGAACTATGACTTCATCCTGGTCGACTGCCAGCCGTCGTTGGGTCTGCTCACCATTAATGCGCTGGCCTGCGCGGATGGTGTGCTGATCCCGCTGGAGTGCGAGTTCTTCAGCCTGCGCGGAGTCGCTTTGCTGATGGATACCATCGACAAGGTGCGCGAGCGCCTCAACTCCGATCTGACGATCGTCGGCCTCCTCGCCACGATGTACGACCCGCGCCCCCTGCACGCCCGCGAGGTGATGGCCCGAGTCGTAGAGGCTTTCGGCGATACCGTGTTCGATGCCGTGATCAGCCGGACAGTCCGGTTCCCGGAGACTACCGTCGCTGGCGAGCCGATCACCCGGTGGGCACCGAAATCCGCCGGTGCGAACTCCTACCGCACCCTGGCCCGCGAAGTGATCGCGCGATGAGACCTGCTTGCAGGGTCGAATCATCGGAACCGATGGTGTCCGCCCCTGTTTCATCCGGTCGCTTCACGGTGCGGCTGCACAACTTCGAAGGCCCGTTCGATCTGCTGTTGCAGCTCATCTCGCAGCATCAGCTGGACGTTACCGAGGTCTCCCTGCACCAGGTGACCGACGAGTTCATCGCCCACCTGCGGGTTCTGGGCGAGTCTTTCGACTTGGACGAGACCACCGAGTTCCTTGTGGTCGCGGCCACGTTGCTGGACCTCAAGGCGGCCCGCTTGTTGCCGTCGGCCGAGGTCGAGGACGAGGCGGACCTCGCGCTACTGGAGGCGCGGGACCTGCTGTTCGCCAGGCTGCTGCAGTATCGGGCCTATAAGCAGGTCGCCGCGCTGTTCACTGAGCTCGAATCGACGGCGATGCGCCGTTATCCCAGGTCAGTGGCGCTCGACGAGCGGTTTGCCGGTTTGCTGCCAGAGGTGCTGCTCGGGGTCGATGCTGCTCGGTTCGCCGAGATCGCGGCCTCGGTGTTCGGGCCGAAACCACCGCCACCGACGGTGTCGCTGGAGCACCTACACACTCCCCAAGTGTCGGTGCGCGAGCACGCAGCCCTGTTACTTAGCAGGCTGGAGCGCGAAGGTCAGGCGAGCTTTCGCAGTTTGGTCGCCGACTGTGGACACACCAGAGAGGTGGTCGCCCGTTTCCTGGCGTTGCTGGATCTGTACCGTGCCGCAGTGGTGGTCTTCGACCAGGTCGATCCGCTGGGTGAGCTGTGCGTTC
>JBOHFC010000343.1:0-5921 GCA_050701375.1 Pseudonocardiaceae bacterium
CGCATGCGTTCCGGCATCTGGTGGCGACTCAGCTCGACCGAGCGGGCCTGTCGGCGCGGGAGATCGCCGACTACCTGGGCCACGAGCGGGTCTCGATGACGCAGGACGTCTACATGTCGCGGGGGACAACGGGGTTGCTGCGGCTGCGGCCCTTGACCGGCTGGCGCCCCCACAATGAGGTGGGTAAAGGGTGGGTCGATCTTCGATCGATCGGACGCTAATCCTCTGACCTGCGGTGTTGCGCCCCCGGCAGGACTCGAACCTGCGGCCTAGCGATTAGAAGTTCACGCCCGGTTAGCGCTGTGCTGACCTGCGTAAACGCTGGTCGCTCGCGAGCGGAGCCGGTCAAGTCTCTAGCTGTCGAAATGATCACATAAGGCGGCCCCGAATCGGCGATCGAAGCGCCGGCCGGGGCCTTGATCGGAACGGAGCTCCGACCCATGAGCATCATGGCAACCCCGCACCGACCGTGGTGCGCCGAGAGCGACTGCTACACCCGGCAGGACGGTCTGCTCGTCCACCTCGGTACCGAAACCATCTTCGACGCTGACCGGGGCGCGGTCGGTCTGCGGCTAGTTGACCGCGGCGACGGCATCGAGGTGCAGGTGCAGGTCTCCACCACCATCGTGACCGCCACGGTGGTGGTGTACACGGAACTGGCCGTCGAACTGGCCGTCGAACTGGCCGCGTCGCTCGTCCGGCACGCCGACTGCGCGCAGGGGCACTCAGAAAGCCCTGAGTAGCCGTCTGAGTGACGAACGGCCCCACCCGGTATGTCGGGATGGGGCCGTTTTCGTCGGGGAGGCGCCGCGTAGCCTTGTGTCACCTCCTTGCCGAGGTTCCGCCCCGGGGTAGCTCCCCGGGGCATCGGCAGGAGGTCCCGGCAAGGAGAGGTTTCTGGTGGACGCTGAGGAAGCGCGGACGATCGGCGCACGGCTGCGCAGGATCCGCAAGTCGCGGCGCAAGTCGTTGGTGGTAACCGCCGGGCTGGCCGGGATGAGCAAGTCGCAGCTCGACCGGATCGAGCGCGGGGTAGTTGCGCTCGATCGGCTCTCGGACATCGTCGCGTTAGCCGATGCTCTCCAGATTGCCCCTAGTGAGCTGATGAGGTTGCCGATGCCGGCGCCGGCCAATGGGCATACCGACGCCGTCACGAACGAGGTGCGGGTGGCCTTGATGGCGGTCAACCACCATCGACCCGGGGGGCAGGTGCTTCCGATCGAGGTGGCAAGAGAACGGGTCGCAACGCTGGTCGACGCGAGCTGTGTCGGTGACCAGGAGCTGGCCGGCGGGATGCTGCCGGGTCTTATCCGTGACCTGCACACCAGCGTGGCTGCCGGACGCGACGTCGCTGAGCTGCTGGAGCTGGTGGCACTCCTGCATACCCAGGCCACCATCGGATGGCTACGCACTGCGGGCGCGTCGGTGGACCTCCGCGAGCAAGCCGCAGCGCTGGCCCGGGAAGCTGCCGAGGAACGTGACGCCCCGGCCACCATGGGGCTAGCAGCGGCGGGGGCGGTGCGAGTGATGCTGTCCACTGGTGCGTTCGACCTCGCGCAAGCCGAACTCGACTCGGTGAGCGTGCCGACCACCACCCCGCAGACGACGCAACTTGCCGGGATGCTCGCGTTGTACCGGGCGGAAGTCGCCGCGGCCGACCGCCGGCCGGATGATGTGGTCCCGGCTTTGGACTACGCGGCTGAACTGGCGTCCCGCACTGGGGAAGGCAACGCTTACTGGCTTGGTTTCGGCCCGAGTAACACCGGGTTCTGCCGCACATCCGTGGCACTGGATCTGAAGGATTACGACATGGCCATCTCCGCTGCCGAGAGCGTGGATCCGCGGCAGCACTCAAACCGGTCTCGCCGGGCCGCGTACTGGGTGTACTACGGGCGCGCCCTGACCCGAGTCCGGCGCCGTCACGACGACGCAGTGCGGGCACTGCGAACAGCAGAGCTGATCGTGCCGCACCGCGTGCAGCGGGACCCGTTCGCCTGCGAGGTACTCGCCCAGCTCATGTCACAGGTACGGCGGGACTCGCCAACAGGCCGGGAACTGTGGGGAATGGCCTATCGGGCTGGTCTGACGGCGTAGCCCATTCAGGGGAGGTTCCCCGCTGCGGGATACCAGGGGCTTGATCGCATTCACCCTCGTCAACCGTGACCAACGGAACAGATGGCATACCAACGACAGAGCGGACCACAGCCCGCCGGGTGATCCTGGTCAGCTGCACCACGCACGGAGGAACTCCTGGGTTCACGAACCTGGTCGTCACGAAACGGGACGGTGCGATCGAGCTGGATCCGCACGCCACGGGGTGTTGTGTGCTGCGGTTCGGCGAGCAGGCAGCGGGCGAGCTGCAGGAGACCATTGGGGCGATGTTGGGGTGAGCTGGTACCTGCGCTCACTGGCCGATGCTGATACTCACCGCGGGCACTGGTCGACCGTCACCCGCAGTGTGCACGCGCTGTGCGGTGTCGAGTTCGTCCCCCGACCGCTGCCACTGGGCGGCCCGGCGCTGCCCTGCAGCCCGTTGGATCCTGACCAGGTCTGTCCCCGGTGCCGACGAGGCAAGGGCGCTCGGTGAGCGACCCCGCCTCGCTTGACGACGAGCTCCTGTGGCCAGTCCTTGACCGGGTGGCTCGCGGCACCATCACGGTGCGAACCGACGAGTACGGCTATCCGTGGTACCGCGACGGTGAGCGGCATTGCCCGTTCTTCGGATACCTCCTCCTCGATAAGCTGGTGGATCAGGGCTACGCGCGCTGGGACAGCATGATCAAGGGGCCACAGGGGCTGCTTGTCGTCCGCGACGACGGAGTACGGGCGGTCAAGCTGGAGGACAAAGGCCGTGCGCTGCACCAGCGGCTCTCCGCGGGGCGCGTACTCGATAGAGAGCGGGCAGCGTGCGCCTCGTCGCCAACATGTGGCCTGTCGGCGGTGTGCGGTCGCTGCGGCTGGACGACCTGGCCGCGGCAGAGCTAACACCACCGTCTTGGTTGGCAACTCAGACCCAGAATCTGCTGACCGAGAGCCAGAAAGGTGCTGACTCATGAGTCAGCACCTCAGTCAGGCGGTTGACCTGTACAAACAACAAACCGGTGCACTCTCGGTCAGCACCTGTCAGCACTCAGTCAGTACCTCAGTCAGACGGTTGACCTGCGGAAACGACCTGGCAGCAAGATCAGTCAGCAAATCAGGTGCCGTAGAGGGTGTTTCCCCAGGACGGTCCCGAATTGCGCACCTGCGTTCGTAATCGGTCAGCAGGTGCGCGGAGATCAGTCGCACAGTCCCCAGGCTCGCAGCTGGGGCCAGTTGGGATGCGGTTCGCTGCCCTCGCCGTAGGTCCTGGTGCCCTGGCCAGTCTCCAGCGCCCAACCGGCCGCGGCCTTGCTGCGGCGGCTAGCAGGGGATGCCGCCACACCCATCCGCTCCTTCGTCGGCATCGACCAGCCGCGACGATTCATGAACTGGTGGTAGGCGCGCTGGTCGTGCCACACCGCGGCGTCAGGGTCGAGCAGCTCCGGGGGTGCAGGTGGCCCCACCGAGGCACCGGGCGCCGAGCGGGCCGCGGCCTTCGCCTGGCGACGGGCGCTAGTCATCGGAGAGCACCCAACCCAGCGCGACCATCCCGGCCGGGGTCAGTCCCAGCTTGTCGCCGAGGTGGCGGAACTCCTGGGCCTGCCAGGCGGCGGCATCGTCGCCCATGATCGCCGTGCCGTACACCACGTACGCTGCGACCGCCTCGATGTAGGAGTCATCCCAGGCGTTGGCCTGCGGACCAGACCACAACCGGCGCCACCGGCTGCGCTCGTCGGCCGACCAGCGCCGGGAACGCGGCAGCGGCGGAACCGGCAGCTCGCACGACGTCTCCAGGACCTTCAAGCCCCCGCGAGCGCCGGTCGACCGATGCGCGCGGCTGTTGACCTTGGTCGCATTACGCAACGGACCTGGCATTACCGTCACTCTCCGTACTCGCCGTTGAGTCTATCTGGTAGGCGGACCTGTCAGCGCTCTCTAACTCGCTGCATTCCCCCTGGTCGAAGGGTTCTACCCCCACCCCTTGACTACTCTCTGTCATTCCAGCCACCTGGCTGTGTCCTTGCTGTGTGTCGCGAGTGGTGAGCGTGACTCATTGCCCGCAAGTTGTCCCAGTCGAAGCCGCGCGGCCCCTTCGGCCCGAGACCGTCGATGTGGTCGACGTCTGTTGCCCATGGCCGCAGCACCGTTGGCTGTGTCATGCACTCGTCGCACTCGCACACCGGGTGTGCTGCCAGGTAGGCCTTGCGGGTGCGCTGCCAGCGTGCGCCGTAGCCACCACCTGCCTTGGCCCGTGCGTGGTGGCCGCTGGTGCCCCGCTGGCGGGCCTGGCGCTCATGGGTAGGGCACCTACCGCCGCCGGGGGTCAGCTCGCCACAGCCGGGGACGTTGCAAACGGACATCGCTCTACGCATCATCCACAACCCAGGATCAGTACAGACGGAAATCCTCCTCGCTCACGCTGCAAACTCCCTAGGTCGAAGGGTCCACCCGCCACCCGTTCCCTCACGCTGGTCACCTGCCGTTGCTCTCGAACTCTTCGTCCCCGGTGAGCAGTCGCACAAAGCCATTCGCGACCCACGACCGCACGTGCTCGGCCGGAATCTCCAACTCGTCCTCGAAGCCGTAGCTCCGGCCCTGGTAGCCGAACGCCATCACGATCACCTTCACCCGAACATCGCGCATGACTACCTCCGAGGTGTGCGCCGAGCCGGGCGCGCAAGGAGGTCGTACGCGCCGGCTCGGCATCGGTCCCTGCCCGCACGCACGGTGGCGGGCAGGGTGGCTGCGTGGGAGTGGTGGGCACGGGGGTAGGTCAGGGCTCCAGGGTGGCCACGGGGCCACTGGAATCGGAGCCCGCGAACGCGTCGTCTATCGAGGCGTTCACATGCAAACCGTGGTCGTCGCGCAGGGATTCGGTGACCATTCGCCCGGTGTGCATCACGCTGTCGCGCAGGCCGTGCAAGACCGGCAACACCCCGATGTGCAGCGCGGCGTCACGGCGGCCCTCGTCAAGAGACTGCGCGGCGGCCGCGTCCACGGCAGCGGTCCTTACGCCGAGGTGCATCGCGTCCGCCAGCGTGGTGTCCGGGGTCACGGTCGAGAGATAATCTCGACCCCAGTCCGAGCTGACCAGCGCGCCTACCGCGTCCTGACGCTGGGCGAGGCGAGCCATCACTCCGTCGCGCTGGTCGGCCGGCGTGCGGTCCAGGATCATCTGGGCATCAGCCCGGGCGGTGAGCTCCTCCCGGCGATCCACCGGCCGCAGAGCCTGCTTCGTCAACTGGTCCTTGGCGAAACCGAGGGCGTTCTGCGCGATGGTGGTCTGTTCGGCGACCAGGCGCTCAAGCTCGCCGAGCGCTTCTTTGGCCTGCTGCTCGCGCTCTTGCGGGTAAAGCCGGCGGTTATTCAGTGTCGCCGGCACGCCGAACGCGGCGGCGTCAATTGCTGACTCGACCTCGCTCAACGCGGACTGCGCCGCGCGGATGAACTCCCGAGCGCCGGGGGGTGCGTTGCGCAAGCCGCGGGACGAAAGCTGCGAGGAATAGTCGGCGCGGATCTTGATGATCGCGCCTTTCATGGTCTGTAGTACGTCGGGGGTGTCGCGTCGCTTACTGGGCATTGTTCTGCTTCCTTTCGATTGTTGAATGCTAACTACCTGCTGGTGCGGTTCCACGGGTTGCGGCGGGTGGCCAGCTGTCGCTCTCGCCGCACTTCCTCGACGTCGGGTAGGTCGGCGGCCTGGACTCTGGGTGCCGAGGCGATGGGATCCCGTCGCGGTGCCCGGCCACTGCTCGGTCAGACTCATGATCGTTTTTTCTCCCGGGGTTGGTATGGCGGTTTGCTCTCCTGTCTGGTGGGCCCGTGAGTCCGATCCGGGG
>JBOHFC010000344.1:0-7992 GCA_050701375.1 Pseudonocardiaceae bacterium
ACAACTGTCAGCTGGGGGTGTTTTTGGCCTACGGCAGTGCGCGTGGTCGGGCGTTGGTGGACCGCGAGCTCTATCTGCCCACGTCGTGGACCGAGGATCCCGATCGTTGCGCAGCCGCCGGCATTCCGGCCGATGTCGGGTTCGCGACCAAGCCCCAGCTCGGTATCGACATGCTCGCCCGCGCGCACGCCGCCGGTGTCCTGTCGGGGTGGGTCACCGCGGACGAGGCGTTCGGGCAAAACCGGGCGTTTCGCGGCTGGTTGGCCGCCCGCGAGGTGCCGTTCGTGCTCGCCACCCGCAGCGACTACATCCTGACCTGCCCCGAGGGGCACCGCTATCAGGCCAAGCAACTCGCCGCGCTGGTCGCGGACGGGGCGTGGGAACGCCGCTCGGCCGGGCCGGGTGCGCACGGTGAGCGGCGCTACGACTGGACCGTGCTCGCCCTGAACGCCACCGTCAACAACGACGGGCTGCCGGCCGGGTGGGGCCACTGGCTGCTGGTGCGCCGCCAGATCGACCCACCGTCGGGCAAGGACCCTGAGCTGGCGTTCTACCGCTGCGCCGGCCCTGCTGCCACGCCGGTGCCGGAACTGATCCGGGTCGCCGCAGCGCGGTGGGCGATCGAGGAGTGCTTCCAGACCGCGAAGAACGAAGCCGGACTCGATCACTACCAGGTCCGCGGCTACCGGGCCTGGTACGCCCACACCACCCTCGCGATGCTCGCCGCCGCCTACCTCGCCGCCACCCGCGCCCAAGAGGCCAAAAAGGGGGGACCCGCCGCCGGCCGCGACATGCGGATCCCGTTGAGTAGCAACGAGATCCGCCGCCTGCTCGCCGCCCTCGTCCTCGCCCCCGTCGCCCGCATTACAGCCGCGATCACCTGGTCGAACTGGCGGCGATGCCGCCAACACCAAGCCCGCGCCTGCCACTACCGACGCCGCGGTCACCGACCGCCGTGACCATAAACTGCCGTTGCAGTATTAGGTGCCGGCGGAGATCGTCGAGGTGGCCAGCGGTATCGCGGTTGAGGCTGTGGAACTCGCCGAGCGGGCAACCGCAACCTGCGTGGGGATGCCTTCACTGCGGCAACCCTGGACGCCACTGCCCGCCCGGGCAGCCACAGAACTGGTCCGGCTCAACGTCGAACTCGGTCACTCGGCCGTGAGCTGGCCGATCGCGCCGCGGTCGCCGCGGTCGCCACCGATGCCGCCGCCAAGGCGGTCACAGTGCTCACCTTGCGCAACAGCGCCAGACCCACCGCCGCCCACATAATTGGCAAATGCCTCCGGTGCCGCTACATGCCGTCACTGTCCGTGAGAGCTGGGAAAGGACTGTTGTAGTGTGCAGAGGTGCCACGCACGGCAACTTCTCGCCAAAGTCGCCGTGTCCGGCACATCCCCAACAGAGCCACACCCTTGTCTGGTGGGACAGGAGGAGCTGATGCTGAGGCTCATCCTGGCAAGCCCGACCACGTGGTACGGGGTGCCGTGCAAGGTATCCAGCTGGGGGCGGCTAGTGCTCCGGGGTGACGGGGACGCGCAGCCGCAGGACGGTGCCGCGGCCGCGGGCGCTGTCCGCGGTGAGCTGCCCTCCTAGTAGCTCGGCGCGCTGCTGCATGCCGGGCAGGCCGTAACCCACCGGTCCGGCTCGGCCGGCAGTGCTGGCCGGGTCGAAGCCGACGCCGTCGTCAGAGATCTCGAGCAGGACCGCGCCGGCGACCACCGAAAGCCGGAGCTGGACGTGCTCAGCACGGGCATGCTTCATCACGTTCTGCAGCGCCTCCTGAGCGATCCGGTAGATCGCAGTCTCAGCGTGCTCGGGCAGGTCGGTCGTCACCGCGTCCACTGCGACATTGGGCAGCGGGATGGAACGCGCCAGGCTCTCCAGGCTGGCGGCCAGCCCGAGGTCATCCAGCACCGGCGGGCGCAGCCCGGCGATGGCCTGGCGGGTCTCGTCCAGCGCCCCGGCGGCGAGCTCCTGGGCGCGGGCGATCTGCTCGGCGGTGCCGGCCGGGTCGGCGGCGACCGCGTCCGCCGCCGCGGAGAGGTGAAAGGACAGGCTGACGATGCGCTGGCTGATGCCGTCGTGGATCTCACCGGCGAGGCGGCGTCGCTCGGTTTCCTGCAGCAGCACGATCTGCTCGGCGAAGCGCTCCATCGCCGCCTCCCGCTCGGCAAGCTTGCTTTGCAGGCTGGCGTTCTCGATAGCGCCGGCCATCAGGCCCGCCACCGTGCTCAGCAGCTCGACGTCGGCCTTGGTGAACTCGCGGCGGTCACGGGTATGTACGTTGAGCACCCCCACGAGATCGCCTGGTCGAGTGATGATCGGCACCGACGCCATCGACGTGAAGTCTTCCCCGCGCAGCTCGGGGATATAGAGGTAGCGTGGGTCTGCGCGCTTGTTGTCGGTGATCACCGCCGGTTCGCAGTGTGCGGCGACCCACCCGGACACGCCATCGCCTACCGGCAGCTCGATCCGCCGGGCGAACTGGTCGAACGGGGGGGTGGCGCCGCGCAGCTGCAACAGTCCCCGCGGCTCGTCGAGCAGATGCACGAAGCAGACGTCGGTAGAGGTGGTCTCGGTGATCAGATCGGCCACTCGCTGGACGACCCCGTCGAGGTCGAGGCCCGCCGACAAGATCTCGATCACGCGGTGCAGCAGCTGGGCATCGGAATCGGCATCGGCCAGGCCCAGCCGCGAGTGAATCACTGGAACACTCCCTCCCGCAGCGCCGCGGCGACCGCGCCGGAGCGGTCCGGGACGTTGAGCTTGCGGTAGATACTGCGGGCATGGGTCTTGACGGTCTCCTCGCTGACGGTCAGGCGCCCGGCGATGGCGCGGTTGGACAGGCCGGCCACCATCAGCGCGAGCACTTCGCTCTCGCGCTGGGTCAGCCCGAGATGCGCCCCGGGCCAGAACTCTCCGCCGCGCAGGTGAGCCACCGACATCGCGACCTTCGTCGCCAGGCTGGGGTCGATCAGAACCTCGCCGTGATGGATCCGCCGCAGGTGATCCACCAGCTCCGCACCGCGCACCCGCTTGAGCAGGAAACCGGCTGCACCGAGCCGCAGCGCCTGGTAGAGGTATTGCTCGTCGTCGTAGACGGTCAGGAACACGACCTTGCAGCGGGGTTGCCGATTGCGGATCTCCGCGCACAGATCGAGCCCGCTGGAGCCCCGTAACCGGACGTCGAGCAAGGTGATATCAGGCTCCTGACCAGTGATGATCTTCAATGCGAGGTCCGGTTCGGTGGCCTCACCGACGATCTCCACCTGTTCGGAATAGACAGCCAGCATCGCCCGAAGCCCGTCGAGCACCATCTGATGGTCGTCCACAACAACCAACCGCAACGGGCCCGCTGGCCTGCTCATGGCAACAGCCTACGCACGGCCGGTAGCGTCGAAAGGACAAGCGAGGCACGGCACATCCTTCGGTGCTTGTCCGCCGGATCTCCCTCAGCAAAGGTTGATCGCGGTTAATGTGCCTACGGTGACATCCACTGTCGTCGTATGCACACAAACCGCGATCACCTTGCCTAGTCTCGGCGAGCGGCGCATTGAGCACAGGTGGCCGCGTCGGCGCCGCCGAGACGAGCCACGGGCGGGGCGTCCCGATCGATGCTGCTGGCGTGTGGTCGGCCGGCGCCTACCTGATTGCTGCGCGCGTCGGCCTGCTCACTATCGCTATGACGGGCAGGGCCCACGTCACCGGTCAGCGGTGTTCTCTCGCCGGGATGGGCTGACGGGTTCGCGGCACCTGGATGTGGCTCACCCAGGTGCCGCGACAACCTTTAGAACATGAATATCACGGTGTTCGACGTCGAGGGCTTGAAATTGGCTGGGTTTGTCGGGGTGAACACCGCGGTTACCGAATGCGAGCCCGATGGCAGGTTCGTGAACGGGCCGACGGCAATGCCGCCGATCACCGGCACCGGGGCACCGAGGTTGGTGTTCCCGGCCTTGAACTGGACGGTTCCGACCGCGTTAATGGGCGTCAGGTTCGCGATGGGGATCGCGAACCCACCCAACCCGAAGGGAAGCGGAACCTTAATCACCGACAGCGTGGTCGTCGTGGTGACTGCCCCGGGTGATGGTGACGGGCTCGGTGATGGTGATGGGCTCGGGCTGGGTGTCGTGGTGGGGGTTGACCTGGCGCACATGGCAAAGGTGTGCAGCTGCATGGAGCTTCCCACTGGCAGGTTCTGGCCGCCGGCCTGCAGCAAAGCGCTCCACGCGCTGGGGTTGGTCGAGCCGTCGGCTACCTCGGCGGGTGGGCTTCCCGGCCCGGTCGAGGGGTAGCTGCCCCGCATGTGGAAGCCCTGCTGCGGCTGGAGGCCAGGTGTCCCGTTGACGGTCTCGTCGGTTTTGAAGCCTCCACCCAGCATCTGGGATCCGGTCGGGCACACCGCGGTGGCGGTGGTGATCGTGGTGCCGGGCTGGGCATCGGGACCGGACAGATCAACCCGGCTCACCTGGACCGGCCCGATCGGGTCGGAGGTGCACAAAGCGAGTGAGGTCACCGTGTCAGTCGTGTTGGTGATCCCGGCCGAGCCGTAGGCGCTCCAGGAAGTGGCGGAGGTCGATTCGTCAGCTGCCAGCACTCCCGAGGAGTCGGAGGGGTAGCTTCCCAGCGGCTTGAGGTTGCCATTGTTGCCCACCATGACGCCGTCGTTGACCTGGTCCGGCGTTTTGGTGAACGCTCCCCCGCCGATCAGCGTGGTCCCGCTAGGGCAGGTGGCAATCGTCAGGTTGGGCGGGCTGACCTGCTGAGTGGCGTTGGCGCCGGTGGTGGTGGTCGACTTGACCACTGTTTGCGTCGGGCCGTTGCTTGCGCACAACGCAAACGCAGCGGGCCTGATCGCCGGATTCGGCCACCCCGGTGAAGTTCGGGGGAACCACACCGGCATGCCGAGGTGCGCGAACACACACCTCGGCATGCCGGTGCCGCAACCGGCCGGTGCCGGCTGCTTGGCTGTCATCCCTTGTGGGATCAGTAGCAATCCCCTGTTCGACTCATGGACTTCGTCTGTTCAGCACCGTGAGACAACGTCGCCCCCGGTGAAGTTCCCCTGATCTGCGGTCTGTCGAGGGCTGCTGCTCGGCCATGCGCGTGCTCGGCGCCGCGATGGCCCTCGCGTGCTGAAAGAGATGACGCCCAATCGAATGGGAACGGGAGTGTCTGGTCCCGGTCACCGGCTCTGACTCGCGACAACGCCAGATCAGGCCCTCGTTCCATTCGCTAACATCAAGGAGAACTACTTCCTATGACCCCTGTGAGCCGGCGCTCATTCCTCCAATCGGCGGCGGCGCTGGGTATCGCAGTCCCCAACCTGCGCGCGCTCAACGCCCTGGCGGTCACCCCGGATTGGCCCCTCACGACTGCCCTAATGACTGCGCTGCAGCGGCCACTGCCGGATATCCAGTTCGCCATCAACGACTACATCCCCCCCGCCCACAACCTCGACGGCGTCACTGTGCGGTTCCCGCCCATCTACACCACTTCACCACGTTCACCCTCACCAACACCCCCACGTCGGCCAATCAGATGACCCTCGCGCAGGCCCTCGACGTGGTCGAGCAGAGCTACCCGTTTCGACCCAACGGGGTGTTCACCACGATCGGCTATGGACTGCGCTACTTCGCTCGGCTGCCCGGCGGCATCACCGGAGCGCTGGTATCCAGCCACCTACCACGACTGGTCAACGCCCCCACCCGCTTCGCGCTCGAAGAAGCCGTCCCGGGCCCAACCGACGTCGGGGGCAGCCGCCCCGGAACCACCAAACAGACCTTCAACGTCCCCGTCCGGATCGAGTCCAACGATCTGGTGGTGATACTGCGCAGCGATTCGACCTGGATCACCGACGTGATCAATTACGTCACCGGAACCAGCAGCCGACTCGCGGGCCGCAACGTGGGCCAATCCGGGCTGGGCGGGCTGCTAGTTACCACCTCGAGCCGGTTGATGTTCGTCCAGCGAGGACTGCCCCGCCAGATCGCCGAGATCCACCGGCTCCCGTACGCGCGGCAGATCAATCCGCGATCCCCGATGTGGATGGGGTTCGCCGACCAGCAGACTGCCGGCAGCGGCCCACCCGAGATCACCACCTTCCAGGGCAACGCCTCCGCGCGGCTCACCACCGCGCGCGCCGGTGACTACTTCGACAACGCCGCAATCATGCACCTATCGCACGTGATCGATGACCTTCCGCAGTTCTACGCCCAGCCCGCCGAACCCTACGCCGAACGCGTCCAGCACATGTTCCGTTCCAACCCCATCCCGTCGGTGGGCAAGCGGAACCAGTTCACCGACGGAGGTGGCCCGGCCATCCTGGACAACACGTTCCAGGGGACCCAAGACGCCGCCGCCAGCGCGGCCGGCATCAACACCTACCAGGGTGAGCGTCGCATCGGTCACCTCAGCGCCGTGCAACGCTCCTCCCGAGCAGCTGACGGAACCCCCATCCACATCCGTGCGGATGGTCCCGGATTCGACAGCCTCGACGTTCCTGACGGCTCCACCCAGCCCAAGTTGCATTTCTCTATCTTCGTGCCCACCGCTGACTTTTTCAGGATCATGCGCCTGCACCAGGCCTCTCTCGATCTCGAGCAGACCCATAACGTCGACCCCAGTCACAACGGCCTGGAGCGTTTCATCACCACCACCCGACGCCAAAACTTCCTCATCCCCCCGCGACGCCACCGGGCCTTCCCCCTCCTGGAAGCCTCCCCCACCGGATAGCGCCCCCCCGCCGCCCGCAGGTGGAGGCCACTGCCACGGGCCTGGTCCCCTGGCTGGCCGTCCCTCGTTAGCGTGCAGGCCGTCCCTTGGTCACCTGCTGGACCTGGTGTGTTGCTTTTCGCGGCGCAGCATTCCCCGCCATGACATCCGCGCACGCGAAGAAAATCCGGTTCAGATACCGCTTCTGCGGCGATTCCGTGCCTGTTTCTTCGATCATGCGCTAGCTCGGCACACGTTGCTAGCGGCCAGAGCTCGGCTCGACCTGTCCGTGATCGTTGAGGAGGAAAAACCATGCCAGACCGACACTTTCCCTTATTCCGGCGTCGTGAACTGCGCTGGGGTGCAGCGTGGCGGGCTGGGTGGTGGAGCTGGGCGGCGCGGACTTCGCACCGGGTGCCGCTGGTTCGCCGGGTGGTCGCGCTGGTGATCTCGGCGCTGATGGCGCTGGCCACCGGGGTGGTGACACTGGCGGTTGTACCGGCCACGGCCAGCGCGGACCCAGGGCTTCCGGATGTGACGGTGCATTCGACCACTGCCCCGATGACCAACCTGACTTCCCACACCGGGGTCACCCGCACGGCTAGCTGCCCGACCGGAACCTTGGTGGGCGGTGGAGGTTACCTGCGCAACGTCGCGGACCCGGCGACGCTGCCCACCAACGGATTGGTGCTCGGCGGAACCAACCCCTCCACCGGGGCCTCCCCAGTCGACCTGCCGGTGGCCGACGCAGCCACCAATCCGAGCAGCTGGATGGCCATCGCGAACTTCACCGGAGTAGCCGAAGCCGGCGACCAAGCCACCGCGTATGCCCTGTGCGCCAGCAACACCCCGACCCACACCGTGGTCAAATCCACCACCACCACCACCGGTGCCAACGCCGCTCAGCAGGTCAGTCCGCCCAACTTGACGATCGCCACCTGCCCTGCCGGGACCACGCTGATCGGCGGGGGAGCCTTCACCAACACCCCCGACCAGATCAACGACGGCACCACCACGGGCAACAACGGCAACCTCAAGCCGCTGGGAAACTACCCCTCCGACTCCTCCGGAGCCCCGGCAGCTGACGGATCGACCTCCGCCACATCCTGGAGTGCTTACGGCTCGGCCGGTATCACCGCCGCGAGTGACACGGTGACCTCACTGGCGTTGTGCACCTCCGACCCGATCCCGCCAGTCGGGTGAGTCGGGTTGATCTGTCCGGTCCCGATGCCCAGCCCGGCACCACGATCACCACCGCCACCGCGGTGTGCCCGA
>JBOHFC010000345.1:0-5098 GCA_050701375.1 Pseudonocardiaceae bacterium
CCTCGCCAGCACGCTGGCGAGGTTGGCTGCCGTTTGTGACGTCCCGCTCCGGGGTTGGGGGTCCTTGAAGAGCCACCAACCGGGGTTACACAGTGATGTCGACGCTGAACAGCCCGGGGCCGCTGGCGATCACGGATGCTTCGCCGGTACCGGACTGGTGGAGGGCGCGGATGGTCCAGTCGCCGGGGGCGGCGAAGAACCGGAACTGCCCAGAGACCGAGGTCACCACCTCGGCGGTGAACTCCCCGGTGCCGTCGAGCAACCGCACGAAGGCACCTCCGACGGGCTCGCCAACGCTCCACACCGTGCCGGTCAGCACGGTGTGCTTGCTCAGATCCGTTCCCGGTGGCAATTCCTGGGTCTGCTGCGGTGCACCGCACATGGCGATCAGGCCCTGCTGCCGAGCTCGATCGGTGCGCCGACCAGCGAACCGTACTCAGTCCAGGAACCGTCGTAATTCTTGACGTCGGAGTAGCCCAGCAACTCGTGCAGCACGAACCAGGTGTGGCTGGAGCGCTCACCGATCCGGCAGTACGCGATGGTCGACTTGCTCTCATCGAGCCCCGCCGCCGCGTACAGCGCTTGCAGGTCGGCGTCGGACTTGAAAGTGCCGTCCTCATTGGCGGCCTTGGACCACGGGACGTTCAGCGCGCCGGGGATGTGGCCCGGGCGTTGCGCCTGCTCCTGCGGCAGGTGCGCCGGGGCCATGATCTTGCCGGAGAACTCGTCGGGTGAGCGGACGTCGACTAGGTTCTTGGTGTTGATCGCGTCGACGGCCTCCTGGCGGAACGCCCGGATCGTGGTGTCCTGCTCCTGGGCAGTGTAGCTGGTGGCCGGCCGGCTCACCTCGTCGGTGTTCAGGGTGCGGCCGTCGAGCTCCCACTTCTTGCGACCGCCGTCGAGCAGCTTGACGTCGCGGTGCCCGTAGAGCTTGAAGTACCAGTAAGCGTAGGCGGCGAACCAGTTGTTGTTGCCGCCGTAGAGCACCACGGTGTCGTCGTTGCTGATGCCCTTGCCCGACAGCAGCTTCTCGAAGGCGCCCTTGTCCACGAAGTCGCGGATCACTGGGTCCTGCAGCTCGGTCTTCCAGTTGACTCTCACTGCACCGGGGATGTGCCCTACGTCGTAGGCGGTGGTGTCTTCGTCGACCTCGACGAAGACAATTCCCTTGGTGTCCAGGTTCTGCTCTGCCCAGTCGGGCGTGACCAGGACGTCTTCGCGGCTCATGCGACAGCTCCTCGTTCTTGAGTTGGCGTTACCCAGGGGTTGGCGTTGCACAGTGGATTGTCGGGGGATTGACGGGGGATGTCTGGGGGGTGCTCGCCGGCCGCGCGCAGGCGACGGCCGCGAAAGTGACGTAGATCACCCGCCCGGTCAGCTGCTCGGACAGAGGCTGCTGTGCAGCCGGCAGAAATCGACCACCCGGCGCTTGGTGAGCAGCGAATGCACGCAGCCGAGCCTACCGGAGACTTGGGGTCTGCGCCGACCATGATTCCCGGCCCGCTTCCCGGCCTGGACGTCTCCCCACCGCTGGCGTGAAGTGGCGTAGGCCGACCGCGACGCCGGCTTGGCGCAGTGAGACGTTGTTCGCGGTGCCTTCCACGACTATGGAGCCGGTCTCCACCCAGATCCTGGTGGGAGTGACGGCGAACGGCAGCCCGCCGGTCTTGACGTCGGTGCTCAGTGTGCTGAGCAGCGTCTGGCGAGCTGCCTGGGGCAGGCCGACCGCATCGATTCCGGTCACCCGCACATCGCTGGTGGTGATCCGCACCAGCCCACTGGTGAGTGCGATCACGCCGAACGCAACGACCTCGGTGCGCTGGCCGACCAGGTCGGTGGTCGCCACCATCTTGATCGGCGCGCGGGTTCCCTGGGGAGAATCGCTGGTGGGCGTACCCGGCGGGAGTAGGTCTTTGATCTCCTGATCGGAGGGCTGCTGGATCCGGAGATCTTCCATCCCGATGGCCCGCCCGAGGTCGGCGTCCTTGATCCGGACCTGGCCGTCCACCCTCGCCGCCCGCACCGAATGCAGGTCGCCGGAGATCACCTCGGACAGTGGTGCATCGACGTCATGCAGCGTCGCCGCCACGTCGAGGTCGTGCAGCGGGTCTGCGGCGACCCCGGATGCCTGTACGTCGATGGCGGTGTAGTGGCCGGCCACGGCCTGAGTCAGGAACGGGAAGCCGTTGATCCGCACGGAGGGGTCGCTGGCCAGATGGAGTTGTTGGCGCATCTGTTTGGCCACTGTGTACTCGGCAGCTGCCGCGGCACCGAAGTCTGCCCCCACGGCCAGCACCACGATGACCAGCACCGCGATGATCAATTTTCGCACGCAGCCCCCCCAGTCTGGCTTTTTCGTATGGTCCCTGCGACCGGCACGGTATTCTCTCCCAGGACGGGCGGTAGGTCACGGCCCCATGGCCCTCGGCCCATGAGGCTCGACGGGCTGGTGACACCGGGCTGGTGACACCGCCGGCCTCCAACGTCTAGGACGGAGCGGGCATGGAGCTTCTGTTGCTCACCGCAGATCCTGACCCTCCCTCGATGCTGCCCGCGCTGTGTTTGTTAGGGCACAGCGTGCGGTCGGCGGCCCCGGAGGTCGCTGCCCTGCTCGACGCCGGACCGTACGACGCGGTGCTCGTCGACGCCCGTGCGGACCTCGCGGGTTCGCGAAGCCTGTGCCGGTTGCTGGGATCCACCGGGCTGGATGTGCCGGTAGTGGTCGTGATCAGTGAGGGCGGGCTGGTGACGCTGTCCGCGGACTGGGGCTCCGACGAGATCCTGCTGCCCACCGCCGGCCCGGCCGAGGTCGACGCCCGGTTGCGGCTGCTGGTGGCTCGGCGCGCCACAGAATCCGCCGTGGGCGGCGGCAGCTCGCTGGTGCTCGGCGAGCTGGTGATCGACGAGGCTACCTACACCGCTCGGCTGCGTGGTCGCCCGCTGGATCTCACCTACAAGGAGTTCGAGCTGCTGAAGTACCTCGCGCAGCATGCCGGCCGGGTGTTCACCCGGGCTCAGTTGCTGCAGGAGGTGTGGGGCTATGACGTCGTCGGCGGCACCCGCACGGTCGCCGTCCATGTGCGGCGGCTGCGGGCCAAACTCGGTCCAGAGCACGAGCAGCTCATCGGCACCGTGCGCAACGTCGGCTACAAGTTCGTCCGCCCGGTCCGCAGCATGAGTTCCCGGGAACGGGCTGAGCAGGAGCGCGCCGCTGAGCATGACTCCGAGGCGGTGGACAGCGATTCAGATCGGGCCGGTCCTCAGCAGGCGCCGGCGCTTTCGGTGCAGCGGAGTTTACTCTGGCGCTGACGTGGCTCGGTCAACCGTCCGACGGGCAGACCACCGCTGCGAGGGGCCTGCTGGCCGCCGCCGCGGCCGCGGATGGGCTCGAACCCATCTCCGAGGCGGCGGTGCTGCGGCTGCACCGTCCCGGTGCCGGCTTCGTGCACCTGCTGGCCCACGACGATACCGGCACGTTGACCGGTTACGGGAGCCTCGACGAACGCTTTGAGCGTCGCTCTGCTGAGTTCGCGGTGCATCCCGCCCACCGGCGCCGGGGAGTGGGTGGTGCACTGCTCGCCGCGCTACTGAATCGGGACCGTGGGCCGCTGTGGGTGTGGGCGCACGGCGAGCATCCGGCGGCGCTGCGACTGGCCCAGCGAGCTGGGCTGACCCGCCAGCGTGAACTGTTGCAGTTGCGTCGGTCGCTAGCCGATCCGATCCCGGGCCGAGCCCTGCCCGCCGGTTTGACGCTGCGCGAGTTCGAGCCGGGCGAGGACGAGGCGGCGGTGGTGCGGGTGAACGACCGGGCGTTCGACTGGCATCCCGAGCAGCGACGGTGGGATATCAGCGAGCTCGAGGTGCGCGAGGCGCAGCCGTGGTTCGACCCGAAAGGATTCCTGCTGGTGGTGGACGCGGCCAGCCGCATGCTCGGCTTCCACTGGACCAAGGTGCACCCCAACGGCCTCGGCGAGATCTACGTACTCGCGGTGGATCCCGACGCCCAGGGCACCGGACTGGGCGTCGCCCTGACCGTCGCTGGGCTCGCGCATCTGCGCGACCGGGGAGTGCGCCAGGCGATGCTCTACGTCGAGTCTGACAACACCGCTGCCCTGCACACCTACCACAAGCTCGGCTTCATCCGGCACCACACGGACGTCGAATTCTTGTCGCTGCGCGACCCGTGAGTGGCGATGCGACCTATCACTCGCATCGCCACTCACGGGTCACTGGCCGCCCTGCGGCCAGTGACCAGGAAGCTGACCTGACGGGCGATCGCGACGGCATGGTCGGCGAAGCGCTCGTAGTAACGGCCGACCAGCGCTGCGTCCACGGCCGGTTCCACCCCGTGCGACCAGTCCTCGGAGAACAGGATGTGAAAGATCCGGCGGCGCAACGCGTCCACCTCGTCGTCGGCTTGGGCCAGCCGGTACGCGGACAGCGGGTCCTGGTTCTCGATCGCCGCCGCGGCGTCACGGGCCAGACCGCTGGCGAGCACGCTCATCCGGGCGAAAACCGGGCGGACCTCGTCCGGGATCGGCACCGTCGGGTGCTTCATGCGGGCGATCTTGGCGATGTGTTGCGCCAGGTTGCCCATCCGCTCGACGTCGCCCACCGCATGCATGGCCGCGACCAAAATTCGCAGGTCAGTGGCCACCGGTGCCTGCAGGACGAGCAGCTTGACGCAGCGCTGGTCCATATCGCCGCACAGCGCCTTCATCTCGCCTTCACCTGAGATCACCATCTCGGCGAGGCCCAGGTCTGCTTCGCTCAGCGCGGAGGAGGCGTTGGTCATCATCTGGCCGGCCATTCGAGCGGCCCTGGCCAGGTCGTCGGTCAGGCTGTTCAGCTCGGCTCGGAAGGTCTCCCGCATTGCCCGAGGGTACGGGGGCGACGCTGCCGGAGCCTCAGCGGTCAGGTGAACCGCAGGTGACAATATCGACTTCGTGAATGCAAACGGGGCCGCCTGGCCCAATGCCACTAAGTTAGAGGCCTGGACCATAATGCTGGCACATTGTTTGGTGGTGCCATGAATTGCTCGGCGTGTCGATGGTCGAAAACCAAAGGAAAATGCACTGCACTCGATATCGTTATCGTG
>JBOHFC010000346.1:0-9360 GCA_050701375.1 Pseudonocardiaceae bacterium
CACGATAACGATATCGAGTGCAGTGCATTTTCCTTTGGTTTTCGACCATCGACACGCCGAGCAATTCATGGCACCACCAAACAATGTGCCAGCATTATGGTCCAGGCCTCTAACTTAGTGGCATTGCGACCAGGGGTGCCGCGAACGGCCTTGACGGGACCAAGGTCAACACCGACCAAGCGACATACCTCATTGAGATGAATGGGAACTTCTCACTGCCGGGCTCGAAGGTCCCGGTCGGCAAGAAGGCGCCGAAGGGCGCCATAGCAACGGTAAACGTCGATGCCGCTACGGGCGAGGTGGGTCGATTGGGGAATCAGCAATAGCCCCCATGATCTTCCCAAGCTCGGCAACGTCGCACCACTGACCTGACACGCGACGCAGAAGCGCTTTGACCACCGAGCGGATCGGGACCACGCAGCCCTTGTCGCACAGAGCAGCCAGCCGTGATCCCCGCTCCGATCCTCAGGTCTCAGGTCGTGTCAGGAAGCCCGTCAGGCGCAGCCGCGGGGCAAGATCCGGAAACGGACCGTACCCAGATGCATCGAATGAAGAACGATACGGTGGGCAAACAACTCGGGAACATAACCCCGCGTGATACGCTAACAACATGACTACGCGACTCGTAGACCGCGCCGCGCAATCTCGTTGGTGGCCCACTGTCAGGAGTGGGGGCCACCAACCTGGTCCCGCAATTTTCATAGCCGCCGTCGTCGTCGCCGTAGGCATTAGCGCGGTCATAATAATGAGCCAATCAGGCGGACACGCGCCGGAAGCGAATGCAAACATTACGGCATCCGCATGCCCTTCTACTGAGGGTGTGTGGCATAGAGGCCCGCAGCGGCCAGGTACGGACCAACTACTCGTGCCAGATACCCCGGTATCGGCTACCATATGTCGTTATGATGGGTCAGACACGCCGTTCGCCGACCTAAAATCTCTGAAACTCACCGGCTCGACTGAACTGTCTGCCGCGGGCTTGATTAACTTCGAAAACGCCCTCAACGCTGCGCGCAATGGCGTCATGCGCTGCCCGGCGCCTAGTCCTACGTCTGTCGTTTGGGCTAGGTTCCGCTACCCGAGCGGACCGGATGTCGAGGTCAACATGGGCGCCGCCCGCTGTTGGAACGCATCGAACGGTAGACGCGACGCAGTGGTCCTAGGTATCTCCATCCCGAGATGAATTAGGAAGGCACCCTCTCGGCGTCTCGGCCTGTTGGTCAGGCTCGTGTCATGAAGTACAAGCGACGACGCGGTTCCGCAGGTCATCAGCAGGGTGTGTCCGGACGCTGGAGCTGGCGAAGGTCGGCGTGTTCTCCCGTACGGGCACGACGAATTTCAACTGATCCTGCGGGTACCGATCGAGCTGCACGTCACCGAACACGTGACGTGCACTAGCCCATCGGCACCGGTAGCCGGCCTCGATAGCGGAGTTCGCGCTGATCTCCTGGCGTGCCACCCGGTCAGCGACCTCGGGCTGGCCACGATTCCGGTGGAGTCATGACGGTGTCGGCCCGGCGCGTTCTCGTAGTGCCCGCATGGCTTCGGTCTTGTCCTCCGGGTTTGACACCGGGCCGGCTGCCCGGGCTGACTCGCAGCATGGGCATCGGCAGCCTGCCGTCACTCCGATCGCGGTGCCGTGATGCCCATCGGGTACGCGCGGGTCCCGCACGCCCACCGGCCCGAGCTGAACCGGCACGTCGTGGTCGGGTGCTGGCTCCGGTTGCGCCATTCGCCCGTCTTTCATACGGGCCACCGTTGTCTGTGGCCCCGTGATCGTCAACCCCAGTCGTCGGCAGGGGCACGTGCCGACCCGTTCGGACCCGATCCGTGGTTCCCCGCCTCGGGTCCGTGGCCGCTTGCTGAGCGCGGCGGCGGGTTCCGGCCGATGGCCCAGATCCCCCGGCCCGCTGCGGCCGTACTGGGCCACGCTGGGAGTTGCACCGATCGATTGAATGTGTCAAGCACGACACCACCGCTACCAGGTGGGCTCAGGGACGGGCACCAGGACCACCAACCGCTTGCCACTGACCGTAGCGACATGATGACGCCAGCGAAGTGCCGAATCCGTGAATGATAGCGGCATTCGGTGGCTTTTCGGCATGGGGATCGATCTGTGACCTTCAGAGCTATCTGGCGCTGAATCTTCAGCGGTAAATGGCGTTACATGCCGCCGGGGTCAGCACTTCGCGCGCGGCTGCCGATGGCCTGGCTGGCGTTGGTTGCGCGGCGGGCGATATCGCTGGTTTGAGGCGGCTGACCTTCGGCAGCAGCGGCTCGATCACCGCCCACAAGTTGTCACCGACCTGCGACGGCTTCGGCCGCGGCCGACTGCCCCTCACCGCCGCTGTATCCACCAGGTGAGCGTCGCCACCGCCGCCGCGCCGGCCGCGCTACCGGCACCACGCAGCGTCGCGAACAGCACCGTCCAGCCCAACCGCCGCGTCGTCCTGCGCCGCCGCATCCTGTGTGTCTTTGATGCTTCGTTATGGCCCATCGTCATCATTCCTCCGTCGCGGCCTTCCGCGTAGCGGCCACGATGCGGCCGGAGATGCCTGCCCGTCGCCGACTCCGGGCGAACCGGGCGAAGTTCGTCCTACTCTGCTGGTAGGTGGCGGGCTCCGGGTGCCCGCAATGGGCCGTCAGAGGAAGCGGGCAGCATGACGGCGAACAGAGCAAGACAGGAACTCCACTCCAAGCTGTTAGAGCTGGAGGTGGCGGCTCGTACGGAGCGGACGAAGCAGGGCCTGACCTACTCCCGCCGGGAGGTGGCCAAGGCCGCCGAGGAGGCGCCTTTCAACACTTCCCTGGATCACCGGCGTATTAGCTCGTGGGTGCCCACGACGACTGCCGCCGAAGCCCAAGTCCCCTACGACGACGAGCCGGGTGGGTTCCTGGCAGTGGTGCAAGTGTGGAGTGCCTGGGCGGGAAAGAGGTACCGCCAGCGCGAATGGAAGGGGCTGCTGGCCAACGCCCGCCGCGAACGCAAGGACGCGCCCCCGCCCGCGGCGGCCCTGCGCACCACCCTTCCGCCCTCCCCCGGTGGCTTTTCCGGCCGCACCGACGATCTTGACACCGTGTTGGATGCACTCGCCTCGGGTGCCGAGGCCCCCACCGCTGTGTGTGTGGCCGGCCCGCCCGGCGTCGGCAAGACCGCATTGGCGCTGGTCGCCGCCCATCAGGCACAAGAAGGGGGATTGTTCACCACCGCGCTGTTCGTCGACCTGCTCGGCCACCACGACGCGCCAGCCGACCCTGCCGATCTCCTCGCAATCCTGCTGCGCGGGATCGACGCGGACGTCTCGGTGGCCGGGTCGAGCGCGGCCGAGCGCGAAGCCGCCTACCGCTGCCGGCTCGCGGAGCTGGCCCGCACGGGTCACCCGGTTCTGATCGTCGCGGACGATGCCGCCGATGCCGACGCGGTGCGCCCCCTGCTGCCCCCGTCCGGACCCCACCGGCTGCTGGTGACCTCCCGGCACACCCTCCACACCCTGGATGCCCGCCTGATCGGCTTGCCCGTCCTGCCCGACGATGCTTCCGTCGGCCTCCTGGCCACCGCGCTACGCAACGCCGACCCCGTTGACGTACGCATCGCACCGGACGCGTCCGAGGCGCTCACCGCGCTAGCGCGGCTGTGCGGCGGCCTGCCCCTGGCCCTGCGCATCGCCGCCGCCCTCCTGATCCGCGAACCGCACCTGGCCGCCACCGACTTGGCAGAGGAACTGATCGAGGTCGGCCCGATGGAGGGCCTCGACGACGGCGAACACTCCGTGTGTGCCGCGCTCGAGCTGTCCTACCGGCGGCTGTCTCCCGAGCTCGCGGAGGTCTTCCGTCTTCTCGTGCTCAACCCCGGACCGGACCTGTCCACCGAGGCCGCCGAGGTGTTGACCGGGCTGCGCCATCCAGTACTACGCCGCCGCCTCGCCGAGCTGGCCCGCGCCCATCTTGTGGACGGCGCTCGCGTCGCGGGGCGATGGCAGATGCACGATCTGGTCCGCGCATTTGTCACCGACCGCATAGGCGGCATCCGCCCCTACACCGGGGACGAGGAGCACGGCCGGGCGCAGCAGCAACGGCTACTGCGCTACTACCAGGCATCGGTGAACGCCGCCGACATCTGGATTCGTGGATTTACCCCGACCGTCCCCGCTTCCGAAGCTGACGCCTCCGGGACCGAGGCTCGGGAGAGTTTCGCCGATCGACAGCACGCACTGGCCTGGCTGGATGCCGAACACGTCAACCTCGTCGGTGCCGTGGCGGCGGCGGCCGCGACGGGCACCCCGGACGTGGCGGTGAGCCTGGCCCTGGGAGTGGCCGAATACCTGCAAGTCCGCCTCCTGCGTGCGGAGGCGGCGTGGGTGCTGGGCATCGCCCAGCAGGTCGCCCCAACCTCGTTCGAGCGGGCGCAGCTGCTGGACACCCGCGGCAACGTGCTCACCGCCGCCCAGCAGTTCGACGAGGCGATCACGCTGCACGAACAGGCGCTGGAGTTGTTCCGCGACCAGGGCAGCCAACGGGAGGAAGGAATCGCCCTGATGAACATCGGCATCGCGCTCCGCAACGCGAGCCGCCCCAAAGAGGCGATTGATCATCACCGGCAGGCACGGACCATATTCCAGCGGATCGGCCCGGCGTACTACCTGGCAGCCGCCTGGAACAACCTGGCCAGCGCCTGGCTCGACGATCAAGCCTTTGGCCAGGCGGTCCGCGCGGCCGACAAGGCGATTGACGGCTTCCGGATCTGCGGCAACACCACAAAAGAGGTGACAGCTCTGTTCAACCGCTACCGCGCGCTGTCCGGGCTGGGACACCGACACCGCACAGAAGCGCTGGACGCGATTCGGCTTGCCCTCGCACGCTCCGCGGACGCGATGGTCCCCCCGCACGAACGGGGGCAGCTGCTGATGGCGTTGGCCGATGCGCTGCAGGCCACCGGACACCCGGAACAGGAGCGTCGAGCGGCCTTTGAGGCCGCGGCGGCGGCATTCGATGAGGCCAAGCTGCCGGGCGCCGGCGACATCGCCCGCCAGTTCGCGGAACGCAGCAGCACCTGACCAACTTCACGAGCCGAGGAGAAGTGTGCACGCGAGCGCGGCGCGATGTCTCAACAACGATCGTTCGTGTTACAGGGACCGGTGACCAGCGTTGTGACCTTCAGAGCTATCTGGCGGTGAATCTTCTGCGGTAAATGGCGCACTACATGACGCCGATGACCGAGTTGTCGGTTGGCCACCAGCCAGGGCCGGCGATCCATCTCCACCATGGCGCCGTCGGGCAGGTCAGCCAGCCGGCGTGCAGCTGGTCGTTGGCCACGGTGAGGGTCGCGATGCCGGTCAGTCGGGCGTCGGGGTGAAACGGCAGCAGCGGGTAACCCTCCCGGGCCGCGATCCGGTACTCGCCGAAGCGGCGCGCGCTGGCACGGACCTCGACGGGGTCGCCGTAGCCGAGGTAGGCGTCGCGCGCGAGTCGGTGTTCGAAGTCGGGTAGGTCGAACACGAAATGCCCGAGCCCGTAGAAGATGGGCTTGTTGCGGTAGTGCTCAACACCGCGGAGCAGGTGGTGGTGATGCCCGAGTACGGCGTCGGCGCCAGCGTCGATGGCGACGCGGGCGGTGCGGCGTTCGTGGTCGGTGAGCACGTAGGGACGGGTGAAATCACCCCAGTGGAAGCTGGCGAGCACCAAATCGGCCTGCTGCGTGGCGGCGGCGACATCGTCGTGCAGGGCACGCTGGTCTCCCTCGTGGGCCACGGTGAGCACCTTGGGCTGCAGGCCGGGGTTCCATTCGTTGGTTTCCCACGGCTCGTAGTGGGTGTAGGCGCGCATCGGTGCCAGTCCGGGCCATCCGGGGCGAGCCTCGTAGCCGTGCGGGAACACCGAGGCGTACGCCAGCACCGCGACGCGCCCGTGCGGGGTGTCCACCAACGCGGGGTGCCGGGCATCGGTGATGTCGGCTCCAGCACCGGCCGTGGCGATGCCCACGCCGCGAATCGCCTCGCGAGTGTGCAGCAGGGCCTCGAAACCTCCATCGACGCTGTGGTTGTTAGCCAGCGACAGCACGTTGAGCCCGGCCCCGGCAAGATGCGAGACGAACTTGGGGTCGGTAACCAGGGGCACCCCGCGCTGGGAGCGCGATGCCAGTCCAGGGCGTAGACGCCCTCAAGGTTGCCGAAGACGGCGTCGAAGTCGCGGAACACCGCCTGCACGTGGCGGAAGGCGTGTTCGGGTTCATCGCGGTCGAGGAACACGTCGCCGACCGCGGCGACGCGCAGACCGTCGGGCAGGGCCATACGGCTCTCCTTTGTGGCGAGATGTGGTGTGTGGGCGGCTGTGGGTGCCGAGGGGGCGAACTGCTCCGCGGTGTCGGGGTCGTGACGGGGGATGGCGAGCAGAGCGATGAGCCCGCCGGCGGCGAACACGAGACCGCCGATCAGCACGCTGAGGTGATAGCCGGTCATGAACGCGCCGGTGGTGGCGACGAGGGTGCCGAACACCGCCACACCCAGCGTGCTGCCGATCTGTCGGCTGGAGTTCAGCGCGCCCGAGGCGATCCCGACCTGCCCGGACGGTGCTGCTTCGATCGTGGCGGCGGTGGCGGCCGGCATGGTGTAGGCGGTACCGAACCCGATTGCCAACAGTGGTGCGACGAGCGCCCAGTAGGGGCTGTGAGTGCCCGACAGCGTCATGGCGAGCAGCCCGAGCGAGCCGACGGTCAAGCCGATGAGCATGACCGGGCGGGCGCCCCGGCGGGCGGTGTGGCGTCCACCGAGCCAGGATGCCAGCGAGGCGATGCCGGGTTGCGGCAGCAGCGCCAGTCCCGCGAGCAGTGGCGAGAAGTGCCGGACTTGCTGGAAGTACAGCGACAGCAGGAACAGTTCACCGTAGAAGCCGATGTTGATGGCCGCCCCGATGAGGATCGAACCGGTGAACTCACGGCTGCGGAACAAGCCTAACGGCAGCATCGGGTCGTGGTGGTGGCCTTCCACCGCGACGAACCCGACCCCACCCAGTACCGCGACGACGAACGCGCCAACCACGACTGGTGACGTCCAGCCCTCGGCGCCACCTTCGATCAGCCCGTAGGCAAGCCCAGCCACCGTGACGACGGCGAGGACCTGGCCCATCGGGTCCAGCGCGGCCCGCTTTTTCGGAGCGGGAGCGACGACGTAGCGCAGGGTCAGCATGATCGCGGCGATACCGATCGGCACATTGATATAGAAGATTGCAGGCCATCCTAACCAGCTGGTCAGGATCCCCCCTAGCACCGGGCCGAGGCCGGCGGCGATACCGCCTAAGCCACCCCACACGCCAATCGCGCGGGCGCGCTGCGCCCGGTCGCGGTAGGAGGCGTTGATCAGCGCCAGCGAGGTGGGCAACGCCAGTGCGGCACCGATCCCCTGGGCCACTCGGGCGCCATTGAGCACCCCCAACGTCGGGGCCAGGCCGCACACCACAGAGGCAACAGTGAACAGCACAAGACCGAGCAAGAACACCCGCCGCGCCCCGAGCTTGTCGCCGAACGAACCGGCAGACAACAGCAGACACGCGAAGATCAACGTGTAGCCATCGAGTACCCATTGCAGGCCGCTGACGGTGGCGGACAGGTCGCGACCGATGTTCGGCAGCGCGGTGTTGACCACCGTCGCATCCATCATGATCATGAAAAAGCCCAGGCACAGCGCCACCAACGGTAGCTGCCCCCCCCCCCGGTCTGCCCGCCTGTGACCTGCGGGTCGGCCGTCGCCGAATTGACCTGCTGTGAGGACATGCTCCTCAAACCTCCCTTGCTGTTCTTCTCGCGCATCCGACGGCGGGTAGCCGTGGCGACATCGGATGCTGTCCGAGCCGACGCTAGGGGCCCGGTGTTACGCGTGCCAACGAAATGTGGATACGCAGCGAACGTCACTCTGCAGGGGGGCTAGCTAGGCCGCCTCAGAGGAGGCCAACGTGGCAGTGTCGATGCCGAAGTACTCGGCGAACCCGCGCTGGCCGGCCTCGGTGATGCCCAACGCGCGTGGCACTCCTCGCACCCCGCGGTGGATCCACCCCAGCTGCTCGAAGCGGATCAACAGCGCCGCGCCCGCCGCACCGGCGAGGTGATGCCGCTGCTCGGTCCAGTCCACGCAGTAGCCCACCAACCGGCGTCGTCGGCCCTCGGGGATCGCTACCCGCAGGTGTGCGAACTGCTCCCAGCCGGTATCGGTGAGCTGATAGTCGTGGTCTTGACCCGGAGCCGACAGGCGATCTTGCTTCGCCCGGCCGGGATGATGCAAACCATCGGCCCCGACCACCGCGTCCCGCTCCAGCATCGAGCACATGATCGCGACCCCCAGATGGCCGACCACGTGGTCGTAGCAGGTCCGCGCCAGCCGGAGCGTGCGCGCCCGCGTCCCCGCCCGCAGCGACCGCACCGGCCGCGCCGGCGCCAACCGCGCCAACGCCTCCAGCGCTGCCGCCACCTGGGGTGAGGCCAGCTCGTAGTAGCGGTGGCGACCCTGCGGCAGCACCCGCAGCAACCCGCCCTCCACCAGTCGGGACAGGTGCGCACTGGCCGTGGAAACCGCCACACTCGCCTCACCGGCCAGCATCGACATCGGCAACGCACGGCCATCCAGCAGCGCGAGCAGCATCGCCGAACGCGCGGGGTGGCCGATCAGCTCGGCCGGAGCCGTGAAGTCCACGTCCCCACCCGACCGGATCGCATCCCTGGCATCACCCACACCATCAGCATAGGGCGGATCAACTTCGCCCCCAGACGAAACGTGCCCGTCGGCCAATGATCTCCCTCGCCGTGACCGGCCGCCCCGAGACCTCCGTGTGGTGCATCGACGGTGACGGCTGCTTCCAGATGACCAACCAGGAACGGGCGACCTGCGCCATCGAACACATCCCCATCAAGGTCGCCGTGATCAACAACGGCAACCTGGGCATGGTTCGCCAATGGCAAAACCTCTTCTACTCCGAGCGCTATTCCCAGACCGACCTCGGTCTCCCGTCCCGACGGATACCCGACATCGTCGCCCTCGCCGAAGCTCTGGGCTGCGTAGGTCTGCGAGCCACGACGCACGAAGAAGTCGACACCGTGATCGACAAGGCGATGAGTATCAACGACATCCCAGCAGTCATCGACTTCCCAGTCCACCACGACGCTCTCGTCTGGCCGATGGTTCCTGCTGGAGCCAGCAACGACGCCATCACCACCGCCCGCGACATGGCTCCCGTGTGGGAGCGCGAACACTAGCCGGGCTTCGCCCCATCCCGACGGCGTGTTCCCTGGTTGGCTTGCCCGTGGGTGCTGTCCATGAGCTCGACGCTATCGACGTTTTTTCGCCTCGGAAGGTCGCTGGTGTCGAGTTCACGGGG
>JBOHFC010000347.1:0-5802 GCA_050701375.1 Pseudonocardiaceae bacterium
CACGATAACGATATCGAGTGCAGTGCATTTTCCTTTGGTTTTCGACCATCGACACGCCGAGCAATTCATGGCACCACCAAACAATGTGCCAGCATTATGGTCCAGGCCTCTAACTTAGTGGCATTGCACCTGGGGCTGTCGTTGCAACGCCAGCACAACCTCCCTGTCGTGCAATCTCCCTAGCCTCCCGGGTTCTCTTGGCTTGCATAATTCCGCCATCGACTGAAAGCAAAGCAAAGGGGAGCGTTATGAGGATCTCGGAAGTCTTCGCAATGGGTGGCACCGGTGGATACGATAACTGCGGCAACGGCGACTACGACGGCTTCTACGGTGACGACACCACGGGCGAGGGTGCTCTCGACGATCCCCGCTCGCGGCGCCACGGGCTCAGGGAGATCACCGGGACTCGCCGTTACGGTGGCAGTGGGCTGTCCGCGCTGTTTACTAGAACTAGAGACTGACCACCCGGCACGCCGACTGGCGGCGGAGATCCGGTCTGCTGGATCTTGACTGACTTAACTGCGCCGAGTTCGACACCAGGGTTGTCCTGCGCCAATCCGGCAGCCCTGGGGTCGAACTCGGCGCACTGAGGTGTGTCGCCTAGCGCTACTGCTCGGCAGCTGGCGCAGCGGGGCCGCCAGTGCATCGATTTGCCGGGAGGGGCCACGCTCATTTCAGTGTCGGCAGCGGCTTCTGGGCCGGGGCATTGCGGTCGGCCGCGGAGCCGGCGGCCTGGTCGTTCCACTTGCCCACCGCCTTAGTGGCCTCCGTGCTCTGCCTGTTCGTCACCGTTGGTGCCTGCTCGGTGAGCTTGAGGTCAGCGTCGACGGTGAAGCCCCACGTAACGACCCCGTACACCTTCCCAGCGTCCGCCCCGGAGCGGCAGACCACCATGGTCTCGAACCGCCATGTGGTGTTGGGCTCGTCCCAAACTGCGTGGTCCTGCATCCAGGCCGGCGTGGCCGGGGCGGACCTTTTCCAGACGGTCATTGTGCCGCTATCTGTCCCCTCGTCGTTCATCCCGTACCAGCCTTGCTTCTTGCCGCTGAGCCGGTCCACGCTCGTGGCTGACGGTGTCTGGCGCTTCTGGTTCGTCGCCTCGGGGTCCGCGTTGGAGCCGCTCGCGGTCTCGACGAGGCGGGTCGTCTGGATAAACGCGATCTCGTCGGCGTCGATGACGGCGGTGTCGGGAGTGAAGGTAATGGTGATTTTGTAGGAGTAATCGATGTTCCTAGCCTTGTCGCCGCCTTTGCTCTCGTCGACCTTGGCCTCGAGCTTGCCGAACGCGGTGCCAGCCGAGACCTTGGTCGCCGGGACGCCCCTGCCCAGCAGTTCGCCGGCGATTGCGACTTGGAGCACGCTGCCGACCGCGGAACGAGCGCGGATCACGGCATCCTGGAGCAGACGCAGCTGATTGATCGTGAGCTGCGCCAGCTTGCTTGGCACCGCCAGCTTCGCGAGCTTCGTCGCCGCTGTGGCCCAGTCGCCCGACTTGACGGCGTCGTCGAACGCCTTCTCGTCGAGGCTGACGACGGGCCGTGCCGGCGACGGCGGTGACACCCCAGGCGCCAGGACGCTGGGCCCGTTGCGGGCGAGCATCACGGTGACGGCCCGGTTGCCCACCGCTCGCTGGAGCTGCAGCACCGACCCGACCCAACTCCGCACAGGCATCTGTGGGGCGGCCACCCGGGCGGCCTCTACTTGCTCACGCTGGGCCTCCTGGGCCTGAGGCTTCGCCCGCACATCTCTACCGTGCCAGCTTCTCAATGTCCTGTCGACCGAGTTCCACGAAGATCGCTGTGAGACATTCACCGACGCGAGGTTAATGACAACGGTATCAATGATTCCATTCGATTCGCACCGGGCTCGGAGGCTAATTCACAAGCATCCCGAGAGAGTGGTTCGAGTGAGCGAGACAGTTTCTTCAACCGGAGCCAGCTAACAATTCCTGCCACAATCGGCGAATGACGTGTGTCTTCGCTTCCCCGCGGGCGTCCCTACCCGCTGGGCCTGTTAGGATCGGTGGCGCTGGTGGTGTGCTTGATGCGCAGGAACATCACCAGGCCTGCGCCGCTGCGATCTTCGGCGTCAGCCAGTCCACCGTGAGCCGGCGCTCCGTGCGCAATCCTGTGATGCCGGCACGCTAAGCACCGGCTCATGTCGTCTACGGGGTGTTGGACGAGGATCTGTGACATCACGCCCAGGACGAGGAGCAGGTGCTCGGAAGGACCCGATCACCGAACTCCCCTAGTTCGAGGGTCTTCGCCAACGACTCCGCAACGGCCATGAACTCGTGGTGCTCACGTTCGGGCACAGACCTGCCGGTTTGGTTGACACAACACGAGTATCGCGTACCCACTAACCAGTTCATCATGTTTGATAAAAGGCTTGTGCATGTAGAGACCATCTCCGCCGAACTGACCATCAGCCAACCGCGAGAGATCGCCCTCTATAACAAGACCTTCGCCGAGCTCGCCGCCCAAGCCGTCACCGGTTCCACTGCGCGCGGCCTCATCACCACGGCGCTCGACCACCAACGCGAAGCATCAGAACTCACAGCGGATTCGCCTGTTCCTGAGCCGTAGGGAATCGCTTATATCTACCGTGAGCGGTTGCGAATGAGCGACGCGCCACCGCTGAACCGGCTGCTCGGGCTCTCCAGCTGCCCCCGCCTGGGCCGCCGCCGGTTTGACCGGTCGTAGCTCGCACCTATCGTAGGAACCTTGACCGGGCACGAAGGGGCGGCGATGCCAGCGTTGCGCGAGGGCGGATCACTCCGGGTCGCCGTCTCGTCGTCATCACGGGTCGTCGCCGGGCTCAGCGTGGTAGTCCTGGTCACGCTGCCGGGCTGCAGTCAGGCGGAGAACCTGGGCGTGGCACCGGCGCTGGCCCCGCCACCCAACGCCGCACCGGAACCGCCAGTCCCGCCACCGAAGGCCGTACCGGAGCCGCTGGGTGTCAACGGCGCCGTACCACCTCGACTGCGATGGAGTGGCTGCGATAGATCGTTCCAGTGCGCTACCGCGACGGTGCCACTGGACTACAACCAGCCACACGATGCGACGATCGCGCTGTCGGTGGTCCGGCTCCCGGCGACAGATCCAGCTCACCGCGTAGGTTCGCTGTTCGTCAACTTCGGTGGCCCTGGGACAGGTGGGGTCGGCGAGCTGGAAAGCCTGGGCCCGACGTTTCCCCAGGTGCTGCGACAGCGGTTCGACCTGATCAGCTTCGATCCCCGCGGCGTCGGCGGCAGCACTCCGGTCCGCTGCGCCGGCCACGGGACGGCCGGAGACGCGCTGGTGGGCTCTCCGGTGCGACCCGAGCAGCGGGCGGCGTTCTTCGCCAGCAGTGCCGAGCTGGGGCAGCGCTGCGCCGCGGCGTCCGGCGACCTGCTCGCGCACCTGTCGTCGGCCAACACGGCGCGCGATCTGGAGCTACTACGCCAAGCCGTCGGCGAGCAGAGCCTCAGCTTCCTGGGCTATTCCTACGGCACCTACGTCGGCGCCACCTACGCCAACCTGTTCCCGGGCCGCACCCGCGCCATGGTCTTCGACGGGGCGCTGGACCTGGTGGCGAACTCGACGGGCCGGCCGGGACGGCAGGAGGAGCCCGTCGACGTGCGCGCCGGCACGGCCCGTTCGCAGGCCGAAGAGCTCGCCGCGTTCTTCGACCGCTGCGAACAGGCGGGCCCCAAGTGCGCCTTTTCCGCAGGTGATCCGCAGCGAAAGTTCGCCGATATGGTGGCCAGACTCAAACGACGTGGTGGTGGCACCAGCCTCGCCGCAGTGCTCGGGACCGTCTCCTACGACCTGCACACTTCGGCCCGCTGGACCGGCATGGCCAGGTGGCTGCAGGGCCTCGACAACTCGCTGCGCCCCGAGGACGCCGCTGCGCAGGGCCAGCCGCCGACCCTGGACCCGTATATACCCGCACATTCCGCGTCGTTTCTGGCCACCCAGTGCCTCGACAGCGACTACCCGCACGATCAGCAGGCCTACCACCAGCTCATCCCGATCGAGGACCAGAGCCGCCCATATTTCGGGCTGACCGCGCTGTTCGATATGGCCCAATGCATCGCCTGGCCGGCCACGGACCGCGACCGCTACCTGGGCCCGTGGAATCATCCCAGGCAGTACCCGATACTGGTGGTGAACAATCGCTACGATCCCGAGACGCCGCTCTGGAACGCGCAGGCTACCCGGGACGAACTCGGCGACGCCCAGCTGCTGGTCGTCGAAGGTTACGGGCATACCACGCTGAACGTGCACAGCGCGTGCGCCAGCGCCGCAGTGGCGGACTATCTCGTCATCCTGCAACTCCCCGCCGATGGCGCCACCTGCGCCGCGGACCATCAACCATTCCCGTAGCACGCTGCTCGGCTACAGCCGCGATGATGCGTACGGCACCACGATCCGCCAGCGCCGTCAGCCATCCGGCGTCCTGTACTCATCAGCGACACGTCGTAGCTCGGCGCGCGCCTCGTCCCCGAAGATTGCGAGGCGCTCCAGCGCCGCTAACATCGCCACGTACCGGGCAACATCCGACGGATCGTTGTAGTAGGCGGACCCTCCGACAACCCCGACCACCACGGTGTGCTCGTCGTACAGATCGAACCCACGGCGGGAAAACGTTGGCCTCAACGCCCCACGGGATCACACTGACCCGGACGTGAGGTCGCCGGCTCACCTCGGCGATGTACTCGATCTGCCGCGCCATCATCTCGGGGGCACCCACACGCCAACCGAGCGCGCCCGCAGTGAGCACAAACGTGAACTGGCGGCCCGGTTCCTCAAGAATCTGAGCCCGCAGCAACCGCTCTGCAACACGAGCGTCTACCTCCGGCCGCGTAAGGTTGCCGGAGGCGAAGATGGCACGGACGTAATCGCTGGTCTGCACGACGACTCTGGAACGACATCGAAGCCATCCACCACACCTGGAGTTCGCTGGGCACTCCGCCGCGCGAACGCTTTGGCCTCAATGGTCTGTCGCTTGAGCATCCCGGTATCCGGAACCGCGGCTCACCGACCTACTGTCAACAGATGATGCAGGCCTGGGATGGCCCGCTGAGCGGCAGGAGGCGTCTGTGTCTGAGCTTCTTGTGGTCGTGGACATGCAGAACGGGTTCCTCCGCCAGGGCAATCTGGCCAGCGACCGGTGCCTGGCGGTGCTTCCAGCGGTGCGCCGGGAGGTAGCCGAGGCCCTCGCGGCCGGCCGGCGGGTGCTGTTCACCGCGGACACCCACGAGATCGACGACGCAGAGTTCGCGGTGTTCCCCGAACACTGCCTCCGCGGCACCCCGGAGGCCGATCTGGTCGACGAGCTGCTTCCACTGTTGGCTAGGGACGATGTTGTGTTGTTACGCAAGCGGCGGTACTCGGCGCTGTTCGAGACCGAGATGGAGGGCCACCTGCACCGCTTCGGTATCGACTCAGTGCGGATCTGTGGGGTATGTACCGACATCTGCGTGCTGCACACGACGGCTGATCTACGCAATCGGGACTTTCCGGTGACTGTAGCTGCCCAGGCGACTGGCACCTTCGACGGGCCGGGCCACCCAGCGGAGGCGGTGCAGGAGTTCTCCCTGATGCACCTACAGCGGGTACTTGGAGCGAGACTCGATCACGGTTGAGCAATCGCGAAATCGGGAAGAATGATCGAGCCGTCCGCTGCGAGGGCGAAGCCGCATCCCTAGGTGGCTGGTGTTTTTCGCGTGTCGGTGACTCGGTGGCGCGGACCGCTCTGGAATGATGATCATGTGACGTTGGGTCGGGCGCCGAGACAGCGAGACTTGTTGCGGTCGAC
>JBOHFC010000348.1:0-2452 GCA_050701375.1 Pseudonocardiaceae bacterium
CGCATGCGGGGCAACTCGCCCCGCGCCGTGCCCTTGGCGGTGCGATCTTGGCGCCGTTGCTGCCGGAGACCGCGGCGGCGTTGGCCGCGGGTGAGATCGGTCCGGGGCAAGTGAGGGTGATCACCGACGTCACCATCCGCCTGGAAGCCACGGCCAACACACCCGGCGCTGCGCTCGGGAAGGTCGCGACCGCGTCGCAGGCAGTACTGGCCCGCGTTCGAAACCACGGGGTCGCCGAGGCCGACCTCGGTACTCGCTGGGTGTCGGCGCACCCGCAGCCGGACCACATCGCGGCCGGAACATCGGCTACGCGGCCTCCCACGCTCTCGCGCTGCGACTCACCCACATCTCCCACGGCTCCCATGGTGATCGACGCGGTCACCGACGCCCGTGGAGCTGGCAGAGGCCGCCGGCGCGCGCCTCAGACCGGTGACCTCTATCGTGGAGGAACCGGCTTGGCAGCCCTCACCAGCGCCAGGCATGCCGAGAGCACTCACGGCGAGGTCGCCAAGGGTCGCCACGCCTCCCATCCAGGCTGGCACCGACGAGGTCACGCCCGCCTCACCGTCACCTTCCAGATCACCGACTGCGACACCACGGGGATGGGGGAGGCCGTTTGCTTCGTCCGTACGGAGCGGTGACGACTGTCGGGCATCGTGGCCGAGCTGGGCATATCGCGCAGCACGCAGTGGAAAAGATTCGACTCTCCCGCCACAACACCTGCCACTAATTGGCGCCGCGTTCGTGATCACCCGTTCCGGGGCATTCGCGACGAAGGCGACTTAATGCTACGCCATTCGAGTGGTTCTTCTTTTTCGCGTTACGTTTGACGACTCAGTTACGATCAGTTTATGCAGGCTTAATCTTCGGTTAAGCAACTTTGACGGGGGAACCCTCCGTGCGGTGTCTCCATGATCAGTGAAAGATCCCACCGCTACGGGTGCGGGCTCGTGGCTGCGATGGCCATACGGCAACAGATAGGAATAGATCATGACTAACGCAGAGCTCGCCACTATCCGCACCGCACAAGCACAGATAGCCGCTGGCGAGCCGGGTGGCATGTACGCATCGTTCGGGCTGCTCAACGAGGCAACCAGGCTACGGTCTGGCAACAGGCACACCGACCGGCGTGCGCAGCGCTGGCTACTGTCGCACCCCGAATACTGAGCAGAAAACCCTCAGCTATCGCCTGATTCGCACTAATATGGTGTCCGAGGGAGATCTAACCCAATACCCCGTTGGTGCACTACGCTGAGTTGCAGCTTTCGTGAGATGTTGGCTCACGGCCGGGCAACTGAAGTCGGTGGGATCGGTGTTATGGTGCCGTGAACAACACACCCGCACTTCGTCCGACGGGACGATCTGGTTACCCGGACCCGCCTAATTCCGGTGGGTGATTCGTGTCCACCCGATATCACCGGCTGCCGCCAGGACGATGTTGAGCAAGGGATCGAACCCGGCGGGCAGATCGTCAGCGGTCAACAGCCGGCCGCGTGCGCGCCGAGGACATCGTCCATCACCCGCTCCTACGTTCGGCCGCTGCCTCCACAAGCCGCGGGTTCTCCACAACCAGCACCGGCTTCCCGGGCGCGACAGTCAGCGGCGACGCCCGCAGCGCGAGCACCGACAGCTGCATCGGCAGCCCGGCCGCCGTCATCGCCCGCACTGCCTCGGCGACTCCACCTGCGCCGAGGACCGGCAGTGCCCAGGTCAACACCGGGGCCGACACGAGGTCCAGCGGCAGGCCGGCGCGTTCCCACGCGCTGCGCTCGTCGACCGGGCCGTTGCGTGCGGCCAGCGCCCGGGTGACCAAGGTGGCGAGCCGGGTGGAGGTGTCCAGCGCGTGCGCGTCGCCGAACAGCTGCGCCGCCACCTCGGTGCGGCTGCGGCCGGAGCCGGCGCGGGCGAGCACCTGCCCGACCCGGGTGACCGCCGTTGCGACCTCGTCGGCGGTGTGACGAGCGAACAGACCGTCGGTCCAGGCGGCGTCGCGCCAGGTGATCACCCAAGCCGCATCGCCCAACTGGGCCGCTGTCGCATCATCCAGGGCGGCCCGCCGCTGCCGCATGGCGTCGTGGCGGGCCAGCGCTGCCTCTCGCCGACCGGCGGGTGGGTGTCCGAGTGTCCCCAGAGCGTCGACAAAAATGGCGCCGGTGAGCCGCTCCACGCCGGCCGCGACGGCGTTCAGCGAGACTGCGCGCCGGGTGGCCGGCATCCGGGTCTCGATCAGAACCCCGAGCCGGCGACGACCCTCGGGGGTGAGGTCGGGCAGCGTCAACCGGCCGCGCCAGACCAGGCCGTTACGGTCCAGGGCGGCGGTCACGGCCCGCCACAGCGGCTGCAGCGCCGGGTCGGCTAGGAAGGCGTTCACAGCAGGCCCTGCTGCCTCGCGTCGTCGTCAGGACTGGCCACAGTGACGTCCGGGGCGAACCTGGCCGCAACGGGGCGGGGG
>JBOHFC010000349.1:0-3319 GCA_050701375.1 Pseudonocardiaceae bacterium
GGAAAGGGAGTGGTCCCCTTGACCTAGATCAACAGGAGATCAACCGACCGCAGACAGGGACATAAACTGTCCACCAACAGGGAGATCAACTGTCCACCCACAGGGAAGTCAAACTGTCCCTTGACACTCAAGGCGCGTTACGGTCCGCTCCTTTGTACGGCGGTACTCGACTCTCTGATAGAGCCTGCACCCAACCAAAAAATGCCTTGCCGGGCGGGCAGATCTCCAGGATGACCAGCCACAAGAACTGCTGCGGCTGGGTCAGGTGAGCGGGGTGTGGCATCCCATCGATCTCCCGGAGGGCTACCACACGCCAACCCGGGAGCAGAGCCAGATGACGCACGCGCCGGTTCCGTCGAGGGCTGCACCCGGGCTGGCGTGTGGTCGGGCTTCGCCAGATCGACGGGATGCCCCACAGCCCCGGCGCAAGATCGAATTCTGGGGCCGTCGTCGGGCCGTTGGACGTCGAGAAGTATTGAGAAACCTGGAGAAGTAGCGAGAGCTTTCCTCCTGGTCAACCCGGCCGCATCACCCCGTTGACGCAGGTGGCGACGTGTGGGGCGGACGAGCTGGCCTGTAAGCCGGATCCTGTGCACCGGGGGCCTTGCGGCGTCCCGGCCGGCGGTCATCCATCTCGGCCTGTCGTCGCCGGCAGGCTCCAGCGGCCTACCCGCAGGCATCGGGCGGGCCACCCTCGATCGCCTGCGCAGCGCGCCCAAAGCGGGCGCGCCTTTTGGCCTTGCTCCGGGTGGGGTTTACCGAGCCGTCCCGGTCACCCGGGACGCTGGTGGTCTCTTACACCACCGTTTCACCCTTACCCCGGCCCCGTCGATCTCGTGGGGCGGGGCGGTCTGTTTTCTGTGGCACTGTCCCGCGGGTCACCCCGGGTTGCCGTTAGCAACCACCCTGCCCTGAGGAGTCCGGACTTTCCTCGACGGGCCCGTTTTCGAGCCCGACGCGACCGCCCGGCCAGCTCGTCCGCCCCACGATCATAGAGCTCCCCACACCGGGTTAGCGTGGCGCCTCGTGCCGTCCACCCACCTGGCCCTGCTGGTCGTCGCGGGCATCGTGTCGGGCGTGGTCAATGCGGTGGCCGGTGGTGGGTCGCTGCTGTTGTTCCCGGCGCTGCTCGCCGTGGGATTCCCTCCGCTTGCCGCGAATGTCACCAATTCGGTCATCCAATGCGCCGGCAGCGCCGGCCTCGCGCTGGGCAGCCAACGCGAGCTTCAGGGGCAGCGGAGCCGGGTGCTGTCGACCATCGGCGTCGCGGTGGCGGGTGGGCTGGTGGGCAGCCTGCTGCTGCTGGTGTTGCCGGCCGCGGTGTTCGACGCGGTAGTACCCGCCCTGGTGGCGGTGGCCAGCGTGCTGCTCGGGGTGCAACCGTGGCTCGCCCGATGGATCGGAGAGCCGGAACCCGATGCGCCGGACCGTCGCGCGGTCTTGCTGCCCGCGGTATTCCTCGCCGCCATCTACGGCGGCTACTTCGGCGGGGCGCTTGGCGTCATTCTGATCGCGGTGCTCGCCCTCACCGCGCATGATGACCTGCGCAGGCTCAATGCCGTCAAGGGTGTCCTCTCGCTGATCATCGCTGCGGTCAGCGCGGTGGTATTCGCCGTTGGCGCACCGGTGGCCTGGCGGATCGTCGCATTGCTTGCCCCCGTCAACCTGGTCGGCGGCTTCCTCGGCGCGAAGCTCGCCGGCCGGCTGCCGGCGCCCATGCTGCGAGCGGCCGTGGTGGTGGTGGGTCTCGCGGTGTCGATCTACCTGTTCGTCAAATGACCGGTGTCGTTGACCAGGCTTACCGAGGCGGGACCGTCGGTGTAGAAGTCCGCGATCGACAGGGATGCGACGTCCAGGTGCAACCGGTGCAGCAGCGACGGTCCGGCATCCAGAGCCATCCGCAGCAGCGCCTTGATCGGCGTGACATGGCTGACCACGATCAACGTCTCAGCGCCGTGCTCGGCGATCAGCTGGTCCCGCACCCGGCGCACCCTGCGGTGCACCTCGTCCATGCTCTCGCCGCCCGGCGAGGCCGCCGAGGTGTCGGTGAGCCACCTGGTGTGCAGATCCGGATCATGAGCTTGCGCCTCGGCGAAGGTCAGACCGTCCCAGGAGCCGAAGTCGGTCTCGATCAGCCCTTCGTGAAAGGTCAGCGGCACGCCCAGCGCGTCGGCGACGGGCTGGGCGGTCTGCCGGGCCCGCAGCAGCGGGGAGCTGACCACCGCCGCGACGCCCTTGGTATGAGCCAGGCGAGCGGCCGCAGCAGCGGCTTGCCGCTCCCCCAGCTCGGTCAGTGGCAGGTCCGTGCGCCCGGAGTATCGGCGCTGCGCGGAACGCTCGGTCTGCCCGTGCCGCAACATCAGCAGTCGGGTCGGGGTACCAGTGGCGCCGGTCCAGTGCGCCGGTGCTGCGGTGTGGGTCCCAGGCTTGCTGGTGACGCCGACCTGGGCGTCCATCGCCTCGTTGGCGAGCCGGTCGGCGTGCACGTTGCGGGCCCGCGGCACCCAGGTGTAGCTGACGTCACCGAGTTGGCGGGCCAGCTCAGCCGCCTCGCCGGCCAGCGGCCGCAGGTGCGGTTGCTTGATCTGCCAGCGCCCACTCATCTGCTCGACCACGAGCTTGGAGTCCAGCCGCGCCTCAGCGGATTGCGCACCCTCCCTGACTGCGGCGCGCAGCCCGGCGATGAGGCCCGAATACTCGGCGACGTTGTTGGTGGTGGTCCCCAATCCCTCGGAAACCTCGGCAAGTAGCTCACCGGTGGCGGCGTCGCGCACCACCGCTCCGTACCCGGCCGGGCCGGGGTTGCCCCGCGAGCCACCGTCGGCCTCGATGATGACGCGCCGGGTCACCGACCAGACTCCGCTGAGAGATCGGATGAGCGGGATAGGCCCGATTCGGGAGTACGCACCAACACAACGCCGCACTCTTCGCAGCGCACCACCTCGTCGGAGGCCGCCTCTCGCAGATGTCCGATCGCAGTGCGGTCCAGCTCCAAGCGGCAGGAACCACAACGGCCCTCGCGCACCAACGCCGCACCGGTACCGTTGCGGGCCCGGATCCGCTCGTAAAGTGACACCAGGTCCGCGGGCAGCCCGCCGATAAGGATGCGGCGCTCTCGCGCACCATGTTCTTCGGCGGAACCCACCTCCGCTAGTGCCGCATCGCGGCGGCGAATGGCATCAAGGCGGCGCTGCTCGATGTCGACCAACGTCACTCGGCCGCGCTCGAGGTCGGCCGCAGTGGCCTCACGCCGCTCCATCACTTCCAGCAGCTCGTCCTCCAGCACCGTCTGGCGACGTCGCAGGGTCGCCAACTCGTG
>JBOHFC010000350.1:0-14629 GCA_050701375.1 Pseudonocardiaceae bacterium
TCGAGTCGCTGGGTCGGATCGATCAGCGCGAAGGCGGCGCCGCAGGGATCAGCGACTCGCGCGATCCGCCCCAACTCGGTGTCGTAGGGATAAATGTCCACCCGGCCGCCCAGCTCGAGGACCCGATCGACCACAGCATCGGTACCACTTCGCGGGTCCACCGCGAAGTGCAGCATCCACTGCGCAGCCATGTCAGGCTCCGCCCAGTCTTCGTTCATCTCAAGCCTGCCCAACATCGTCGGACCGCCACGCGACCAGGTGGTGTAATCCACGTCGACACCGTCACCGATCTGCCGCTGGTGGTAGCCGAACAGGTTCCAGAAGAACTCGTCGGCCCGCGCGCCGTCCCAGGTGTCCAACTCCGCCCAGATCAGCGACCCGGGGTCGAGCGTGTGGAAGATCCACGGCCGGGTGGGCTGCCAGAAGCCGATGACAGCGCCGGTCGGATCCACCCCGGTAAGCACCCTGCCGTGGCCGGGGACATCCGTCGGCCTGGAAAACACGTGCCCGCCTGAGCGGGTGATGACTTCAGCGGTGAAGTCGATGTTGGTGCTGGTCAGATACAGCGTCCAGGCCACCTGCTGCCCCGCGGGCGCCGCAACGCCCGCCAGTCCCGCCACCGGCCGCCCGTCAAGCCGTGCGGTGGTGTAGTACCTGCGACGCCGGTCCGGGTCGATCTGATAGGTCCAGCCGAACAGCCCGGCATAGAAGTCCCGACTGCTGGCCGGATCGGTACTCAACACGTCGATCCAACACACCACTCCAGGGCTGAACGACCTATTCTCCACAACGTAGTGACGGTACCCGAATTCCGGGTCGGCGGCCGCCACCTCCTACCTATCGGTCCTTTCCGCTTCGGTGACTTCGCAGTTCCGCCACCATGCTCGTGCTCGCCGTTTCCGCACACCCGATCGATCGTTGATCGGTTGTGAGCAGCGAGCACGGTGTGCAGATCAATGCTGGTGAATCCGATGGTGCGCGGCGTCGGGGGCGCGCCCGGGTGGGTGGTTATGCGGTGCGTGGGGTGCTCTCCGGCGCTGCGCTGGTCTGCGCTGGCCTGGTCGTGGTGGGCCTGGGCACGGTCGCGGCTCCGTTGCCCGATCGGGGACTGGCCGCGCCCACCCCGGTGGCGATGGCCGCGCCCGCCGCGCTGCCCGATGTCCCCGAGCCTGCCGCCGCCCCGACCGCACCCACCAGCCAGCCCTCCGGTGGCGGACCTGCTGCCCGGACCGTCACGATCCCAGTGCAGATCCCGGTGTCGGCGGGGGTGCCGCGGGCACCGCAGCTGGCGTTTGCCGCGTGGGCCTCCCGGATGGCCCGGGTGACCGGAATCCCGGCGCGGGCGTTGGAGGCCTACGCCAATGCGCACGCCGTGATGGCGGCCACCCAACCCGGCTGCCACCTGACTTGGGTGACCCTGGCTGGTATCGCCGAGGTGGAGTCTGAGCATGGAACCATGGGGGGGCGCACCCTGCTGCCTGATGGGCGGCCGTCGTCACCGATCATCGGGATCCCGCTCGACGGGGCCAACGGCACTCGGGCGATCGCGGCTACCGACGGGGGTCTGCTGACCGGGGACAAGGTGTGGGAACACGCCGTGGGGCCATTCCAGTTCATTCCCTCGGCCTGGGCGTTGTGGCGGGCGGATGCTCATGGTGACGGGTTCACCGACCCGCAGAACATCGACAACGCCGCCCTGGCCGCCGGGAAGTACCTGTGCGCGGATAGCCGGAACCTGGCCTCGGGTGATCAATGGCTCCGGGCGGTCCTGTCCTACAACAATTCCCTGGACTACGCCAAAGCCGTCTACGGCTTCGCCCAGGGCTACGCCCGCAACGCCCAAGGCCTCACCTGATCATCAGACAGCGACACCTGCTCGGTGTCCCATGACCAGACTTCCTTCCGGTGGTGGTGGGTCATCACCAGGATCGGCACCAGCAGCAGGCTGCCCGCCACCAGCACCAAACAGACCCGCTCAAAGCGCCGGAAACTGCCCCGTGGACGCTGCGGTGACGACCACCGCCGCGGCGACGACCACCGCCGCGGCGACGACCACCGCCACGGAGATCAGCTCCGGACTATGACTGTCGTCATCGGAACCCGACGGACAGTCGGCGTCGATACTCAGCGGGGGGTCGTCGTTACTCATCTCTCACCTCCTCACCGCCGGGACACACGCAGGTGCCGCCAACTACCGGTCACGCAGCGAGGATGCCCACGCCAGGCGAGTCAGGCTCAGACACCCCTCGGCAGAGCTTGCACGGCGTACCCCAACCCTCACGGGCGGGCAGCCACTTGGGGTCACCCCGTCAAACGGGAAACCGCGCACCCGGCCGGCCAAGTGCGCGAGATCGACGCAACCGATCGGTGAGAGGATAATCGCCGGTCTGTGCGCGCGAGGGAGGCAGACCTGGTGATGGAGGAAGCGGGGCAGCTGCCGCGGCGCCGGATACTCCGGTGGACAACCCAGGCGGCGCTGGTCGGGGGGCTGGCCCTCGGTCGGCCGGGACGCGCCGTCGCTGCTGGGTCAGCCCCGGGTGATCCGGCAGCGGGCCGTGCTGTGGTCGGGCCGGCCAGCCGGGTCCGCGATGTGCTGCCCGCCGCGGCACGCAACGCTGTCGCGTTGACTATCGACGATGGTCCGGACCCGGTGTGGACGCCGCAGGTACTTGACCTGCTGCACCGCAACGGGATCCGGGCGACCTTCTCCCTGATTGGAGTGCAGGCCCATGCCTATCCCGCTTTGGTGAAGCGGATCGTCGTCGAGGGCCACGGGGTGACCAATCACAGCATGACCCATCCGCAACCCTTCAGCCGCCAGGGCGTCGCGGCGATCCGTCAGCAGATCACCGACGCGCAGTCGGTGATCGCCGGCGCCAGCGGGGTGGCGCCGAGTCTGTTCAGGGCACCCGGCGGGGATTGGTCGGCGGCGGTGCTGTCGGCTGTGGCCGACCTGCAGATGGTGCCTCTCGGGTGGGACATCGACCCCCGGGATTGGGCGCGGCCGGGTATCGCGTTGGTCACCGCCCGGCTGCTCGCCGCGCGGCCGGGTGACATCCTGCTGTGCCACGACGGCGGGGGCGACCGGGCGGAAACCCTCGAGTCATTGCGCACCGCGCTGCCCGCGCTCACGGACCGTGGCCTGCAGTTCGTCACCCTGTAGACCTGCCCGAACTCGTAAATGGCGATTGACGGATCACCAGGATAACGCGCGTCAGCAAGGCGTTGGCGCGTCCTTGGCCGCCCGGAGGACCAGAAGGCTTCCGAGGCCCCCGGCGTCCCCGAGCTCCATCAGCCGGCCGAGCTCACCCTGGAGGACCGTCGCCTCACCCACCAGTCCCTCCAAGGCCGCCGTGAACCCGGCCGTTTCGATCTCCTCTGCCACTTGGGCGATGCCGAGCGACAATAGCCAGCTGCCTTGGGTGATGGCGGGTTCGGGACGGAAGCCAGCGCTTTGGACGGCACGGGCAACCGCCGAGAAGTTCACGTCAGCCGTGATGTCCTTGCTGCCGGGCTCGTCCAACGGCGACGGCGTCGCATCCTCCCGCCGGTACGTCGCAACTGTGCCATCGGGATGCTCGAGCCAGATGTCGGGCTCGAGGCCGCCGTAGTCGATGAGGAGCAGGTAGCCGCGGGTGAGCGCCCGGAAGGCGTCGCGGCACCAGGCCTCAACCCCGGACGAGATCTCGAAACGGGCTCCCGGGGCGAGGCGGGCCGCGGCTTCGCTGGCGGGTTCGGCGAGGGTCACGTCCGAGAGCGCACTCAGCCGTTCGACGAAGCCGTCGCCGTCGACGTCGACGTAGACCTCTTGAACGCTTCCGGCTTCGCCCACCTCGAGGACATGCACGGGAAAGTTGTCGAGTACTTCATTGGCGAGCACGCAGCCGACCACCGGCGGGCCCGAAAGATCCGTCGTCCACTCGGCCGATCCGGCTGCCGGCCCAAGGCGCCGTCGCTGCCAGTCCCGGACACGGTCGAATCGTTCGATGAACCGCCACCGCAAGGGCACGCCCATCGCGTGGGCCTCCGCCATCGCATTGGCGGCGAGATCGGCCTGACCACCCCCGACCTCCACCACCGAGAAGGGGTCGGGCCTACCGATCGCCTGCCACATTCGTCGGAGCTCGCGGGCGACGAGACGGCCGAACCAGGGGGTGAGGGAGGGAGACGTCCGGTAGTGGCTCCCGTGACCGGGGACGCGGGTCGCGTAGTAACCGTCGCTGGGGTGGTAGAGCGCGGCCTGCATGAAGTCGATGAAGGGCAGGGGCCCCGAGGACCCCATCCGTTCCCGCAGGTCCTGCCTCAGCGACTCTGCCATGATCGGCGCTTTCTGCTGACTGTCTCCGGACGGTCGGAGCCTACGCTCGCGCGGGTGCGCGAGGCACCTCGGCTGTTGCCATCACACGCCGATTCGCGACGAGGCATCACCCGGCTGGGGTTAGGCGGGCGCGGCATCGGATCGCCCGCCGGCACTAGCGATGGCGTGGTACAGCAGCACCATTCCGACGATTTGGCCCAGGTGGTAGGCGGAGTCGGGGTCCAGTCCCACCAGCGCCGCGGCGCCGGGCATGATGCGCAGCACGGCGGCTGCGATGCTCGCACCGATGGCAACCAGCATCGGGCGACCCATCGGGTGATGGCGCAGCCACGCCCAGATCCACAGCCCCACTACGCTGGCCATCGTCAGGCTCTCGCACGACATGATCGCCGTGATGCTGGCATGGCCGGCCGCGGCGACGATCATATACGCCACCAGCCCCACCGAGCGCAGCAGCCAAAAGACGACGGCTCGACTCCGCCCCAGGACCTGCACCACGGACGCCGCCAGCAAGTAAGACATGGTGACGACGACCATGATGCTCGTGACCGCCCAGCTCAGGGTGTTCACTCTGGGGATCCCGACGAAGACGCCGTGGTGTACGGCTCCGGCAAGCGCGGTCGCCGCCGCCCACGCGAACGCCGCGCGCCAATGTCTGGACACCTCGCCGCCGCGCGGCAACCGCCGGAGCAGGTAAAGAGTCACCAGCCCCAGCGCAAGGTCGGTGAGCGAAGGCATCGGCTGGACGAGCACGAGCGCACGGTACGTCGCACGGTGCCCGGACGCAGCTCATTGCACGAACCCTGGCACGGGCGACGAGTACCGTTGTCATGTCCGCGGTGTGGAATCCCACCTCCCGTAGTCCACCGCCCGGCCGTCCCAGGCGCTCGGCAATGAGGTCGCCGATCCGAAGGGCGTTGGCGATGATGGTGGGGTACGAGCCGAGTACTAAGAGCGGGGACTCCGCCCGATCAGGAAATGGAGAAGGTTCTATGACTTCGACACCCGCGTTCGCCGTCCCCCATGCGGGCGGTTGGTTGGCGCCGACCACCATTGAGCGGCGTGATTTGCGCTCGGACGACGTGCGGATCGACATCGCCTATGCCGGGATCTGCCACAGCGACATCCATCAGGCCAAAGACGAGTGGGGTGGTGGCATCTTCCCGATGGTGCCGGGCCACGAGATTGCTGGCACCGTGAGCGCGGTCGGCTCCGAGGTGACGAAGTACCGGGTGGGTGATCGGGTCGGGGTGGGCTGCATGGTCAACTCCTGTGGTGAGTGCGAGCACTGCCGGGCCGGCATCGAGCAGTTCTGCCTCAAGGGCACTGTATTTACTTACAACGGCGTCGACTATGACGGCGCTCATACCTACGGCGGCTACAGCCGTCACATCGTGGTGAAAGAGGCGTTTGTCTGCCGCATTCCGGACGGGATCGAACTCGATGTCGCGGCGCCGCTGCTGTGTGCCGGCATCACCACCTACTCCCCGTTGCACCGTTGGGGCGTGGAGCCGGGCACGAGCGTCGCTGTCGTCGGCTTGGGCGGCCTTGGGCACATGGGAGTGAAGATCGCGGTAGCGCTGGGTGCGAAAGTCACCGTGCTGAGCCAGAGTCTGAAAAAGCAGGAAGACGGGCTGCGGCTCGGAGCGACCGACTACTACGCCACCGCTGATGAGGAGAACTTCACCGCCTTAAGTGGGCGGTTTGACGTCATCCTGAACACGGTGTCGGCACCGCTGCCGATCGATGCGTATCTGTCGATGCTGCGTGTCGGCGGGGTCATGGTGAACGTCGGCGCACCGGCGGAGAGCCTGTCCTACAACGCGTTCTCGCTATTGGGTGGCAGTAAGGTGCTCGCTGGCTCCATGATCGGAGGTATCGCGGAGACCCAGCAGATGTTGGACTTCTGCGCCGAGCATGGTGTTGGGGCGGAGATCGAGGTAATCGCCGCTGACCAAATCAACGCCGCCTACGAGCGCGTGGAGAACAGCGACGTGCGGTACCGCTTTGTCATCGACGTGTCCACCATTGACACGGTCTAAGCTATCGGTGGGAGGGAATTGTGTCGCGTTGACTGGGTGCAGGCAAATCAAATTGCAATGGATGCCGTAACCAGAGGGCGAGGGCGAGTCGGATTAGGCGGCCGATAACCGGTACCGCGGATCGCGCCGGAATCAGCACGGCAAGTGTGGCGCCGCCGACATCTACGGCCACCTGACGCCGTGGATTACGGCCCCCATCGGCAACCGGAGGGGCGCACTACGAGATCCATCCTGACGGCCGCGTGGTGTACAACCTCGAAGGTAGCGGAGGTGCAGAAGGCGGCGCTGGTCGGCGGCGTAAGCGAGTCGACCTCGGCGCCTGCCTGATTTCGATGGGAGTCGATTCCCCCCAAGATCCACGCATCAAGTGGGACGGACCACGTCCCGGGCGAGCAGCATCGCCATCAGTGCGCCCTGCGCCACCACTGCCGGGCTGTAAGCAGGATCCACCCCCGGAGATACCAGCACCAGCACAACACCGCAACACACAGCAGACCTCGCTTTGCGACCCGCACAGCAACCCCCTGTCAACGATCTACCACCTATACCCAGCATTGAGTATTAGGACAGTGAAAGTCTATGGGATCGGCGTGACGGGCTGCGGGTCACGGCGCGGTCGTAGACGGGCGCGCCGAGCCCGGCCAATGCCCGGCGTCACGTGCCCGGCGCCAGTCCACAATGTGGCTGGCATAACGGCCCTCCCGGCGCAGCACCGCACCCTTCTCGCCCTCGGGTAGGTAGGCGTGCCACGGCTGGAGGTTCGATCCGGACGGCGACCAAGCCGCGGCGGACAGCACGCGCTCCAGCACCTCCCTCGGGACATGCCGGTCGGTGAATCCGCGCACCGCCCGTCGGCTCGTGACCGCCTCGTAGACGTCCAAGATCTCCTACCTTCCCAGCTGATCAACATGTCCACCCAACTGACAGTCGGGGACCGGAAAAGTGACAGGACCACGACAGTCGGACCGGGGGCCGGCGATTGGTGAGGTCGGCCGCGGCACCAAGGCGCCGAGGGCAGCTTGAGTCCACTCTGCCGCAGCCTGCGCCTGGGCGGTGAGTGCCCAGATCGCCACCAGTGCGACCGCGGCACCGCCGAGCTCGGCCACCCAGGTCGTCGACCTACTCGCTGTCCGCCGGTGAACAGCGGAGAACTCCTTTCTCGGTGTGCTGGTGGTATGGGTCGGCCACGGGCAGCGCCGCGGCCTTGAGGATCAGCTGAGCGGGAGCCGCTGGATGATGCCGGTCGGGATGCCGTGCTCCAGCACGGCCCGGTCGGAGAGCTGCAACCCCAGGCAGAGCCGGTAGGTCACTGCGTAGGCCAGCGGTGGCAGGACGAGTACGCCGATCCGGCCGGCCCAGAACAGCGCCTCAGCCGAGAAGTGGAATACAAACGCGATGATGTCGATGGCGGCGGCGAGCTGTAGGCAGCCGTAGAAGGTGGCCACTGTCACGCCGAGCGAGGTCCGTCGCGGAACGTCGCGTGGCCGTTCGCCCGACAGGAGCAGCATAATGAAGCTGTAGAGCGCGACCTTACCGAACACGAATGACCAATGCGTCGGGCAGATCTTGTTGAACTGCCGGGGAAGCCTCTTCGTCTCAGCCACGGTTTGTCACACTTCCAATACTCATGAGTGCACAGGCGTGGGAGTCGTTGATCACCTCATGACGGCCGTGGAGCGCGCAGGTGCTGACGCTCGGCCAGTTGTTTCTCGTCAACCAGCGCGAGCATGGGCTGGCCGGGCAAGCACATCATCGTGACGATGAATCGGCTCCAGGAGTCGGTGCGGTTGTTCCCGTCCTGGTAGTGGATCACGTCCCCGCCGGGTTCCCAGAACGTCTCCCCGGCGCGGACGACCCGCTCAGGCTCACCTTCCAGTTCGAAGCGCATCTCTCCCTCCAACATGTAGCCGAAGGCCGGTCCGGGGTGGCGGTGCGGAGGGGTGCCCGGGTCGCCCGGCGGGAATTCGACGAGAGCGGTCGTCACGTGGGCTCCTTCCGGGATGGAGGGCGGCCTCGCCTCCTGCAGCACGGTGAGCGCCGTCTTCCATGCATCGGATCGTGGCCGGTGGCTGGTGGGGTTGGTTTGCTTGGCCGTGGAATGGCTGAGCCAGCCCTCAAAGCGGGTTGGGCCGATGCGTGGATTGTCGCCGGGGATGAGGGACTGGTCGTCGGGCTCTGTGCCGAAATAGCGTGCGTGGACGTCGGTGATCACCTGACGTGCGTCGTTGTTGGCGCCCAAGACGCGTCGGGCGAGTTCGTCGAGACGGAGCGGTTCAGGGCCGGCCAGCTCGAGGGTGCCATTCACTGGTGCGTTCGTCGCGACGTCGGCCAATGCGGCGGCGACGTCATCGGCTGCGACGGGCTGGATGAGGGCGGGCGGTAGGCGGACCGTGTTGCCGTTGGCGCTCGAATCGGCGATCCGGCCGATGAACTCGAAGAACTGTGTCGCGCGGAGGATTGTGTAGGGGACGGTCGCCGCCTTCACCACTTCCTCCTGTGCGACCTTCGCGCGGAGGTAGCCGCTGTCCGGAAGCCGGTCGGCGCCGACGACCGAGAGTGCAACGTGATGTCCCACCCCGGCGGCCGCTTCCGCGGCAACGATGTTGCGAGATGACGTCTGGAAGAAGTGCAGCACCGCTGCGTCTTCCCAGGCTGGCGCGTTCGCTACGTCGACGACAACCTGGGCGCCCGCCAGCGCTTCGGTCAGTCCCTCGCCGGTCAGGGAGTCGACGCCTGAGTTGGGTGACGCCGGCAGTGGCTCATGGCCGGCCTCACGGAGCCTCTTGACGAGTTTCGACCCGATGAGGCCGCTTCCGCCGATAACAACGATCTTCATCTGGTGCCTTCCGCTTGATGTGGTAGGTGTGTCATGCAGTGAGGGTCCCGTGGCCGGGGCGCTCTCGTATCGGCCAAGACGCCAGCCAGAGTCGCTAGTCGCGGCACCAGCCAATCGGGGACCCCCGGGCCGATTGGCATGGCGGGGGCCTGGGGGTAGGTTTGGGCGTCGGGGACCGATGGCCACGCAGATCACCCTGAGAGGGCGCGACGCGGAGTGCGCGGTGCTCGGCCGGCTGCTCGACGCGGTGCGCACGGGTGCGAGCCGCGCGCTCGTGCTTCGCGGCGAGCCGGGCGTGGGCAAGACGGCGCTGTTGGACTACGCGATCGGGACGGCCCCGGACCTTCGGCTCGTGCGGGCCGTCGGCGTCGAGTCGGAGATGGAGCTCGCGTTCGCCGCCCTCCATCAACTGTGTGCGCCGATGCTGGATCGGCTCGCGCGCTTGCCGGGTCCACAGCATGATGCGCTGCGCGTGGCGTTTGGGCTGAGCGGCGGGGAGGCACCGGATCGCTTCGTGGTCGGTCTGGCGGCGCTCAGTCTGCTGTCGGAGGTGGCCGAGGAGCGGCCGCTGCTGCGCGTGGTCGACGATGCGCAGTGGTTGGACGAAGCGTCGGCGCTGGCGCTCGCGTTCGTCGCGCGTCGGCTGCTGGCGGAGTCGGTCGCGGTCGTGTTCGTGACGCGCGAGCCCAGCGAGCATCTCCGCGGGCTGCCGGAGCTGGTCATCGAGGGAGTCGATAACGGCGCTGCACGGCTGTTGCTGGCTTCTGGGATCCCGGGGCGGCTGGACGAGCGGGTCCGGGACCGGATCGTCGCCGAGACCCGCGGCAACCCCCTCGCGTTGCTGGAACTGCCCCGCGGCTGGACGGCCGCGGAACTGGCGGGAGGGTTCGGGCTTCCCGGCGCACGGCTGCTGACGGACCGCATCGAGCAGAGCTTCCTGCGGCGGCTGCAGTCGCTCCCGCCTGATTCGCAACGGCTTCTGCTGACGGCGGCGGCGGAGCCGGTCGGCGACGTCACCCTGCTGTGGCGCGCGGCCGAGCGACTCGGGGTCGGAGCGGACGCGGTCGCTGCGGCCGAGGGCGCCGGGCTGATCGAGCTCGGTGCCCGCGTGCGGTTCCGCCATCCGCTGGTGCGCTCGGCGATCTATCGGGCGGCAGCCCTGCACGACCGCCGGGAGGTACATCGCGCGTTGGCCGAGGAGACGGATCCCGAGGCGGAACCCGATCGGCGAGCATGGCATCGCGCGCACGCGGCGGCGGGTCTCGACGAGGCGGTGGCCGGTGAGCTGGAGCGCTCGGCCGAACGGGCGCAGGGTCGCGGCGGTGTCGCCGCCGCGGCCGCGTTCCTGGAACGAGCGGCCGAGCTGACTCCCGATCCCGCACGCCGGGGAGCGCGAGCGCTCGCCGCGGCACAGGCCAAGCTGGAGACGGGGGCGCCGGAAGTTGCGCACGCGCTGGTTGCGACCGCGGAACTTACCCCGCTGGACGAGCTCCAGCGCGCGCGGCTGCAGCGGCTGCGCGCGCAGATCGCGTTCGCCGTCAGGCGCGGCAGCGACGCACCGCCGTTGCTGCTCGATGCCGCCAGGCGCCTGGTTCCGCTCGACCCCGGGCAGGCGCGCGAGACGTGCCTCGAAGCGCTCGCCGCGGCAATCTTCGCCGGCCGTCTCGGCAATGGCCGGGACGTGTTGGAGGTAGTCCGCACCGCACCCCCGGCCTCGCAGCCGCCAGGAGCGACCGACCTGCTCCTGAATGGTCTTGCGACGCGTGTCACGGACGGCTACCCGGCAAGCGTGCCTGCGCTGCGGGAAGCGCTGGAGGCCTTCCGCCGAGACGACGGGGACAACGCGGACAACGACCGCTGGCTCTGGCTGGCGTGCCGCATCGCCGCGGATCTGTGGGACCACGAGACCTGGGACGAGCTGGCCAACCGCGGCGTTCGGCGGGCGCGCGAGGCCGGCGCGCTCAGCGTCCTTCCCATCGCGGCCAGCTTGCACGCCGCCGCGCACTTGCACGTCGGGGAGTACGCCGAAGCGTCGAGGTTGATGGAGGAGTCCTCCGCGATCACCTAGGCGACCGGCACCGCGCCCTTGATACAGGCCACGCCGTTGATCGCCGCCTACCGCGGCAACGAGGCCGAGGCGCTGGAGCTGATCGAGGCCGGCCGCCAGGACGCGACCGCCAGGGGCCAGGGCATGGCGCTGAGCGTGATCGAATGCGCGAACGCGGTGCTCTTCAACGGCCTCGGCCGCTACGAGGAGGCGCTCGCCGCAGCGCAGCGGGCCTGCGCGCAAAACGAACTATCCCTGTACGCCTTGGCGTTGGTGGAGCTCATCGAGGCGGCCGTGCGCAGCAACAGACCACAGCTTGCCACCACGGCGCTCGAGCGCCTTGGCGAGCGAACACGAGCAAGCGGCACCGAATGGGCCCTCGGGATCGACGCCCGCTCGCGGGCGTTGCTGACCGATGGCCCTTCCGCCGGAGCGCTCTACGAGGAGGCGGTCACGCGGCTGGCCCGCGGCCGCGTCGCCCCTTACCTGGCCCGCGCCCAGCTCGTGTACGGCGAATGGCTGCGCCGCGATAAGCGGCGCGTGGACGCGCGCGAGCAACTTCGAGCCGCCCATGACACGTTCAGCCGCATCGGGGCCGAAGCCTTTGCCGAGCGCGCGCGGCGCGAGCTCCTAGCCACCGGCGAGACCGCCCGCAGGCGCAGCGTTGACACGAGCGACGTCCTCACACCCCAGGAGGCGCAGATCGCCCGACTCGCCCGCGACGGCCTCTCAAACCCCGATATTGGCGCCCAACTATTCATCAGCCCCCGGACCGTCCAATACCACCTGCACAAGGTCTTCGCCAAGCTCGACATCACCTCTCGCAACCAGCTCAGCCGCATTGCTCCCAGCCACCTCAATACCGCCTAGCACGTGGTCCGTGAGCGCTCGCTCGATGCCGTACCGAGATCATCGGCTGACAGACATAACCTACGCCGTCAGTTTCGGCACGCGGTGCGTGATGCTCGTGCATCCGTGCAGTTCGAACCAGCGACCGGGGACGGATTTTCTCGGTACAGCCGGTGATATTGCCGTGTACCGGTACCGCATCGATCTCAGCGCCCAGGACCTCTCTTTCGAAGAAGAAGGATTTGGTGCAGCAGTGGCACGGCTAGCTGGTGTGAACGATGGCTTGGAGTAGCAAGCTCTGGCCAGCTAGACCATGCATGCCGTCGCTAGCCTCGTGATAGTCTATCCCTTTCGTTTTCCCACCGATGTTTGCAGTCCGTCGGTTACCAATTGTACGATCTTCGCGGTGTGGGTAAGATCAGAGACGGTAACGGGTGCTCCAGCTTTTGTTAATTCGGCCTCATTACTCTTGCCGCTAGCGACCCCGATAACCCGCACACCAGCCGTGAGGGCTGCCTCCACATCCTTGGGCGTGTCCCCGATAAGTATGGTGTGTTGGTTGTCAAATCTGATCGCCATTTGTTCGGTAGCGCGTTGCTGGGCGATGGTGACCAGCGCGGGGCGCTCGGTGTGGTCGTCGCCGTAGGCGCTTGAAGCAAGATCAAGGTATGGGTCGAGACCGAAGACCTCAAGTTTGATGCGTGAGACGTCGCGCAGATTGCCGCTGAGAACGGCTTGGTGGACGCGGGGGTCGGCGGCCAGGGCCGCCAGAGTCTCCTTGGCTCCTGGAAGGGCGCGGCCGGTGGTGGCGATCTCCTGGCGTGCGTCCTCGTGAGCCTGGACGAGCGCGGTAGCCAAACGGCGCATCATTTGCTCGGTCGGCTCAATGTCATGGAGCTGGAGTGTGTCGTGCATGATGACCAACTCGGTTCGACCGGCCACCTCGGCGAGCTGTTGGAACGGCTTACCGGTGACAGCGGGAAATATCCGCTCGTAGATGGCCTGGCCCACGCCCCGCATCTCGATCAGAGTGTGGTCGATGTCCCATAACACCAGGATGTGCGGCGGTTGATCTGCGGTGCCCCGTCCGGTCATACACAGCAGTCTGCCAAGGGAGCGACCACCAAGGCGTAGCATCCTCGTTGATCACGCCCCGGACGACGGGTAAACGGCATGGACGAGCAGCTGGCGCGGGCCATCGGTGAACGTGTGCAAGCGCGCCGGACCGCCGGAAGACGGAAGAAGACCGTGGTGGCCGGGCTGGCCGGCATCACGGCTGATTACCTGTATCAGATCGAGCGTGGGATGAAGCTGCCGACCGTCACCGTGCTGGCGAAGCTCGCCGAGGTGCTCGGCGTGTCGGTGGCCGAGTTGCTTGGTCAAGAACCAGCGACACAGAGTCGGCCATCGAGTACAGCGGCCAGCGAGGCTATCTACCGTGCGTTGGTCAGCCCAACGTTGACCACCTCTGAGCTGCCGTCCGTGACGGAACTGCACGGCCGAATAGTCCAGGCATGGCAGATATGGCAAACGTCACCTCAGCGCTACAGCAAGCTCGCGGGCCGACTGCCGCAGCTCATTGTTGATACCGAATCGGTTGTGCAGGCACACCAGGCCGAGGTCGTGTCTAGCTTGCGGCGCACCAAGTGTTGTGCTGTTGATCTTTACAACCTCGTGCGGACTGTAACCAAGCGGCTCGGCAGATTTGACCTGTCGTTGCTCGCCGCAGACCGCGCGGTGCGGGCGACCGAGGACGCAGACGATGCACTGCGGCTGGGAGTCGCACGGTGGAACGTGGCCCAGGTGCTGCTAGCCGATGGGCAGCCCGAGGGTGCGGAGATGGTGGCAATGCAGGCTGCCGAGGTCCTCCGACCCCTCATGGCCGAGGATGAGGCCGACGCGGCGGCAATCTATGGCGCGTTACTGCTGATCGGGGCGGTCGCGGCCGCTCGTCAGGGTGACGCGTGGACTGCTCGCAGCCGGTTGCGGGAGGTAGCTCCACTGGCCGATCGCACGGGTGAGTGCAACACGTTGTGGACCGCGTTCGGACCGACCAACGTCGCAATGTACGCCGTGACCGTCGAGATTGAGGCGGGCGAGGCCGTGGAAGGCCTGCGACTGGCCGAACACATCGACCATAGGCATTCCCCGTCCATTGAACGACGGGTGGCCTTCCTTCTCGACCAAGCCAAGGGATACGAGCAACGCCGCGACTACGCCAGCGCGTTGCTCCTGTTGCACAGCGCTGAACGTGAAGCCCCGGAAGACATGCAGCATCGACCGGCTGCCCACGCCATCCTGCAGACGGTGGCCCGACATGGCCGCCGCTCGGTTGCTACCGAGGCTGCTCAGATGGCAATCCGCGTCGGGCTGTCACTGAACTAAAGAGCCGGACCCGGAGTCAACCCGAACTGGTAGTTCGGGTTAGTCCCCGATCCCCCTGGCGGGAGGCCCGTTCCGGGCTGAAAATGGGCTCGGCTGTCCGCTGACGTCGTGTCTCTTTGATCCGGGTGAGGTCGTGGGTTAGTCGGGCGCTG
>JBOHFC010000351.1:0-6572 GCA_050701375.1 Pseudonocardiaceae bacterium
CTGCTGATGGGCGTGATGCTCACCCGGTACCCGGAGCGCTTCGGCGCCATCGTCGCCTCGGTTCCGTTGCTGGACATGCTGCGATACCACCTGCTGCCGGCCGGCGCCTCCTGGATCGCCGAGTATGGCGATCCCGACGACCCGGCTCACCGTGGGCACCTGCTGCCCTTCTCCCCGTATCACCAGCTGCGCGCCGGACGCCCCTACCCGCCGGTGTTGCTCACGACATCCACCCGTGACGACCGGGTGCGTCCCGGCCATGCCCGCAAGCTGGTGGCTCGGATGCGCGAGTACGCCCTGCCGGTCACCTACTACGAGAACATCGAAGGCGGCCACGGCGGCGCGGCCGACAACGAACAGGCTGCCTTCATGTCTGCCCTGGCCTACGAGTTCCTCTGGCGCCACCTCTCAGACTGACCCGCGCGGGCTGGCGCTGAAGTCGGGCACGGCCTCGGTGTCCATGGTTCAGGCTCCGCTGACCACGTTGGCGGCCTCCAGGTTGGCCCCGACGACGGCCATCGTGGCGTTCAGCGCGTCGGTGGGGCTGAACTCGACGAGCTCGGTGCCGGCGAACATCAGCGGTAGGTGGCCGGGGCGGCTGTAGTAGGCGTCACCGGCCTGGAAGACCTCGTCGTGGTCGGGGTAGCGGAACACGATGCGGCCGGCCAGCACCACGCCCCAGTGCGGGCACTGGCAGCGGTTGCCGGGTAAACTTTCGAACAGTGGTCCGGGGTCCATGTCGGCCTTGTGCGTCTCGTATCCGACGGTGTAGCCATCGAGTTCGACGTACCGGCCTTCGATCATGGGCTCGTCGATGGCCACTGGGGCGTCGGCCTTGCTGGTGCGGGGCATGGCGGGCTCCTTACCTTCCGGTGGTTTCACCCTGGATGGCGTCAGAGCGCACCGCACGGTGTCAGATCGGGTCTGACACCGACCAGCGGACCGGCGGAGACGGGTCGTAGACACAGAAGGTTCCGGTGCGTACTGACCGGGAGAGGTGCTCTCCCAGCTCGGGATCGGCCTGGCCGATCCGGCGGATGGAGTCGCGGATGCGGGTGGTCACCGCGGTGCGCGCGCGTTCGGCGGGCGAGCCCATCCGCCTGGCCCGGCCCCCGAGCCCGTAGGCCGCGGTGAGCGCGGTGAGCAGGGCATCGCGCTCGGCGGCGACCCGTGCGCTGCGGTGGGCGTCGCCGGCGGCGTCGGCATCGTTGGCCTCGTCCTCGAGCTCACGCAGACGCCGGCTGGGCCTCGACGGGCGCGATGAGGTGTGGAATGGAGTCCTGCACATGGTGCCGCCGGCTGGAGGCCCGCATCAGCGGTTGGGATCCCAGCTGTTGCTGGTACTTGCACCGTGTTGCTCGCCGTCGGTGGCCGGCTGCTCCCGGTCAGCGCCGACGTCGAGGGAGCAGTGCGAAGCGAGGTCCTCGGCGCGCGGTTCGGTACCGTCGAAGAGCGGCTGCGAATCATCTGGCACGACGGCGTCGCCAACGTCTGAGAGAAACCCCATCGCACGCGTCATTTGGTGACTAACGTCGTGCCCGAAGACCTACCGGCCTTTGACTGCGGTGTGCGCGTCCGCGGCGCGGTCAAGCGGGAACTGGGCGGTCCGACCCTGCTACCTCAAACTTTGGTTGAAGTCAACGGGTGCGAGATCGACGGTCCGCCCCGTCGCCGCGGTCGATCAGGGCGGCGAGTCCATCGAGGACGCGCCGCAAGCCGAAGTGGTAGGCGTGGTCGGGATCGTGGGCGCTGCGATGTGCGGCACCTGCTGCGGTGCCGACGCGGGTGGCGAGCGGGTAGGCCCGCTCGTTGAGCACCCGGGCCAGCAGGAGAGCGTTGGCGGCCCACCACTGCTCGTCGTCCATGGCGCTGTCGGCCTGGGCTGCGCGGGTGTCGGCGATGGCACGGGCTGCAGCTTGCACGAAGGACAGCAGGTGGGTGAGGCAGTCGTCCATTTCGACATCGTCAAGACCGAGCCCGTCAAGTGCCGAGAGTTCATGTTCGTACTTACCGATCAGCCCTGGACCTAGCGGCGGCCTCAGGGTGGAAACGGTGGCGGCCCACGGATGATTGCCGAACAGCGCGCGGTTCTCCTCCGCGATCACCATCAGCCGCTGCCGCCAGGGCTGCCCAGCGGTGTTTGTGTGCGGCATGTGGGCGTAGAGGGAGTCAAGCATAAGATCCAGTAACTCAGCTTTGCCTGGCACGTAGGTGTACAACGTCATCGCGCCGACTCCGAGCGCGTCCGCGACCCGGCGAATCGTCACCGCCTCCAGCCCTTCGCGGTCGGCCAGGTCCGTCGCCGCAGCGACCACCGCGTCGACGTCCAGTCCCCGCGCCGGACCGCGTCGCGACACCGCGACGGGGCTACGCCAGAGCAGGTTGAGGGTCCGCGCCGGGTCGCCGGCGCTACTGCGTTCAGAGACCACCGGGACATCCTCTCGCGCTAATCTAGTACAGTGTACGATGAAAGAGAGCCGCCGCCATCATCGTCGAAGGAGAGCCGTGAATATCACATCGTCCGCCGTGTCGCTGAACGTCGAGGACGTGGCAGCGTCCAGTGCGTTCCTGGTCGAGCACTTTGGCTTCCGCGAGGAGATGGCCGCCGACGGGTTCGCGTCGCTGCGCCGGCAGGACGCGGGGATGAACGTCGTGTACCTGCGACGGGGCCTGCAAACCCTGCCCACCGACCAGCGCGACGACCACGCTGGCGGCGTCATCCTCGCGTTCGTCGTCGACGACCTGGAAGGGGAATTGGCACGGTTGCAGGGCGAGGGCGTGGCCATCTCAATGCCGCTCACCGAGGAGGAGTGGGGCGAGCGCGCCTTCCAGGTGCGCGATCCCAACGGGATCATCGTCCAGCTCCTCGACTGGAACGCCGCCGCCAGCAGGTAGACCGGCTCGCGCCGGTCGTCCTGGCTGCGGGTCAGCCGGCTGAAGCCCTGGTCACGGGGTGAGCATAGGCAGAAGTGGAGGTGATGAACGTGCGACACTGCGGCGTGTGGAAGTGCGCCGGATGCTCGTCGGAGACAGGGCCCGAGTCGCCGAGTGGAAGCGGGTGTTGTGCAGTAGCGATGACAACGATGACCGCAGTGGGACGGTTTTCGTGTGGGAGTCCGACGCGGGAGTTCTGGGTGGGTTCGTCTCGGTGGCGCTGCGGCCGTGCGCCGGGGGCCCGGTGCCCTACATCGAGGGGTGGTATGTCACCGAAGCGCTACGTCGGAGGGGGATTGGTCGGGCGCTGATCGAGGCGGCGGAAGGCTGGGCCCGGGAGATGGGCTTCAGCGAGATCGGGTCCGACGCCCGGCTGGACGATGCGATCAGCCTGCAAGCGAACCGCCGACTCGGGTTCGTACCTACCGAGCGCCTTCAGCTCTTCCGCAAGAGCCTCGGCCCACCCGACACCGAAGCGAGGACTCGGTTCGTATCGAGCACTATCCCGGAGATCGCGCGCGGATCCGCCCGTTGTTTGAGCTGGCCGAGGACTCTTCGGAACAGCTTGACTCTTACATCGACTCGGGTCGGGTTCTGGTGGCGGTCGCCGCGAATGAGCCCATCGGACACATTCAGTTGGTGGATACCGGCCGGCGCGGTGAGGTCGAGGTCAAGAACTTGGCCGTGGCGGAGACCAGACAGGGGCGGGGCATCGGACGCATGCTGATGGCCGCGGCTATCGATGAGGTCGCCGCCGCGTCGGGCTCGAGGCTGCTGGTCGCCACTGCGGCCGCCGGCACCGGAAACCTCCGCTTCTACCAACGACTGGGGTTTCGGTTGCCCTCAATCGAGCGAGACGCATTCACGACGGCCACGGGCTACCCGGCCGGGATCCGCTGGGACGGAATCGAGCTGCGCGATCGGGTGTGGCTCGACCTCACGCTAGAACCACCATCGCCAGCGCCATCCCGCGTGGGCGCCGGGCGAGCAGTGCCTTGAGCTGTGCTAGCAGCTCATCCGCAGGCACGTCTTCGCCGGAGAGCAGGTGCGCTGCGCGGCTAAGCATCCGCCGGTAGACCTGCGGGTCAGCGGACATGATCGCGCGGCGCGCCAGTGTTCCCATCTGCCAGGACTCCGGTCAGTTGCGCCCATGGCGAAGAGCGTTCTTGTGGAGCCGGACGAGTGGTCGACTGCGTTCATGGAGCTTCTCGTGCTTGGTGGTACTGGCTGGCTGGGACGTGAGGTGGCGCGACAGGCGGTAGACCACGGCCATGCGGTGACCTGTTTGGCCCGGGGTGAGAGCGGGCCGGTTGCTGACGGCGCGGTTCTGGTGGTCGTGGATCGCCGGAAGCCAGCGGCGTACGACGCGGTGCGCGACCGCGACTGGGACGCGGTTGTTGAGGTGTCATGGCAACCAGGGATGGTGCGCTGCGCGCTCGCGGCGCTTGGCGATCAGGCCCGGCATTGGACGTACGTGTCCTCCGGCAACGTCTACGCCTCGCATACCACTGCCGGCGCTGACGAAACCGCCCCGCTGCTGCTGGCGACGGACCGGGACGAGGTCGACCGTTCCCATTATGGCGAAGCGAAGGTGATCTGCGAACAGGAGTCCGCCCGCACTGTGGGAGACCGGCTCCTGGTGGCGCGAGCCGGGCCGATCGGTGGCCCGGGGGACCACTCCGGACGCTCCCGCTACTGGGTCGCCCGCGCGGCCCGCGACCAGCACGCGCCGATGCTCGTCCCGGACTCCCCGGACACACCCACGCAGGTCATCGACGTCCGGGACCTCGCCGGCTGGCTACCAGGCACCGCACAGTCTGGGACAACCGGCACATACAACGCCGTCGGTCCGATCGTTCCGTTCGGCCAGTGGATCGAGCGGTCGGCGGGCACACCGGACCAGTTGTGCCCGCCGAGCCGACGTGGCTGCTGGGGCAGGGGGTTGGTGAGTACATGGGCGCGGAGTCGCTGGCGATGTCGTCACCACCCTGACCGTCTGACAGCTTGACCTCAAGGCTTGAGGCTGAGCACCCCGTTGTGGGCGCATGAGCCATGCGAGATCCCCTGGGAAACGTCGTTGCCGGTGCCCCATAGGCTGGGCGATATGAATGCACCCGTGCTCACCGCGGTGGCCTGGCCCTACGCCAACGGGCCGCGGCACATCGGCCACGTCTCCGGTTTCGGTGTTCCCTCGGACATCTTCGCGCGTTACCAGCGAATGGCCGGCAACCGGGTGCTCATGGTCTCGGGAACCGACGAGAACGGCACCCCGATCCAGGTGCAGGCCGACGCCGAGGGCGTCACGCCCCGCGAACTCGCCGACAAGTACAACCGGATGATCGTGGGAGATCTGCAAGGTCTGGGTCTGTCCTACGACCTGTTCACCCGCACCACCACGGCCAACCACCACCGGGTGGTGCAGGAGCTGTTCCTTGCGCTGCACCGCAATGGCTACGTGCTCACGCGCAGCGCGCTCGGCGCGATCAGCCCGTCCACCGGGCGTACCCTGCCCGACCGCTACATCGAGGGCACCTGCCCGATCTGCGGTTACGACAGTGCCCGCGGCGATCAGTGCGACAACTGCGGCAACCAGCTCGACCCCGCCGACCTGATCAACCCGCGGTCCCGGATCAACGGCGAGGCCCCGAAGTTCGTGCACACGGAGCATCTGTTCCTCGACCTGCCCGCGTTCACCAAGGCGCTCGGGGGGTGGCTGTCCAGCCGCACCGAGTGGCGACCCAATGTGCTCAGGTTCTCGCTGAACCTGCTCGACGACCTACGGCCGAGGGCGATCACCCGGGACCTCGACTGGGGCGTGCGGGTCCCACTGGACGGCTGGCGCGACGCGCCGATGAAGCGGTTCTACGTCTGGTTCGACGCGGTGGTCGGCTACCTGTCGGCGTCGGTGGAGTGGGCGGCGCGCTCGGGTGATCCGGACGCGTGGCAGGCCTGGTGGTGTGACCCGGACGCGCGTTCGTACTACTTCATGGGCAAGGACAACATCACCTTCCACTCCCAGATCTGGCCCGCCATGCTGCTCGGCCAGAACGGGGTGGGGGATCACGGCGGCGAGCCCGGGCCGTTCGGGACGCTGAACCTGCCCACCGAGGTGGTGTCCAGCGAGTTCCTCAAGATGAGCGGCTCGAAGTTCTCCACCTCTCGTGGCACGGTGATCTACGTCGGGGACTTCCTACGCGAGTTCGGCCCGGACACCTTGCGCTACTTCATCTCGGTGGCCGGCCCCGAAACCCAGGACACCGACTTCACCTGGGACGAGTTCGTCCGCCGGGTCAACTTCGAGCTGGCCAACGAGTGGGGCAACCTGGTCAACCGGTCCATCTCGATGGCCCACCGCAACGTCGGATCAGTACCTCGGCCGGCCGCGCCGCAGGCCGTCGACTCGCAGCTGCTGGCCACGTCGCAAGCAGCCTTCGCGACGGTCGGCGGGCTGCTGGAGCGCAACCGGGTCAAGGCCGCTATAGGCGAGGCCATGCGGGTGGTGAGCGCGGCGAACAAGTACCTGTCCGAGCAGGAACCGTGGAAGCGAGCCGACGATCCCGAGCGCCGGGACACCATCCTGCACACCGCCCTACAGGTCGTCTCCGACGCCAACACACTGCTCACCCCGTTCCTGCCGC
>JBOHFC010000352.1:0-8180 GCA_050701375.1 Pseudonocardiaceae bacterium
CGGAAAGGGAGTGGTCCCCTTGACCTAGATCAACAGGAGATCAACCGACCGCAGACAGGGACATAAACTGTCCACCAACAGGGAGATCAACTGTCCACCCACAGGGAAGTCAAACTGTCCCTTGACATGCGTCCAGTAGAGCCTGCCAGAATTACTACGGGCTACAGCAAGACCAGTTTCCTTGAACGCACGATTGCCCATGTTGGCGCGATGTCGAGGGCTGGTCAATCAAAATTCACTACTGCACGGCGCTCTAGACTTGGACGACGTTCTCACCCCAGCGTGAATAGCCCAATCCGCTGAGCCGACTGTCGACCGTGCTGCCGTTAGCATCGTCGTGATCGAATCCGTTAATTTGATCATGAAGTTTCCGATCGCCAGGTGTCGGAATTTTATAATCGATTCTCGTCGAAGCTCAACGCGTACATGAAAATGATGATCTCGTGCTCGAGCGAACTCTGTACTGCACCGTGCGCGCGCTGCGCTCACTGGTCGACGAGTCACGGTCGTTTCAAGATCATGTGATGAGCTAGGATCTTGAAAGGACGGTCCATGTTTTGGCTTGCGGAGTGGGTTGTTTCGGTGTTGTCGCGTCGGCCGGTGCGTCGGATTGCTCCGATGGTGAGGTTGCGTAGGGCGGCCATCACGTGGGGTCCTGATCTGATGTGGATGGTGGAGTTGTCTTCGCGGTAGACGGTGCCGCGTAGCCAGTGCAGCGACTCGATGCCCCAGTGTTGGTGGATCAGGCTGGCGAGGCGGTCGGGGCGCAGGTTGGTCACGCCGAGCGCCGCGACCGCAGACAGTGGTGCGTCGGCCGGGTCGCAGGTGTAGCGCTGGAGCAGCGTGATATCTCTCGGGCTGATCTCTTCTGGTTTGCCCACCGGCACCGGAGAGATGCTCGCTCGGTGATCACCTGCCCGGATAGGCTGATAGGCCAAGTGCAGTTCTGTGACCGAACGCCGTTAGCCGAGGCGGTTATCCGATGCTGGTCGCCAGTCGAGATCAGCGAAATTCTCGTGCCGGTGGCTCTGGTAAACCCCGGGATTGTCAGGGGTGGGTGCGACAATGGTCCCGTGATGGAGACGCTACTGGATCCGAGGCAGACCATGGTCGCCTGTCTCGACCAGTGGCGTCAGTCCATCATTGACTGCGATGATGCCGGGTTGCCGGATCAGGTCCGGGCTATTGAATCGGTGTCACGGATGGTGCATTCGGTGATGCTGGGAGCGGTCGCGGAACTGGAGTCCCGCAATATCGCGGTCACCGCCGGGTTCCGCAATACCAAGCAACTTCTGGCCGGGATGCTGAACCTGTCACCCACCGAGGCCGGCACCCGCGTCACCCACGCCGAGCAACTCGCGCCGCGCCGGGCGCTGACCGGTGAGCTGCTGGCGCCGTTGCTGCCGGAGACCGCGGCGGCGTTGGCCGCGGGTGAGATCGGCCCGGGGCAGGTAAGGGTGATCACCGAGACGATGGGCGCGATCCCCGCCGGCGTGAACCCCGCGAGCGGGAGGTGGCGGAGGCTGAGTTGGCGCACCATGCCCGGTCGTTTCACCCCACCGCCCTGCACAAGATCGGCCAGCGGATCCTCGCGCACCTCGACCCGGACGGTCCGGAACCCCGCGACGCGCCGGAAGTGGCCCCAGCGGCGGGGGAACTGCGGTGGTGGGAGCGCCGCGACGGGCGACTCGGGCTCGAAGGATTCCTGGAGCCGGAGCACGGCGCCGCGTTCCGGACGTTGATCGAACAACTCGCAGCACCCCGACCCGCCGCCGTGGGCATCCCCGATACCCGCGGCACTAGCCAGCGCAACGCCGATGCCCTGCTGGAGATCTGCGGATTGGCCCGGGCCGCGCAGGACTGCCCGTCCACCGCGGGGGAGCCACCGCACCTGACGGTGACCATCGACTGGGACGCGCTGCGCACCGGCCTGGGGGTCGCGACGCTGGACTACGGGGCGCAGATCAGCGCCGCGGAAGCTAGACGGTGGGCGTGTGACGCGAAGATTATCCCGGTTGTGCTGGGTGGGAGATCCGAACCCCTCGACCTCGGCCGGGCTATGCGAACCGTCCCGTTGTCCATTCGTCGAGCGCTTGTCGCTCGAGACTGCGGGTGCGCTTTCCCCGGTTGTGATCGGCCACCGGGAATGTGCCACGCGCATCATTGTCGACACTGGATCGATCATGGCGAAACAAAAGTCGAAAACTGCGTCCTATTATGCGAAGCGCACCATCGGCACGTACATCGGACCGGCTGGGAAGTTCTCATCCAGTCCGGCCACGTCGAATTCATCCCACCCGCGATCATCGACCCTACCCGCACACCTCTGCACAACCCGCTCCGCTGCTAACAACGATTGTTAGCAGCGCTCGGGTGGCCAGCGGCCGAACGGCCGCCGGAGCGGCAGGCGGGCATGAAGCTCGAGCCGCTCCCCATCCTGGGCATCTCATGCTTCCCGCTCGACGAGCAGTATCGCGGCCAGCTTCGCCTCAGCTACGTCCAACAGCGGATCCAGCGCTTCCCGTTCCATAGCCAGACACTCAGCGATCAACTCGTCGGGTAGACCGGCATCCCGCAGACGCAAAGCCAGCGAGTAAGCGCCCGGCAGGTGTCGCAACGCCTCCGCACGCCGCAGCTGCACGGCTCCTGGACCGCCGGCTGGGCAACCGCCGACACCGACCACGACTTCCTCCTCGGACTCCGTGCGACTAGCCGGTCAGCTCTTAGCTGCCGATTCTAGTTCAATTTTGAGCCGACGCAAAGTTTGTCGCATGCCTTCCTGGTTGGCCTCCGGGCGGTGGTTCGCTAACTTTCCCATGACGATTCGCCCTAATATGCTGGCCCCGCGAGTTCGTTTGTCGAACCAGTACTCAGTGACCTCGGTTCCGCCCTCGGTAGGAGCGAACCGGTACCCCCATCGAGCCACCGGAAACCCGAGCGCGGACACGTCGAACGCAAACTCCGCGCCAGGATCCGCCACGCGCACCTGGCAGCTGGAGAACCAGACGCGCGGCCCGTGCCGGTTCCATCCGATGAATCGGGCCGGCAGGCCGTTGTGCTTGCGCCAGATCCATACCGCGAAGCATTCGGGGCTCCACCGGGCCATCCGGCGCACGTCGGCCACCGCGGCAAAAACCTCCGCCGGGGGCGCACCAACCACAATGCGCTCCGCCAGTCCTGTCGAAACCTTGGAACCGCTGAGATGGTCGGGCTTACCCGCGGGTTCGGGCGACGGGGCGGTCCCCCCCCCAGGGCGCGGGTCTTTTAGTGCTGGTCATCGTCGCTCTCCTTGAAGCTGGTCGGATCAACCGGGTGAGTCGAGGATGCGCGCGGCTGGGGGCGGCGGTGCGAGTAGTTGACTACTCGAATCCCGCAGGGCCGGGTGACGGCCGGGGTTCGTCGCCGCCGAGCAGGGCGGCGAGTTCGGTGCGGTCAGCGGCGCCGAGTTTGGCGCAGGCGCGGTAGAGGTGACCTTCGACGGTGCGGACCGACACCACCAGCCGTTCGGCGATCTGGCGGTTGGACAACCCGCCGGCGGCTAGGGTGACGATCTCCCGCTCCCGCAGGGTCAGCGACACCGGCGCGGCCATCGCGGCCAGTGCCGGGGTCCGGGCGCCTTCGCAGGACTGCGCCAGCCGGTGCGCCCGAATGTTGGCAGCCTGGGCGGAGCCGCGCAAGTCGTGGCGGGTGTGGACGGCGGCGGCCTGAGCGGCGGCGTCGGCGGCCGGCAGCAGGGCGCCCATCTGCTCGAGTTCGATCGAAGCGGCGTGCAGTGCCGCACCATCATCGGCGGCCAGGGCGGCGGCGTGTGCGGCGGCGGTACTGGCACGCGGCCCGTCGACCTGGGCGGCCAGGGTGGCGAGCCGGTCGGCCACCGTGCGGTCACCGAAGCAGACCGCAGCGTGCAGAGCGAGCACCTCCACAGCCGGTTGGTGTTGGGACGCGGCCAGCTCGGCGGCTTGACCGGCCAGCGCGATGGCCTGGCTGACACCACCCTCGGCGGCGGCCACCCACGCTTCGGCCAGTAACATTTCCGCATCCAGGTAGGCGTGCGCCGGGTTCCGTGCGGCCCTCATCTCCTTGAGGGCTCGGCGTGCCAAGGTCGCCTCACCGGCCATCCCCAGCACGCCGGGCAGATCTGTGAGCAGCGTGGACGACCAGTTGCCATTTCCGGCGAGGACCTGACGGAACCAGCGGGCCGCGGTCTTGACCTGTCCGCGGGACTGGGCCACAGCTCCGCACATGGTGCTGGTGATCAGTTCACCGGGTCCGGGGGTGTCCTGGCAGTGCTCACGGTATCGTTGTGCGGTCCGCTCAGCCTGGCCGATCAGACCGGCGAGGAGTAGCCCCCGGACCCATGCCGACCCGATGATGGCCGCTTGGTGCAGTCCAGTTTTGTATGCGTCGGCGCGCGCATCGATTCGTTGCACTAGTTCGTCGAGTCCGTCAAGCCGGCCCAACGCCCCGCGGCTCGCGACGAGACCCCACGTGGCCCACTCTTGCGCAGTTGGGGAGCAGCCCGGATCGGCGAGAACCCTCGCGGCCGCATGGGCGGCCTGGACCGTCCGACCGAGCCCGGCGTCGACCACCGAGCGCATCCCGGTCAGCTCCAGAGTGGCGGAGGCGTCGGAGACAGCGCTCCCGACGGCGTCGAGCACGGCTTCAGCTTCCGCGGGACGGGCCAGCCCCCAGGCCAACGCCGCCACCCTGGGGATTGCCGCCTGGACTCGCTGGGCATCGGTGCGGGCCAGGGAGCCCAGCGCGGCCAGCTCGGTTTCGGCTTCGGCCACCCCGCCAGACCAGGTCAGCGCGTTACCCATCAATAGCCGCGGCTCGAAACCGCCTCCGGAGGCCACCGCGGCTCGTGCGATCCGGACGGCCAGTGCGAGATCTCCCAGTTCGGTGGCCCGGCGGGCGGCGGCGGTGAGCAACTCGGGATCCGGTGGCAGGTCAGAATCGAGGATCAACAGTGCCCGGCGCAGGGTGTCACCGGCTCTCCGGGCGCCGGTGGCGGCCAGTGCGCTCGCGATACGACTGCGCAGCCGCATCGCGTGCAGTGTGCCTAGCTGGGCGCGCTGTACCTCTCCGTAGAGTGGGTGGGCCAGCCGAGCCTGCAACCGCCGCCCGTCCGGGTAGACCTCAACCAGGCCCCGGGCCTCCACCTGCTCCACTGCGAGCGCATCGGTCAGCTGGGTCAGCAGCGGCACTCCCAGCGGCTCGCCGTAGGCAAGCACCTCCAGAACGTCTCGCGCAGCGTCCGGTAGCCGGCCGATCCGCGCCGACACCAACTCGACCAGTCCCGGCGACGGCGTAAGCTCCCCCGACCACCGCCATACTCCGCCAACCTCGTGCAAGCGGTCAGCTTCCAGCTCGCCATCGACCAACTGCCGCAGATACAGCGCATTGCCCCTGGTGATCGACCACAGACGCCGTGCGGCAGCGCTGTCCACCGGTCCACCCAGCCGGGCCTCCAACAAGGTCGCGGTCTCGTCCGCCGACAGCGGCTGCAGTTCCAGTCGCGTGAGGTGCCCGTCCTTCCACAGCGCCGTCACCGCGTCCGGTGAGGTCTCACCGGTGCGCAGGGTGAGTACCACCGTCGCTGCCCGCCGCATCACCAAAAGGTGCACCAATGTCGCGGACAGCTCGTCGAGCAGGTGCGCGTCGTCCACCCCGACGATCACGCCCGCTCGCCCCCCGCCGGCGAGCAACGCCGCGCTGGCCTGGCGCACCAACCGGGCCGGATCCGGGCCTACGACGCCCAACGTCGCCGCGAACGCACCCAACGGCAGCGACCGTGCCGACGCTGTTGCCACCGCCCACCGAGTCTGCGCGCCGCGCTGCTCAGCGGCTGCCAGCACCTCCCGGGCCAGCCGGGTCTTGCCCACTCCCGCCGCCCCAGCCAGTACCACCCCGGCCGGCCCATCCCGGCGAAGAGTCAGCTCGCTGATCAGGCTCAGCTCCTCGCCACGCCCGGTCAGCGGCCACGTGGTGGACACACCCCAAAGGGTAGGCACCACCACAATCAGCCGGAAGCGTCCTGGATGTTGCAACTCGGCTAGGCGAGCACCGCTACGCGGGCGGGATTATTCGCCGCCGAGCAGGGCCGCGAGTTCGGTGCGGTCGGCGGCGCCGAGTTTGGCGCAGGCGCGGTACAGGTGACCCTCGATGGTGCGGACGGACACAACCAGCCGGCCACGGCGGCCCGCGCAACCCGTTCGACCAGCGCCAGATCCCCCAGTTCGGTGGCCCGGCGGGCGGCATCGGTGAGCAACACCGGATCCAGCGGCAGGTCGGAATCCAGCACCAGCAGGGCGCGGCGCAGGGTGTCACCGGCCCGCCGGGTACCGGTAGCGGCCAGCGCGCCCGCGATCCGACCGCGCAGCCGCCGGGCCTGCAGCAGGTCCATCCGCTCCCGTTGCACCTCGCCATACAGCGGGTGGGCCAGCCGGGCCTGAAACCGCCGCCCGTTCGGGTAGACCTCGACCAGCCCCCGGGCCTCGACCTGCTCCAGTGCGACCGCATCGGTCAGCCCGACCAACAGCGGTATGCCCAGCGGCTCGCCGAAGGCCAGCACCTCCAGCACGTCTCGCTGCGCGTCAGGTAGCCGACCGATCCGGGCCGACACCAGCTCGACCAATCCCGGCGACAGCGTCAGCCTCCCTGACCACCTCCACACCCCGGCGACCTGATGGAGTCGACCCGATTCCAGCCCGCCGTTGACCAGTTGCCGCAGGTACAGCGCATTACCCAGGGTAATCGACCACAACCGGCGCGCGGCAACGTCGTCCACCGGTCCACCTACCCTGGCTTCCACCAGGGTCGCGGTCTCGTCCGCAGACAGCGGCTGGAGCTCCAGCCGGGTCAGGTGGCCGTCCTTCCACAGCGCCGTCACCGCGTCCGGCGCTGGCGCACCAGCCGAGCGGGATCCGGGCCGACGACCCCCAGGGTCGCGACGAACGCCCCCAACGGCAGCGCCCGCGCCGAGGACGTCGCGGCGGCCCACCGGATCAGCGAGCCGCGCTGCTCGGCCGCGGCGAGCGCCTCCCGGGCCAGCCGGGTCTTGCCCACCCCCGCAGCACCGGCCAGCACGACACCGGCCGGCCCATCCTGGCGGTGGACCAATCCACTGATCAGGCTCAGCTCCTCGGCTCGCCCGGTCAGCGGCCATGCGGTGGCCATGCGGTGGCCATGCGGTGGCCATGCCCAAAGGGTAGGGACCACCACCCGCACCTGGAAGGGTCGCCGTCAACCGATTTTACCTGCGGCTAACCCAGCTCAGGCCGTGCGGTAACCACCGGCTCCGTAGCGTCTGTGTCATGACCCAGCAACTCACCCCCGCAGCCGGCCACTCGGACTCTGGTCGCGAGGACAACGGTTTCGAGGACGCTGGCTTCCCCCGGCCGCGGACCGGCGGCGACCTGGGTGTGCGACCCGGCGAGTCGAACCCGGCGCGCATGCTATCTGGGGTGCTGCTACTCACGGTAGCGATGATGCTTATCGCGCTGACGTTGGCGTGGTGGCTGGTCTGATCCGTCAGGTGGCCGGCTCTGTCAGGTAGACAGCGGCGAGGCCGCTTCTTCAGCTCGGGTGGTGCCGGTGCGGCCGCGACCGACCGCCGCCAGCGGCGCGGCGACGTCCTCCAGGGATCGGCCTTCGGCCGCCACCCCGTAGACCACGGCGACGAGCCCACCGGCGATCATCACCGTGGCGCCGAGCAGGTAGCCGAGAAACAGCCTGAACGGTTGGCTGCCGTCGCCGATCAGTGCGCCGTAAATGACGGGACCGAGCGCGCCGAAGCACTGCGCGATGGCGAAGAACACCGCGATCGCCTTCGCCCGTACCTCCAGCGGAAAGATCTCGCTGACCGTCAGATACGCGGCGCTGGCACCGGGCGAGGCGAAGAAGAAGATCACGCACCAGGCTATCGTCTGGGTCATGGCGGTGAGTAACCCGGCATTGAACAGCAACGCGCTGACCGCGAGTAGGACGCCGGACGTGATGTACGTGCCGGCAATCATGATCTTGCGACCGATCGTGTCGAAGAAGCGCCCGATGGTTAGCGGGCCAGCTAGGTTGCCGACCGCGAAGGCGATAAGAAATAGCGGCACCGATGTCGCGGAAACTCCATAGAACTTGCCCAGCACCAGGGCCGAGGTGAAGAAGATCGCGTTGTACAGGAA
>JBOHFC010000353.1:0-5528 GCA_050701375.1 Pseudonocardiaceae bacterium
GGCGATGCGAGCTATGACTCGCATCGCCACTCACGAGTTCCTCTATTTTGCTTCAGGACACTTCTCGTGGGTAGTGATGGGAGACATCGGTGCCGGGACTTGGTGGTCGGCTCGCCACGCTGCGCCTGCCGGACCGGCGCGGCAAGCGGATCGCGGTGGTCGTCGCTGTCCTGCTGCTGGCGGTGGTCGCCGGGCTCGGCGTCGGGCTCGGCGTTACCGCGTTGGCCGCCGGACGGCAGGCGAGCTGGGTCGCGGCGACCGTGCCACCACCGCCGCCGGTGGTGGTGCAGCCAGCGCTGCGCCCGGCGGCCGCCGATGGACCGGCGCCGACCCCGGCCGGCGTCGGCGCCGTGCTCGACCCGCTGATCGCTGCGGGGGGACTGGGCACGCTGTCCGGCCAGGTGATCGACCCGGCGACCGGCAGGGTGCTCTGGCGGCATGACCCAACGGCAGCGCTGCTGCCCGGATCCACCGCGAAGCTGCTCACCGCGTCGGCCGCGTTGCTCACGCTGGACCACCAGGAACGGTTGCGAACCACCGTGGTGGCCGGTGCGGAGCCGGGCACCGTTGTGTTGGTCGGCGGCGGTGACCCGACACTGTCGGGGGCCGGGCCCGGTACGGCGACCGGCTACCCGGGTGCCGCCCGGCTGGATGACCTGGTCGACCAGGTGCGGGCGCACGGCCCAGTGAGCCGTGTCCTGGTTGATGTGAGCCGCTACGCCGGTGACGCGCTGGCACCGGGCTGGTTTCCCGCTGACGTGGCGGGCGGGGATATCGCGCCGATCGAACCGGTGATGCTCGACGGCGGCCGCGCGGATCCCAGCCAGGAGGTCTCCCCTCGGGCTGCCAAGCCCGCCACTGCCGCGGCCGCGGAACTGGCTCGCCGCCTGGGTGCCGACCCCGACACCGTCACAGTCGGCACCGCCTCGCCCGGTGCTGCGGTGCTCGGCGAGGTGTCGTCGCCGCCGGTGCAGGACCTGGTCGCCACCGCGCTGACCGAGTCGGACAACGTGCTCGCCGAGGCGCTGGCCCGGGAGGTGGCCCGCGCGACCGGCGCGCCACCGTCGTTCTCCGGAGCTTCCCAGGCGGAGCTCACCGTGCTGCGCGGCCACGGTTGCGACGTCAGCGGCGCCACCATGGTCTACGGCAGCGGGCTGTCCGTCGACGACGCCGTCCCGGCGACGCTGCTCACCGAGCTGCTGGGCGCGGCGGCCGCCCCCGATGGGGCTGGCGCCGGTGAACTTCGCGCCGATGAGTCCGACCAGCAGCGGACCGTCGCGCTTCGACCGCTTCTGGTGGGGCTGCCGGTGGCCGGCGGCAGCGGCACGCTGGCCGATCGTTACCACGGCCCGGCGGCCGGTGGCCGGGGCTGGGTGCGAGCCAAGACCGGCACGTTGACCGGCGTCAACAGCCTGGCGGGCACCGTTCTGGACTCCGACGGCCGGATGCTGGTGTTCGCGCTACTGTCTAATGGGCCCAATCCGGTGTCGGTTCGGCCACGGCTCGATGCGCTGGCAGCCGGGCTACGGTCGTGCGGCTGTCATTAGTTCCGTACCGTCATAGTTATGGGACAACCAGCGATCTCCACCCCGCAGGCGCCCCGGACGGGTCCGGCCGGCGCCCCGATCGACTGGGCGGTGGCCGCAGTCACCGCGCAACGCCTGCTACCGCCCGGGCCTGCACTGCCCGTCGATGATGCGGCTGCGGCGGTGCGCCAGATGCGCGCCATGTCGGTGATCGCTGAGGAGCACGTGCGGAAGCTGACCGGGCTCGACGACGGCCGGCCGCCTCGCCCCGCCGAGGTTGTCGACCGCCCCGGATGGGTGGACGCGGCGACCGAAGGCCTGTGCCGGCTGCTGGCCGACTACCGGGTTCCGGAGGGACGGACCCGGCGCGTGCTGTCCACTACCACCGGCATGCAGGTGGGTGTGGCGTTGGCGTTCCTGGCGTCGCGGGTACTCGGGCAGTACGACCCGTTCGGTGGCCCATCGGAAGATCCTGGACGGCTATTGCTGGTGGCCCCGAACGTGATCAATGTGGGCCAGACGTTGGACGTCCCGGCCGAGGAATTTCAGATGTGGGTATGCCTGCATGAGGCCACCCACCGGTTGCAGTTCAATGCTGTGCCGTGGCTACGTGACCATTTCTCCAGCCAGGTGCAGTCCTTCGTCTCCTCCACCGAAGACCCGGACACCATCGCGAAGATGATCGGTAGGCTGCCTGCGGCAGTGCGCGGGGTCCGGCGCGGGGAGGCACCGGATGCCTTGGGCGTGCTGAGCCTGCTGCAGGATCCCGAGCAGCGCGCGGTGCTGGACCGCCTGCTCGCGTTGGCCACCCTGCTGGAGGGGCACGCCGACCACGTTATGGACGCGGTCGGACCGTCCGTGGTGCCTTCGGTACGGGTGATTCGCCAGCGGTTCACCGCTCGCCGCCAGGGCGGCAGCATCATCGAACGGGTGCTGCGAGCCGTGCTGGGCATGGACGCCAAGCTGCGCCAGTACGCCGAGGGCGCGGCGTTCACCAGCCACGTGGTGGATGCTGTCGGCATGGACGGGTTCAATGCGGTGTGGACCTCACCGGAAACGCTGCCCACCCGCGCCGAGATCATCGATCCGGCGGCGTGGCTGTATCGCATGGCCCCAGCCTGAGCCCGGCCAGCGTGGAAGGGGCCAGCCCAGCGGTGCGTGAGGTGCGCGCCGCGGTCCGCCGGTTCCTGGACACCCACAACTCAGCGGACACCATCGCGGTGGCCTGCTCCGGCGGTGCCGACTCGCTGGCGCTGGCGGCTGCGACGGTGCACATTGGCGGGCGGTTGGGCCTGGCGGTGCATGGCCTGGTCGTCGACCACCAACTGCAGCCGGGCTCGGCGCGGGTGGCGCAGACTGCCGCGCAGGTGCTACGTGGGCTCGGCGTCGCCGCGGTGCGGGTGCTGCAGACCACCGTGGACGGCCCGGGGGGGCCGGAAGCGGCGGCCCGCCGCTTCCGGTACGCGGCGCTGCGCGAAGCTGCGCCGACCGGGGCCCTGGTATTGCTCGGCCACACCCTGGATGACCAGGCTGAGACGGTGCTGCTGGGGCTGGGTCGAGGCTCAGGACCCCGGTCCGTCGCGGGTATGCGGGAGCTTGATCCACCCTGGGGTCGGCCGTTGCTCGGGGTGCGTCGGACGGTCACCGCCGCGGCTTGTGCCGCGCTCGACCTCGTCCCGTGGACCGATCCGCACAATGCCGAACCCCGGTTCCGGCGGGTCCGGCTGCGCACCGAGGTGCTGCCGCTGCTGGAGGATGTGCTTGCCGGCGGGGTGGCGCAGGCTCTGGCTCGCACCGCCAAGCAACTACAGGAGGATCTCGACGTGCTCGACGGGCAGGCGCTGGAGTTGCTGGCAGCAGCTCTGCGGGCCCCTGCTGACCTCGATGTCGCGGCTCTAGCCCAGCACCCGGCTGCGCTGCGCCGCCGGGTGCTGCGTCGCTGGCTGCTCGACGCCGGGGTGATCGAGCTAACCGACGCCCACCTACGGGCGGCCGACGATCTCATCGGCCGATGGTCGGGGCAGGGCGCGCTGCGGTTGCCTGGCGAGGTAGATCTGGTGCGGGCACAGGGGAGGTTGCATGCAGCACGATGACACCGCCATCGATGACACCGCTCTGGGGGATGACCTGAATCCGGGGGATGACCTGTATCCGGGGGATATCGCCTCGGTGTTGGTCACCGAAGAGCAGATCCGGCGCCGCACGGCGGAGCTCGCGCACCAGGTCGCCGGCGACTACCGGGCCGAAAGGGACAAGGGCGACCTGCTGCTCGTCGGGGTACTCAAGGGCGCGGTGATGTTCATGACAGACCTGGCCCGCGCACTACCCATCCCGGTGCAGCTGGAGTTCATGGCGGTGGCGTCCTACGGCTCGGCCACCTCGTCTTCGGGGGTGGTGCGGATCCTGAAAGACCTCGACCGCGATATCGCCGGCCGCAACGTGCTCATCGTGGAGGACATCCTCGACTCAGGTTTGACGCTGTCCTGGTTGTTGCGGAACTTGGCGACCCGCCGTCCTGCCACGTTGGAGGTGTGCACGCTGCTGCGAAAACCCGATGCGGTGCAAGTTGACGTGTCGGTGCGCTACATCGGTTTCGATATCCCTGGGGAGTTCGTGGTCGGGTACGGCTTGGACTACTGCGAGCGTTACCGCGACCTGCCCTACATCGGGACCCTCGCCCCTAAGGTCTACGCCGACTAGCGGTTCCCCGAACACCCATTTCTGGTGTAAGCCGAGACGCCGATACCAACACGGGAGAGTTTACACCGCCGCCGACACGGCAACTCTGGTTCATCCGCCAACCGGCAGTCGGACCCGCCAGGTAGGGTGGTGCCAACGGGAGTGCTCTGCTGTCCTCGATGGTGGAGAGGAACTATCAAAGGACAGCACAGTCAGCTCAGGAGGGTCGAGGCCACCGAGGGGCCGTAGCCGTATGGACCGCAAAAAAATACTTCGCAACCCGCTGTTGTGGGTGGTAGCCGGGTTGCTGCTGTACTACGCCTTTGGCTTCCTTCTCGATGACACACGAGGGTACAGCCAGGTCACCACCTCGCAGGCGTTGCAACAGCTCACCACGCACAACGTCAAGCAGGCGACGCTCGAGGACAAGGAGCAGCGGCTGCGGCTGACGTTGGACCACCCGATCCCGGGCGCCGACGCCGCCAAGGGCACCAAGGTGCTCACCCAGTACCCCGAGCAGAGCACCGACCAGATCACTCAGGCGCTGCGCGACTCGCAGATCCCGGACGGTTGGGACACCAAGGTGACCCAGCAGTCCCTGCTGTTCCAGGTGCTGATCTACCTGATCCCGCTCGGCCTGCTGCTCCTGCTGCTGATGTGGATGATGAACAACGTCCAGGGCGGCGGCAACCGGGTGCTCAACTTCGGCAAGTCCAAGGCCAAACAGCTGAACAAGGACATGCCCAAGACGACCTTCTCCGACGTCGCAGGTGCCGACGAGGCCGTCGAGGAGCTTGAGGAGATCAAGGATTTCCTCGCCAACCCGAGCCGGTACCAGGCGCTCGGCGCCAAGATCCCCAAGGGGGTTCTGCTCTACGGCCCACCCGGAACCGGCAAGACCCTGTTGGCCCGCGCGGTGGCCGGCGAGGCTGCGGTGCCGTTCTACTCGATCTCCGGCTCGGACTTCGTCGAGATGTTCGTCGGGGTCGGTGCGTCGCGAGTGCGGGACCTGTTCGAGCAAGCCAAGCAGAACTCTCCCTGCATCATCTTCGTCGACGAGATCGACGCGGTGGGCCGGCAGCGTGGCGCGGGCCTCGGCGGTGGGCACGACGAGCGCGAGCAGACCCTCAACCAGCTTCTCGTCGAGATGGACGGCTTCGACGCCCGAGGCGGCATCATCCTCATCGCCGCGACCAACCGCCCCGACATCTTGGACCCCGCGTTGCTGCGCCCCGGCCGCTTCGACCGGCAGATCCCGGTCTCCGCGCCGGACATCCAAGGCCGCCGGGCCATCCTTGAGGTGCACTCCAAGGGCAAGCCGTT
>JBOHFC010000354.1:0-5642 GCA_050701375.1 Pseudonocardiaceae bacterium
GGTGGTGTTCTTCCCGTGCAACGGCGCCCTCTTGCAGCCCTACACCGCGGATCTGCAGCGTCACGGGATCACCGTGATCGCCGACGCGGCCGGGCAGGACGCCTTCCTGCGCGAGGCGGGTGCCGCGCTGCGCCTCGCGGTCCTGTCCCGTCCACAGGTCGGCTGGAAGCTGCTGGAGGACCTGCGGATGCTCGCGCCGCGCTGCCTGGTCAGCTATGACACCGTCGACGTGCACTTCCTGCGCCTGCAACGGCAAGCGGAGCTGGCCACGTCGACCGGCGACGAGGCCGGCGCGACGGCGCTGGCGGGCAAGGCGGCGGCGTCGCGGGAACTGGAGCTGGGGTTGGTCCGGGCCGCCGACCTGACCTTGGTGGTCTCCGAGCACGAGCAGGCCCTGCTGCGCAGCCTGGTGCCAGAAGCCGACGTGCGGGTGCTGTCTAATGTGCACTTCGCCACGCCGACCGGTGAGGTGCCCGGGCCGCGGGGCCGCGCGGGACTGTTGTTTGTGGGCAGCTTCGATCACCTACCCAACCGCGACGCGGCGGTCTGGATGGCCCGCGAGGTGCTGCCGCGGGTGCACCAGCGCCATCCGGGCGCTGTCCTGCATCTGGTGGGCAGCAACCCGTCGCCTGACGTGCTGGAGCTGGCCGGCGACACCGTCGAGGTGCACGGCTGGGTGGCTGATTTGACGGCTATGCACCGGCGGTGCCGGGGGTCGGTGGCACCGTTGCGGTTCGGGGCCGGGGTGAAGGGCAAGGTCGGCGAGAGCATGGCCGCCGGCCTGCCCACGGTGTGCACCCCGGTGGCCGTCGAGGGGATGGGGCTGGCGCACGGCGAGCAGGTGCTGGTGGCCGCCGACGCCACCGGGTTCGCCGACCAGGTGGTGACGCTGCTCGAGGATGACGAGCTGTGGCGCACGTTGTCTGAGGCCGGCGCCAGCGCGATCACCGACCGCTTCGGCCCCGGCGTAGCCCGCGCCGCCCTCCAGGACCTCCTGGCCACCGCCGCCAAACTAGCCCCCGTCGGATAGGTCACACCCGGCCGCTCTCAGCCGCCCGAACTCAACAGCAGAGTTGCGGGAACGGCAAGATGCCTGTGCCCGGTCTGCAAACCGTATGCCCACCTGGAATGTCCGCCTCCGGTGTTCCCGATACTAACAGCGTACGGAACATTCCCCGACCAATTATTCGGCGATGGCCGGACTACTGGGCGACCATTGTGCAGTGTTCCTCGCGTGTACCGCGCTCCAGTTGCACCGAGCAACACCGGGGCGTTTGTCGTGGTCCTCACTGAACTTATCTCTCTACCGGTCGGTCGCTCGTCTACCCGACACGACAGCGACCGACCGGTAGCCCCCGACAAACATGACGTGGCCCTGGGCGCACCCCAGCCAATCGGCGGATCTCTGGATTTCTTTTTGGCAGCGGCGTACCGTCGGGCACCGGTCCGCGTCGGCCGCGTGGTGAACGAGGAGGCAGCGATGTGCCGGAAGGCGCGTGCCAAGGTCGAGATGGGACAGATGGAGCGCGACGGAGCCTCTGAACAGACGGCGGCCGGAAGGACACTTTCTTCCCACGCGATCGGCGACGCTGCCGGCGGCGTGGTCGGCTGACACCCTCGGCCGTGCTGTCCCTTCAGCGGGCGGTGGGCAACCGGGCTGTCGCCGCCCTGCTGGCCGGGCAGCGGAGCACACGGGATCGGGCGCGGCGCGAGCCCGCAGTGCAACGCTACGTCGAAGAGGGCTACGTGACGGGAACCTGGAAGCAGGCAGACGACCTGACGGTAGCTACCAAGGAAGGCTATCCGAACCATGAGCTCTATGCCGGCAAGGGGAAGGCCGCCCTGTCGAACGTCGCGCTCAACGCCGTGAATTCGGGAGTCGAACTGGTGGAGACGACGGAAGAGTCCACCTTCTGGACGGGGTCCCGCTTGGCCCCCTCCAAGAAGGCGACACTCGTCAAGGTGGAGGCGAAGAACAAACAGAACGGCACCCAGGGTGGCACCGTGAAGCTCTGGGCTGACTGCGGCAAGAGCAACGCGGTCGTGGTCGGAGGGTCGAACCGCCAAGCCGTCTACACGAAGCCGACGCTAGGGGGGCCGAAGGAGGCCACCACGGCGACCGGGGATCCTGCGGCGATGAAAGCCGAGATCTTCAAGAACTGGCTCCGCTTCGAGAGGTGGCAGCTCAAGGTCGGCACCCCCGACGATATGGCGGTCCGCCAGCAATTGAGCGATGCGGGAGGACTGGAGATCGCTCTCGCAGCGATCGCCGCCGCGTACAGTACTGCGGCGACCGACAACGACCGCAAGGCGATCAAGGCGCGCTACAACACCAAGCGGGACGAGGTCGCCGAGGCATACCTCCAGTACTACAACGGGCTCTCCCCGGATAAGCAGGAGGGTATCGACCGCATGCTGAAGGTAAACAGGTTCGCAACTCCCGGCGTCGGCCAGGGGTACACCACCTCGAGCGGCGGGGCCTCAACCGGCAAGAGCCGCTGGAACTTCCACTGGGGTGGGGTGGTCGCCGCGAGCGACGACAAGGCCGACAACGTCGTCCTCGAGAACTATGCGGTAGGTGACCCGTCGGTGGAGAACACGCTTTGGACCTTTGAGATGTACGGGACGAAGAAGGACGGCCAGACGTTCCACGACAAGCACAAGGCAACGGGCCAGCATGGGACGACCCCGACGACGATGACGGTCGAGAATCATTAGCAAACAAGCGTGCGAGGAGTCGTGGTGACGAGCGAGGAGGGCGTAGCCCTTCAGGCCGGCCCCGAGGCCGTGGTGGAGGGCCTGTACGAACAGCGGGACTTGCGCATGATGCCGGTCGGCCCTCCGCAACACCTCGGGCACGTGGCGCTGGTGCTCGACGACGGCTCGTTCGTGTTCCTTTACCCTCCGGAGACCCCCGAGGCGCGCCGGCCCGACGAGGAGATACAGCGCTTCGAGCACAAGCGGGTGCGGGCTCGTGGGTACCTGTACCCCTCTATCCCTCAGGAGGGCGCCGTGCCGCTTGGCGGGTGCCTGGTCGACATCGAGGCGATCGAGGTGGTCGAGGTGGTCGAGGTGGTCGAGTAGCGGTGCCTGCGGCCTTGTCGTGACTGTCACACCCCGCTGCGCCGCGGCTGCATCCGCAGGCCCGCGGCAAGACCCGGGTCTTGCCGCAGAATCCTCGGCCGAGGCCAGAACCTGCGGAAGTGGTAGAGAAGGGAGCGATGAGCTGTGATTACCGCCATCGTCATACCTGTCGATCCGAAGCAACCGATACGACAGCAGCAACTTCACAAAGCGCGACCTCGACGCCTACCGACAAGAATGCGAAGCTCTTCACTGCTTTGGGCTCAAACGGTCGTAGCGACAGACCATTATCTTAGCAGATTTTGCTGCTGCTAAGATAATGTACCCCCTTTTCTGGGGATCTTCTGGGGGGATGATTGATGAGTGGGGTCGAGCCTTTGTGCGCCCAAGAACGGGAGACGATCTCCCGAGAGTTGACCCGGAAGCGTTCGGCGCGATACATCAGGAAGCTGCTCGGACGGCACCACAGCACGATCACACGTGAGATCGAGCGCAATGGTGGCGCAAACCTGCACACCGAACCGGTCGGCTTCCAGATCAGCGATCAGCGCATCGAACCCACCCCGCGGCTTGCGGGAATACCGCGACGCGCTGACCGACTCATCCCGATAGGAGTCCGCACCCAACATCCAGCCCTGCTCACCAGCCACCCGGACATGGTCCGCGTGCTGCTCCTCCAACGACCGGGCTCGCCCGGACCGATCCAGGCTCAGCCGCAAGTAGTCCCGGGCACTCTTGACCCGTTTACCCTACTCATCGCCACTCGAGGGTCACCATGCGACAAAAGGTACCTCTAGCAAGGTGCAACCGTCCTTCAACAGCTCTCCTGTTGAGCTCGGGAACAGGAGAGCGGTCGTCAGTGGCCGACCCGGACGGTTGGGGGGGCGTGGGTTACCTGCTGTTTGACCAGGGCGTCGAAGGTGGCCTGCACGGCGTCCCGGTTCGGCCCGGAGACGTCGACGAAGATCGCCCGGTTATAGAGGACATAGACCGCCCGGTACGTCGCGGCCGCCGAGTCTGGGGCGCTGGCCATGACCACCATGCCCTGCATAGCGCGATTGTCGTCCGCCTTGAGCCCACCATCGAGCTGCGCGGTGGCGATCTCTTGTGCCACCGCCGTCGCAGCGTGCTGGTCGGGCATGGTGAGAGCGAACAACCCGATCGTGGTGCTGCCCGTTGTGGTGGCCTTGAGGACGCCGTCGGTCATCCCGCCACCCTGCAGTGCTTTGACGATAGCGGGCGCCAGCGGCGGAGAGTTCTCCGCCAGTAGCGTGGGCAGGTCGAACATCCCGCCACCGCCACGGCTCTGACCGGGTGGATCGACCAAGGCGTGCGCCGTGTCCACCGGCGGCGGTCGCGGGGCCGGCGGGGACGGCAGGTCGCGAGGGACGGCGGCCGGCTGTGGCACGGTGAGTTGCGAGTTGCCGGTGCGGCCCGGTCCCGTGGTCAGGAAGTACGCGACCGTGGCTGCGACCAGCCCGAGCACAACGACCACCAGCACCGCGATCCCGATCATCCGCTGGGATCGGAACTGCGTCGCGGGCACCTGGAACACCTCGGTACCGGGGCGCCGCCAGGCGCTCTGCCGTTGCGCGATGGGTTGTTCGGCTAAGGGTTCGGCGATGGGTTGCTTGGCGATGTTCGGCAAACCCGAGTATCCCGAGGGGGGCTCCGAGCTTGCGCCGGGGTCGTTGAGATGCAGGCCGGGAGGCGGGGCGACCGGCTGGAACAGATCTTGGGCCAGGTCCGGCCGCTGCTGGTATGACGACGGGCCGGTAGCGCGCCGTGGGGTGTCGCGCTGGCCGGTGTCCCGCCCGATCGCCCCGTTGACCTGCGTAGGTGCATCCTCGGTGGGGGCCTCCCAACCAAACACCGGCGAGTACGAACTAGCCGCACGGGGAGCATCGTCTGCGGGCGACTCGTCAGGGTTCACGCTGCCACCCCCTCGGTCATCGGATCGGCGTCATCAGGTCGAGGGCACATTGTGCACAGCAGCCACCCTGCGTTCACGGCCGACCTCCCAACCCAGCCGAGTGGCAATCCAGGCGGGTCAGCAACCGGTGCTAGCCTCCCGCCCGTGCCGCAGCCCCTGAAGGCGGATCCGAACACCGGATTCGCGTGGCTCAGGATGATCGGTGCGCTGACCGTGATCGTCGATCATTCCGCGCCGTTGACCGACGCGTCACGGCTGACGGTGTTCCCCACGTCGTGGAACTTGTCCCCCGGCTACATCGCGTTGATGGGATTCTTCGCGATGAGCGGTTATCAGATCAGCGACAGCTGGCGCCAGGATCCGTCGTGGTGGCGCTTCAGCGCCAAGCGGGTATTGCGGTTGTGGCCTCCGCTGCTGGTCGTGGTGCTGGTCACCGCCCTGGTGATCGGGCCACTGGTGACGACGGTCGACCTGTCTGAGTATTTCTCCGCTCGGGGAACCTGGGGATACATCGTCCACAATGCGGGTCTGTACACGTTGCAGCATCGGCTGACCGGCGTGTTCGACAACAATCCTTATCCCTGGTCGGCGAACGGCGCGATCTGGACGCTGCCGATGGAGCTCA